>JASURT010000129.1 GCA_030446435.1 Candidatus Ozemibacter sp.
AGTGTCGACTTAAACCCGGTTACATCTTTGAAATGGTCGTAATCGAAGCAGGGATAAAGCTCATTTTTCATCTCGTTTACCGTTGCGGCGGGAAAGTTGATGGTGAACTTTTTTGATTTTCCGTGTTTTTCCGCTTTAATTTTGATGTAAGCAGAAGATAGATCTACATAAAAATAGCCGAAGTGAAAAAATCTCTGCCTTATGTCTCCTTCAAGGGTGGCAGACAACAGGGTGTCAGGCTTGAATTCAACGCCAGGGAAAAAATCAAGAAGGGCTTTTTTATTGGCGGCTTTTGCTTCACCTGCAAGGGTGGCGTCGCGGAAATCCTGGAGGTTTTTCTTGACCGTAAGCGCATCGTTGGTAATCGGATATCTGGAGTATTCAAAAAAAGCTTTGTGCCCGTCCATCGAAAAAGATTTCAATGAAGCGCCTTCGTCTTTTACTTTCTTTTTAACCTCGCTTTTTACCGTTGAATAAAAGCTTGGTAAGAGCTTGAAAACTTCATCGCTGCTGGCCTGAACGATCTTTTTCTTTTCTACTGGTGCGGGCAGAAAATCTTTTCGGGCCGGTTCGATGTTCAGAAAAACATATTTGCCGGTGCGATTGCCAAGATAAATTTTGCCGCAATTGCTGTTGGTAAGGCCTGTCTGATCGACAACGAACTGCTGCTTTTCAGGGTTGAGACTCAGGCCCAGGGTGGTGTCGAATTCTCTTTGGCCGTTTCTTATGAAAAGCGCATAGTCAAGAACATAGTTGTGAACATATTCACTGCGCTGACCGGAATTGTTGCGCCTGGTAACGATTGAAACAACTTTGTAATCGTGATGTCTGGTCAGGTGACATGCGCTTTTAATTTGCTTCTTAAAAGCTGTCTTGGGTGTGACCGAGACTTTTAATTCAAGAGTTCCGACCCCTTCTTTGTCGTAATACTTTCTGCCGTCAGGGTCAGCTGAGCGAAAGTCGATAATTCTTGCTTTGGCTGAAATATCAAACTTGTTTCCGTTAAGTATTGTGGCGGCCTCTGCCTTGGTTAAATCTATTTTTACATCGACGCCTTTTCCTGAAAGGTTGTCCAGAGAGGTTGTCGAGCAATCTATACTGCCCGAGCGGTCACGAAGCTTGGTGAAAAACTCGCCGCTGCTTTTTTCCGATTGATTGTAAATATATAGAAATGCTTCATCCATGGCTGATTCAGCCAGTTGTCTCGCTATTTCAGAGGCCTGAAATCTAAAGGCGGTAGACTGGGCCTGTCTGGTCATGTGGTGAAATTGAACCGCCAGCAGCCCGATTACGATCATTACAAAAATAGCAGAAAACATGGCCACACCACTTCTGGCATAGTGATTTGTCCTCAATAATCCTGTTCCTGGCTGTCTGTTACTCATATCTTTCAGTTTACCATCAAATATTTACTGAAGCAAGAAACCTTATAGTTGCAAAAAATAGCATTTCTTCGCGCGGTAAAGCGAAAAACCGAATTTAGATACGGTCAAAGTAGAAATTACGCGCTGACCGTGATAAATTTGCAAAAGGCAAAATAAAAATAAACGTATTAACGGAGTATAAGATGACAGAGGAAAAGAAGTATAGACTAGTAACCAGAAGCGATTTTGACGGTCTTGTTTGCGCCGTTCTTTTTAAAGAACTCAACATGATCGATGATATAAAGTTCGTTCATCCCAAAGATATGCAGGATGGGAAAATCGAAATCACTGACCGTGACATCACAACCAATCTGCCATATGTCGAAGGCGCGCATCTGGTCTTCGATCACCATTTAAGCGAAACTATCAGAAACGAAGGCAAAAGAGAAAACCATATAATCGACCCCGAAGCAATGTCGGCGGCTCGAGTTGTTTATAAGTATTATGGCGGCAAAGAGCGTTTTCCAAAAATCAGCGATGATATGATGGAAGCGGTAGACAAGGCCGATGCAGCTCAATTCTCGTTACAGGACATTTTGCATCCCAAAGACTGGGTGTTGCTTAATTATCTAATGGACCCCAGAACTGGTCTGGGCCGATTCAGGACTTTTCGAATTTCAAATTATCAATTAATGATGGAATTGATTGACTGCTGCAAAGACATGACGATCGGCGAAATTCTTGAACTGCCTGATGTTAAGGCTCGCGTGGATCTGTATTTTGAACAGGAAGACAAATTCAAGGAGCAGCTGAAGCGCTGTTCGAAGATTTACAAAAATCTGATCGTTCTCGATCTTAGAGAAGAAGAAATCATTCATGCGGGCAATCGTTTCATGATATACGCTCTCTACCCTGAATGTAACATTTCGATTCATGTTCTGTGGGGCTTCCAGAAGCAGAACACTGTTTTTGCCGTTGGAAAATCTATCGTGAATCGCAGCTCCAGGACCAATGTTGGTGAATTGATGCTGAAATACGGTGGCGGAGGTCATCAGGCGGCTGGAACCTGTCAGATCGATCATGACCGGGCTCCTTCGGTTCTTAAAGAATTGATTGCCCAGATCAACCATGATGGATGATTTTTTGCTGAAAAGACCCTGAAAAGCAGTCTGGGTATGGGGGCGCGCCGAAACGGACTCTGTGCCCAGGCAAATTGGCACCTGTTAGTATTCTCTAGAGCTGTTCTGTTATCAGATTGCTGATCAGCAGAGCAGCGTTCTTGTTTTTTCGATTGGAAAGCGATGATCAAAAAATTCAGCAGCACATTTTCCGCTTTAAGCATTCCAAACTATCGTTTGTATTTTTTTGCGAATGGAATCTCGGTAATCGGAACCTGGATGCAGAGACTGGCAATGAGCTGGTTGGTTTATCGGCTTACCGATTCAACCTTATGGTTGGGAATAATCAATTTTTCAGGTTTGTTCACTTCTTTTCTGCTGATGCCATGGGCCGGAGTTATTCTTGATTGCGGCTCGCGAAGAAAGATTCTGATGTGTTCGCAGATGCTTGGTTTTACCCAGGCGGCAATTTTAGCTTATCTGACCATTTTTGATCTGATCGATGTAAAGCTTCTGTTGATAATGAGTGTGGTTCTGGGGTTGGTGAATGCATTCGATATGCCGGGGCGGCATTCGTTCGTTTCAGACCTTGTTACCGATAAAAAGTTGCTTGGCAATGCAATAGCTTTGAACTCTTCAGTTTTCAATATGGCCCGGCTTGTTGGGCCGGCCCTTGCCGGCATAATCGTGGCGCGGGCCGGAGAAGGAATTTGCTTTCTGCTCAACAGCTTGTCGTTTTTGCCATTTGCCATAGCTCTTTTCAAAATGAAGATAAACGAAACCACCGGTTTTTCCGGCAAGCAAAGCTGGGTTTCAGGTATTGCCGAAGGAATAACCTATGCATTGAAGCACCAGGTTATTCTGCCGGTTCTGGCGATGCTTGCAACGGCCAGCCTGATGGGTATGTCTATTCACATGGTTTTATTACCGGTTGTCGCCGATAAAATTCTTATGGGTGGTTCTGAGACACTTGGCTATTTAACTGGCGCAATGGGCTTTGGCGCAGTTGGCGGCGCTTTATGGCTGGCATCTAGAAAAAGCATTGACGGACTGATCAGGGTTATGCCGGTTGCTTTTGGCTTTTATGGGGTGTTTGCCATTCTTTTATCGCAGTCTACCAGCTTCATTTTTTCGTTCATAATTGCTTGTTTCATGGGGCTTTGCATGGTAAACGGCTTTGCTTCGAGTAATACGCTGTTACAGACTATTTCTGATAAGCGAAAGCGAAGCCGGGTAATGAGTCTTTATCTGATGTGCTTTACCGGGATGTCTCCGATTGGCAGTCTTTTGATGGGCTGGATCTCTTCTGAAATTGAAGTAAGGCCGGCCATGATTTTAGGTGGTAGTACATGCATACTTGCTGCATTCATTTTTACACTGCATATGCGTGGAAAAGCAATGCTGGTTGTGGAAGCCGAAGCCTGAACAAATTAAAAATCGAGAGCCTGCAATTTTTTTATCAGCTTGCTCCAGGAATCATACCAGTCGGCCGGTTTCATGAAGTGTTCAGATTTCGGGTATGCATGAAATTCCAGTAGTTCAGGCTTCTTTGCGTAGAGCTTTTGTAGTTTGCCGAAAAAAGATTCGCTTTGAGAGGCTTTAACAACGGTATCAAGCAAGCCATTGACGACAAATAGCGGAGTCGGAAAAGCTTCTTCAGGAAAGTCGAAGGGGCCTGATTTTTCGATTATGGATTCAGGAAAATCTTTGCCTGTTTCCGGCAGACGAAAATCGGGAGATGCCAGGAACGGAGCACATAAGTCAGGCTTGCAATGCCCGCGCAGAAGGGCGAAAGTAGAAAACCCGCCCATTGATATGCCAACCACCGCGACTTTTTTTCCGTGATTCTGATAGTAATTAATCAGGGCCTCTACCTCAACAGCCTGCTGGCAGATGATTTTTATCAACATCAGATGTTTCGACAAATCACAGGTCTGTTTTTCCATTACCTCAAGGTAGCCATCGACGCGCTCTCCGTGATGTGGAGCATCTATGGCGACCGAAAAAAAGCCTTCGGCTTTAAGCCTTTGAAGTTCTGGTATCTGAACCTCTTTGCTTACGCCAAGACCGTGAAGAATTATGACAACGCTCGATGAAGAAGGCTCTCCGGCGTAAATTGCCGGTAGAAAAAGGTCGTCGATCGGGTTGATTGAAGTATAGACAGGCATCGGGTTATTTCTCTGGTTTCCAGGCGGCGATTTTTTGCTTCAGCTCTTTGATTTGCTTCGCCGACAGCTGTCTTTCAACTTCTCGTCTGAGTCGTTTGGCGTCTTTATCGCCCTGTTTTTCTGCCAGAGAATACCAGAAATAGGCTTTTTCAAAATCCCGCTTAACCCCTTCGCCGTTCTCGTAAAGGGTTCCGAGGCTGAACTGGGCATTGAGATAGTTTTGTTTTGCAGACCTGGTATACCATTCAGCCGCCTTTTTATGGTCTTTAGGAAAGTGCATGCCGCAATAATACATAAAAGCTATGTTTGCCTGGGCTTCGGCGTTGCCTTTTTCGGCTTCAGGAACGAACATTTCTGCCGCCTTCTTGAAATCGCCGCTTTGATAGGCTTTACCGGCCTCATCCATGGTCGAGGTTTTTTTGCAGCAGCCGGTGAAAAACAGGCCAATTACCGCCAATGCGATAAAAATGATAAAAATTTTGCCGGGTTTTCTCTTTGCTGACATTTTGCGTTTCCTCAAACTTGTTTAATCATGAATTTATAGGTTTTTACCTGTTTTGTAAAGTTATCTGAACTAATGTTGTAACTTCTTGCGTTTCATATATGTTCGTCATCTTTCCATAAAAAAATGACCTTGAGTTCGAGGATAATTTGCAAAACTGGAATTAAAATGGTGCTTTGTTGTATCATGCCCTTTTAAATTCAGATATATACACGGAGTGAGAAATGCTGCGCCGGATCAGAATGGTTTTACCACTTTTTTTCGCGTTTGTATTGACTCTTCTTCCGTTTCAGTTGCTTGAATTCACGCAGTTTCAGAGAAATGAAGTCGCCCGGGAGCGGGATCTATACCTCTGGGAGCAGGAAGCCAACAATTATCTTCAGCTTTTTTCGACGCTGTGGTCATATGAATTGCAGTTAAAAAGGCGGATGGCGGTTTTTCGCCAGAATCAGGGTGAGAGAATTCTAAAAAGCTCTGAACCGGCAAAATCTTTTCAGAATGAGCTGCGAAAAAGGCTGCCCAAAAGCTGGTTGCCCGAGATAGTTTATGCCGGCCGCTTCGATTGTGCCCAAAACAAGTTCAAGCTCTTCAGGGGTTCGAACTTCAGTAACAGAAGACGGAAAATTTTTGAAACTTTATTAGGCGCACTGGCCCTGGAGCAAACTCCTGAAGGCAGAGAGCTGAAGCGATTGGACACTTTTTGCGAGGGCGCTCTTAAAAATGATTTCACTTTTGATCTGTTAAAAGAGTCGCGTCGGGGAAAAGTAAGCTATGTGAAGCTCAATGGTCAGCATCGCCTGATGATATGGGATTTGCTTGAAGATAAAGAACAGAAGATTGTTTATATGTGCTTCTTCAAGGCTGAGCTTTTAAATACCAGGCAGTCTGCCAAAATTGCCATTCAAATTCTGGCGAAAAAGTTTCCCGAAGTTTATTCTCTTTTGGTGCCTGTTGTCGAGGCAGGTAATGATTTAAAACCCGTTTTTGACGATCGTCTTAATCATGATGAAAAGACAGAGCTTAACGAACTTGCTTTGTCTACGAAAAAGGGTTTTGTTCGCGATGAAAAATTGCCTGTCGGAACTTTGGTCTCTTTCAAGGGGCATTCAATCATACGTGAATTCATCGATTTCAGGATCCCTTACGAAATCTGGTTGATAAAAGGCAATTCAAAAAAAGCTAACAAGACCGAGAACCTTTTCATTTTTGCCTTTCGTCTGGCTTTCTTTTCGGCCTGGATCCTACTTTTTATCAGAGTTTTCATCACGGCCAGGCCTCTTGGATTCAGCATTCAAAACTGGCTGACCCTGATTTTTATGGTTATTGGCGTTTTACCGCTAGTGGTTTTTTACATTGCGGGCTCGTTTCATCTTGAATCATCGGCATTCAGACAGGAACAGCAAGCGTTGAAAGAAATCATCAGGCAATTTGAAGAAGCTGATGTTTCCGGGGAATCGATTCTGACCGAGTATCGCGAAGTTTGCCGCCAGATAGAGATGTCAGACAGCTGGAGACAGGCGTTGATAAAATGGGATAAAGATGCCTGGGAACGGGAAGTAGAGAAGCTTCCGACTTTTTTCATCAATACAGGCTTGAAATTAAGCGCCTGCTATATCTATCCGCCCCCCATTTCAGGGCTTGATTATTACTATCATTCTTTCGATTCCAAAACCTCCGCCAGAGATCTGAATATGTCGGGTTTTTACAAAAACTGGGTTATGAAGGCATATTTTATGCTTGCACCAGAAATGACAGATTACAAAGATTACAATATGCAATTTTTCGAAGGCGATGAGGGTGCCGAAATTTTGCGCCTTTTTATGGGCAATCGTGCAGATAGCGACTTTGTCGATCTTGGTGATGAAAAACAGTTTTTTTACCAGAATTACATACTGAAAGATGGCAGGCCGATAAACTGGTTTTTTGTTCGTGCCAACATTCAATCGACCTTCGAGAATTATCTGAAAGACAAAGTTACCGATTGGAACGACACTCATCAGGAAGTTACTTTTTCGCTTGCCAAAATTTCTTACCCTGAAGCTGAAATTCTTTTACCGATTCGTGGTCGCGATGACAAAGCTTTTGGCTTGATCAACAAACATGCAGGGGCATTGATTGAATTGTCGGCCGCGACCCGGGCAAGAATTTTTCGCCAGACTGAAGATCGGATGGTCGTTGTATATCCGTGCCGAAAATCCGGTGCTTATGTTTTGACGGCATTGATGACCTTTAGAAACCTGAGAAGAAAAGTTTTCGTTCAGGACCTTCTGCTTGGAATTATTCTCGTGCTTTTGAGTATTCCGGTATTTTTTACTTCGCGATTTATTGCAGGTTACCTTGTAAAGCCCCTTAAAAGAGTAGAAAGCGGTCTCAAAAAAGTTGCAGAAGAAGATTTTTCATCACGTATTCATTTGAATCGCCAGGATGAACTGGGTGTTCTTTCTGACGCATTTGACCATATGGTTGATGGTATTATCGAACGTCGTAATCTTGGCCGTTTCGTTTCAGCCGGACTTGACAGCAAAATTGCCCGCGAAGAATATTCGGCCGCAAATATGCTTGAAAAGAGCTCGGGGGCTGTTTTGTGTTCTGATATCAGATCTTTTACAACTCTGAGCGAAAAACATTCAGTGCGGGAAATTGTGGCAATGCTGAACGAACATTTGACCGAAATGTCTGCCTGCATTTCAGCGAATGACGGACTTATCGAACAATTCATCGGCGATGCCGTTCTGGCCGTATTTTTTGGTGATTCAGAAAAAGAAGCTGCCCAGAAGGCTGTAAATGCTGCGATACAAATGATGAAATCACATCATTCGTTAATCGATAAGCGTAAGAAAGCAGGAAAGTTCGTTTATGAAATCGGCGTGGGTATCGAAGCCGGAAAATTAGTTTCTGGAGTTCTAAAAGCCAATGATAAGAACGAATATGTTTTGATCGGCCAGTCCAGAAGTCGTTCAGAATACCTTGAAAGCAAATCTAAACTCGGAACTGCTTCCAGAATCGTTTGTTCTGAAAATGTAAGCAAACTGGTTGATAATGTTGAATTTGTAAAGCTCTCAGACGAAGAAAACTTTGAAATCGCCATTTCGGAGCTGCAAACATGAAATTATCCACCTGTTTGCTCTGGGTCGCAATTTTTGCGCTGATATTTTCGGCAATTCTCAGGCTTGAAACCGAACTTTCTGATTCAGGAAAAAGCCTTGAAGAAGTAGCCCGGCAGGCTTACAAAATCAATGAAGAAATGCGCTATAAAGCGAATTTTGATTTTCAGTTGCAAAGCTGGTTTGGCAAATTCAGAGAGATTCTTAATCAGAAACATGACTTATTCTTCGTGCAAAAAGAAGAGCCTGAATTTTTGAAAAAGAATCTGCCGGCTCATACATTGGCAGTGGCAGAAACCGATAAAGAGGGAAAATTGCTGAGGTTCGCCAATCTCTCAGGCGAAATGGAGCCCGAATTGGTAAGCTTGTTCATTGAGCTGGCAGACGAATTCAAGGTGAAATTTTCTGACTATAACATTAAAAAAGACAGTGCAGGCAAGTTGGCCAGATGCGACGAGCTGCTACAGCAATTTCTCGGTATTCCTACGGCAAAAATGAATATGATTATTCTGCGATCGTCCCGAGCCTCAATTTTCACTTCTGAGAGGCGATCGACCTGGTTTTACTGGGACAGATTTCAAAAGACTGGTGAAGGAGAGCTATTCTTTTTCAGCAAGCTCAATCTCTCTGATTATTCAAATCTATTTTCGTTTCGATCCTTTCTTAAAACTAACGTTAAACCTGGCTATTACAGCTGTTATTATGACTATAAAAATAATTTGCTGATAAGCAGTCGGGGGTTTAAAGAGAAGGTTTCTCGTGAAGATGCCGTTCTGATCGGTAGAGAGTGCCGAAAGAAGCAGCAACTTGAAGGCAATGCCCTTTTTGCAAGCTCTACCCGCCTGCCTTTGAAAAACCAGATGGCAATAATCGGTAGATTGATTGGTCGTTCAGAGTTGCGCCCGGTTACCGTTTTCGATTTGCCGCAAAACGGAAGAAAATCTCGTAGTTTGATTCCTGAACTGCCAGCATTTGCTTTGATGTGTCTTGTCATCGTTTTTTTGGTAAATGCCGCGGTTTTTTCACGTGGGCCATCGCTAAAAGTGGGCATTGTTCTGATTGTGTCCATAATTTTCGCTATTCTTATGCCTTTTATGATGGGTCGATCAGTTTTCAAGCTTATTTTGCGCGAAGCTTATGAAAAAGAAAGATTGAAAATAGAGCGAGACGTTCATCAGGCTTTGACCGGTGTAGACAGCAGTTTTAGAATGGCCCAGCTGAATCTTATGCAGAGAATCGGGCAGTCTTT
>JASURT010000130.1 GCA_030446435.1 Candidatus Ozemibacter sp.
AAAATGCCAGGTTCTCAGGTCTATTTTAACTTACACAAGCTGGCCATTACTCTGAGCCTGATTCAACTTTTCTTTGATAGCGTTAAGCTTTGCAACCACAAAAGGGTTTTCAGCGGTACTGTTAAGCTTTTTCATCACCAGCGGAACATTGGCCATATCTTTGAACAACACCGGAGCTTCGATGTAATAAGAAATGGTTTTCTCTTCACTTAGCCACTGTTTTTCAGAATGATTCAAGCCTTCTGAAAGCTTCTTTTCGAGAAGAGATATTGCCTTTTCCATGTTGCTTCTGCGAACTTTTTTACCGGTCTGCAAAACAAAATCAAGAACCGCTTCGAGTCCCCTTGAGAAATCATATTCATAAAATCTCGGAAAGATGATTTTGTCCCATTCTGTTCCATCGATCTCGGCAGCTTTGGTCGAAAGATAAATGTGATGTTTCAACAGATAACTGACGGCCTTTTCGATGTTTTTTCCGAATTCATCGTAGTTACCGCTGAACTTAACGTAAGCAAGCATTCCTTCGAGCATAACTGTGGTAGAAATCAGTGACCCCTTGCCACTGCCGCTGTAGGCAGCTTCATCACAATTATATCCGCCATCTGGAAGCTGATAACGATGAATCCAGTCTTTGGCCCAGGGCAACCAGGCGAACGCATCGAAATCAACCTTTGAGGCCAGCCTCATAAGAGAGCCGAGAAAGCAGAAGCAGACGATTTCAGTGTAGGGGTTGAGATTTTCAGGAAGCTCATCTTCGCTTATGGGAAAACTGTGCAAGAACTGCCGGTCAGCGCACATAAGCAACTCTTTGAAAGTTTCGACCGGAACTTCTTCAAGGCGATCAGTTTCTTCCAGTAGAAGAAAATACCACCAGGGCGTGTCCCATTTCGGCCAGTAAACATCTCTCTCAATCATCGTCGAAGCTTGATCGCTTGCGAGAACTTCTTTTATTTCACTTAATTCATTGGCTTTCAAAATGCCCGAACTCATAACCTAATTCCTTCTTTGAGAAATCATATCATCAGAACAAACTTCTGTATCATGCCAACAGTTATAATACAGTATAGATGCCAATTTGCAAAGCCCCAAAATTGAAGAGCAGACAGAACAGCGAAAGATCGGACCAAAGCCTTTATTTTAGCCTGATTTGCCCTTAATCAACTTTTGCTTACTTTTTGCTTTTTCTGCCTGAATTTTTCTTTAACGTCGAACGCTTAAGCCGAAATTTCGCAGGGGCTTTACGAATATATCCGTCGAAAAGTAAACCGCCAAACTCGCTGGTAATTTCTTCAGCCAGACTTATGACAGAATAGGTCATTTGGCTGCTGTACAAAAGACGAAAAGCTTCAGAATAGCGAAATGCGAATTCCGGTGAAACCTCTTTCAAAGCCCGGGGAATGCTCTTACCTTTCGCCGACCATCTTCCCCGCGTTCTCAGATAAAAATCAGCCAGAAGCTCATAAAGCCTGGCGGAAGTTGCAATGGTTTCGTCAAAATTGCGCGGATACCTGAGGTCGTCACAGAGATCGTTGATAAAATAACGAAAATTGTCTATCTCTTCTGCACTCAAAGGCTTTGGCCCCATAAGCAACAGATTATGAGCCTGAGTCTTGAACCGGTCAGCGGCGCTGTCGACATTTTTTATGATAAGACCCTTGTCTACCATGGCCGGCAAAGACGGAACCCCTGATGCGGCATCGACTTTTTCAAAAAACCAGGTCAGGGTTTCGGGGTCGTGCACAAAAGCTTCGATTTTTCTATTTTCGTATATGAACGACTCGCGGTAAGCGTTTTCGAGTTTTTCATGAACGATTACCATGTCGTAATCGGATTCAGGTGTGCTGTCGCCTCTGATGATTGAACCACAAAGAAAAGCGGCGATTGCACTTGAAAATTTTTCTTCGACCAGGCGCTGGGCCCGCCCGACAACTTCAGGAAAATTATCTAATAAACCGAACATAAATCTATTCTATTGCAACCCCCGAATGATTTCAATTCAATCAATTTACTTATAGGGCTTCATCGTCGGATAACGCACTTCGTAATCTTTCAGCATTCCAACAGCGACACCTGAAAGGCCAATCAGACCAACCAGATTCGGAAAAGCCATAAGACCATTGGCGATATCTGACAGGTTCCAGATCAGTTCAAGCGGAAAAGCAGCCCCGACCGGAATCAAAAGCACATAAACAATTCTGTAGGTGAATACTGCTTTTCTGGCTCTGACCGGATTAGCATCGAACAGGTAACGAACCGAACGATCTCCATAATAGCTCCAGCCAATCATGGTTGAAAAAGCAAAGAAGACCAGGCCAAAGCTTACAACATGGTGGCCCCAGGTAACGTTGCTTTTAAATGCAGCCGCCGTTAATTCAGCACCTTTCAGTCCGGCGAAGGTCGTGGCCTGAGAAGGGTCGAAATAACCGCTAGTTATAATTACCAAAGCAGTCATGGTGCAGACAACGATGGTATCGATGAAAGGCCCCAGCATAGCCACCATGCCCTCGCGAACCGGTTCTTTGGTTTTTGCGGGTGCGTGAGCGATTGGAGCAGAGCCCAGACCGGCTTCATTCGAAAACAACCCTCGGGCGACGCCCCAGCGCATGGCTTGACTGACCGAAAAGCCAAGAATACCGCCGGCTGCTTCACGCAGGCCAAATGCCGATGAAAAAATCAGTTTAATGGCACCCGGCACATGTTCTCGCTGAACGAAAAGAATATATATGGTGCTTAAAATATAGCCCAACGCCATTACCGGCACAATTTTGTCTGAGAACCTTGCAATCCTCTTGATTCCGCCGAGAATTACACCGCCGACGAGCAAAGCTATGACAACACCGATTAAAAAACGAACCGTATCGAAGCCTTCGACCATTTCAGGCGCAACCAGACCGGCTTCGCTTAAATATGTATGAAGTGGTCCGGCGACAGAATTTGCCTGAACCATGTTGCCGATTCCAAAAGATGCGATAAAAGCAAAAAGAGCGAAAAGAAAGCCAAGCCAGGGCTTTTCAAGACCATCGCGCAGATAATACATCGGCCCACCGGTAACTTCTCCGTCAGAATCGATATTTCGAAATTTCTGCGCCAGCAGACATGATGTAAATTTGGTACACATGCCGATGAAAGCTGTAACCCACATCCAGAATACCGCACCAGGGCCACCGCTTGCCAAAGCCGTGGCAACCCCGGCAATGTTACCGGTTCCAATTGTGGCAGCCAATGCGGTCGACAGAGCCTGAAAATGGGTTATTTCGCCATGATCTTCAGGATCATCCCATTTACCGGTAATCAACGACCAGGCATGCTTGAAAAAGCGCACCTGCACCGCCCACATTCTTATCGAAAGCCATACGCCCGTACCAACAAGCATGAACATGAGAAAGTTGCCCCAAACATAGGCATCGATGGTTGCAACCAGACTGGCGAATTTTTCCAACTTTGTTCCTCCACAGCTTTTTTTAATATATCGGTGCCAACCACGAGTTTTGTTAACCTCACCGGGGTTTCGTGCTACAATTATTTCCCATAAGATTTGATTTTTTAAAACCAAGAGTAAAAAAATGCGCAAACTTTTTCTGCTGATATGCTTCCTTCTTGTTTATGCAACTGCCGGCGCTGACAGCTGGCAGGTTTACACGAGTGGAAACGGCCTCAGCGACAATAATGTTCACTGCTTCGCCGCCATGAAAACTCTGATGGCCGTGGGCAATAACAGTGGCGTAGATATTTACGACGGCGAAACTTCGAGTTGGCAACAGCTTAAATTGCCCGATGAAATCGCTTCTAATCCGGTAAAAGACATCGCTTTTGATGAAAATGGTCATCTTTGGGCAGCTTCAGCCCGGGGTCTGGCTCACATTCAAGGCGAACAGCTATATTATTACGGGGTCGAACAAGGTTTACCCACCGTAGATATCGATCGAATTCAAATTCGCAAAAACAAAATTTTTGCAGGCTGCTTTGGTGGCTATGTCTGTCAGGCCGAAATTCCCCAAACCGGAAGAACTTCTTTCGTTCCGGTTAACTATCAGGCTCATGAGATTGATAACGGCTTAAAAATCAGGTCTGTCGGCATTTCAGGTCTGGGCATGATCAACCGCGCAAAAGGCTGGGTCAGCACTAAAGGCGAAGGCCTGATCGAGATTGTTGGCGCAAACAGTTATCAGATAAATGGGTTAGACGGCAAACCAGAAGATTGGGTTAACGATTTCTGGGTGTTTGAGGGCCCTTCAAAGGCTGTTCATACCATTTCGATAACCCCCGAACATATCAGCCTGATAAAAAATTCAAACTGTATTCAGAAAGTGAAGCTTCCGGCAGAAAACTGCTGGCTAAAGTGCATTGTTGCAGTTAAAGAGAACCCGGACGTCTACACCTGTCTTGAAATGCCTGAAATGGACAATGACGGGAAAAAATTCTTCGAATTTCTCAATAAGCGCAGTCTTTTCGTTGGCACGAGAAATCATGGATTGTGGCGCTATCAGAAAGGCATCTGGAAGAATTACAGTCAATTCGACAGCAGTCTGCCATCTGATTGCATCAATCGTCTTTACCTGATGGGACAAACGCTGGTAGCCTGCACAAACGGCGGTCTGGTCATAATTTCTCTGAATTCAACCCAATTCGATGATTTTAAAAAGCAGGGGCTGGGCAATGTTTATGCAAAAACCCTTTTCCCTTTTCCTCCCCGCTACGCACACATGGTGCCGTTCAATTTCATCTGCAAAGGCACCAGCTACTGGTTTACACACATGCTTGGCCTCTCGCGCTGGCGACCTTCGTCGACGCCGAAAATCAGAAGCGAAGACCGCACCATAGATTTAAGCTCCAGACTTGAAATATTGCGGGATTCAACCGACGATTTTTTGAATTTTGCAGAGCCCGGCAGCGCGCAAGACGACCTTCCGGAACCCGACATTGCGACAGAAGACATCTTAACCCCATCCTTAGATGGGTTTTGGCAGCTTTTCACCAGAAGCTACATGTTCAGCTATGACGAAGAAGTTCTTTTCGATGTTTACGGCACAGAGATAAGAGACCATGACCTTTATGAGATGTACTCTGATAAAATCACGGCAATGGCCATAGACAGCAGCACAGATATGCTTTGGCTGGTCTTTGAAGGCAAAAAGCTTTGTCGTTTGAAAATGCAGTGGCAAATAGTCGAAATCGACGGCAAAAAGTTCAAAAAAGAAAAACCTGACTGGCGATTCATGGAAAAATTTCACCCCTGGTCCGGCGACACCGAACTTAACTGCCTTTGGTTAAACGATAACAAACTCTACATTGGCAGCAAAGGCGACGGTTTTTACATCCTCAAAAATCCACAGGCGGAAAACATTGAAAAAACCCCTTACGAATGGGAACATTATAGCGTTTATGAAGGCCTTACAAGCGACGACTGCATTGGTTTCACCCACTGGAAATCAATTCTGGGATCAAACCTGGTAATTCTTCACCCGAAGCAAATATCGTTGTGGGATGGCGAATTTTTCAGAAACCTCTCAACCGGCGCTGAAAGGCAATACACTTGTTGTGATGCCGGCAGTGACGGCAATCTCTGGGTTGGTTCCTGGGGCGGTCTTTTTCGCTTTACGCCAGAAGCCAATCTTCGCTCTTATACCGGCACCAACGCGTTTTTTGAATCAAATTACATCACTGCCGTTGCCGCACTTCCGACCAGCACACACCGAGAAACCGGGGTCTGGGTCGCTTGCGACGCCCTGGCAGAATTTACCAAACTCAGCGACAATTTCCAGGGTTCTGACCAGCCACCAACCGTGATTACCCAGGCGGATGGCAGCAAAAAAATTATCGAACTCGAACTAGACGGATCATCGATGCACTTCTTCGATGGTCGCACCTGGGAAAAATGGAAAATGGCGGGAATAAAATACATTTTTCTCGATGGCGACTATGTCTGGACCAGCTCGAACATCAGAGTTCGCCGTCTGCTGGCACCGAGATGAATTCTGTTAGACATTTGCAGGGCAACCCTTTATAATTGCCCGTGAAATCTACATCAGGTGAATCTTGAATGAAAAATGAACTTAAATGGGTTAGCGCGCCAGATCAGCAATTTCCGATGCAATTAAGCGAAAAAGGTCTTGATTTCTCGAAAAGAACGGCTTTTTTCTTCTATTTTTCGGGAATGGTTGCGGTTTTATCCATGTTCTGGGTCATGGCCCTGTCGGTAAAACTGATTTACATGACTCAGCATGACCCCAATATTCCCTCTTACTACAAAACCATTGCCTTCATGTGCCTTGCAATCAGCGCAGTCAGCCTTTACAGCTTCTATCGCCTGTATATGGATAGAAGGGCTTACCGCAAGGAAATCAATATAGACAACGGCCTGGTTAACTATCATGAATACACGCGTAAGGGTGAAACCGAATGGAGCGAAAAGCTCAAAAGATATGAAGGAGTTTATCTCAAACATTATTCTTATAAAGGCGTTGATTCATGGTATATCGCTCTGGTTCACCCTGATTCAAGCAAAAGCGTGCCGGTGTTCGCCCCTGATTATGAATCGCGACTGGCAGGTGAAGAAGAAAAACGAACGCTGCTGGCCCAGTATGGCAGCCGTTTTGGCCTGATGACTATTTACGAGAAACCATCAGAGAAAAAAGAAGAAGGATCTTGATATGACCGATCAGATGATAAACATTGGCAAACGTTCGTGGAAAGCGGGAACGATGCTTTCGCCGGTTCCCGCCGTAATGGTTACCTGCCAGGGCAAAGAAGGCAGACCCAACATAATTACAGTTGCCTGGGCCGGAACAATTTGTTCTGAGCCTCCCATGCTTTCAATTTCTATCAGGCCCGACCGCTATTCTTATGAACTAATAAAAGAGACGGGTGAATTTGTCGTTAATATTCCTGACCGTAAAATTGCGCGCGAGACCGATCTTTGCGGCGTTATATCAGGCCGCGACCACGACAAGTTTCATGAAACCGGGCTGACTCAAGGCAAGTCAGAAACCATAAAACCGCCAATCATTATGGAATGCCCCATAAACATAGAATGCAGAGTAGACAGATCGATCGAACTGGGTTCGCACACAATGTTTCTCGCTCATGTCAATTCCATACAGGTTTCTGAACACCTTATCGATGACCAGGGACGACTTCAGTCAGAAAAAGCCGCTCTGGTCGGCTATGCTCACGGACACTATTATCAGCTTGGCAAAAAACTTGGCCATTTTGGCTTCAGTGTGAAGAAAAATTGAGCAGAAGAATTCTGGTGATCGGTGCAGGGCCCGCGGGCCTGATGGCTGCCATAAAAGCTGCCGAAGAAGGTGCTTCTGTCGTCGTTTTTGAATCGATGCCCAAACCGGCACGAAAACTCGGCATATCTGGAAAAGGCCGCGGCAACATTACGAATACTGCCGGCTATTCAGATTTTTTAGCGCATTTCAACAATCATGGCCGATTTCTTAAAACTGCTTTCAAAGCCTTTTTCAATCAGGACCTGCTAGACTTTTTCGCCGAAGAAGGCCTGAAAACTACGGTCGAAAGAGGTGGCAGAGTTTTTACAGCTTCAGGCAAGGCCCCCGAAATTGTCAGCAAACTGGTGGCTGCGGCTCGAAAACGCAATGTAACGATTATGACCGACACCGCAATAAGCGATCTTGTAATCGAGCAAAAGCAATGCAAAGGGGTAAAGACCCGAACCGGCAGAACCTTTGACGCTGATGCGGTAATAATAGCCACTGGCGGCAAATCTTATCCGCTTACCGGCTCAACCGGAGATGGCTATAAATTCGCGCAAAATATCGGGCACAAAGTCGTGCCACCCCTGCCCTCTCTTGTGGCTTTGAAACCCGAACGGCCTTTTCCAATATCACTTAACGGACTGCAACTCAGAAACATCGAGGCGCGGTTGATAATTGACGGTAGAAAGGTGCAAAGCGAATTTGGAGAACTGGCTTTTCTCGACAACAATCTGGCCGGACCGGTCATAATAACTCTAAGCCGCACAGCTGTGCCTGAAATAGTCAAGAAGAAGCAGGTAATCGTTTCTTTAGATCTTAAGCCCGCCCTTGATCATGAAAAGCTTGATAAAAGGCTGTTACGCGACCTTAACAAGCTTAAAAACCGGCCTTGCTCAGAACTTATTGCCGGCCTGCTACCGACCTCGATGATAGATTTCTGTCTTGAAAGCTGTGAAATCGATGCAAAATTGAATTGCTCGCAACTTGAAGCCAGACTGCGCAAACGCCTTCGCAACTGGCTTAAAGAACTGAATTTTGAGATCAGCGAGCCTGGTCCCTGGTCTCAGGCCATCGTTACCGCCGGCGGAATCGACACCCGCGAAATAAACCCTGTGACAATGCAGTCTAAACTGGTAAGCAATCTGTTCTTCGCCGGTGAAATAATCGATATAGATGCCGATACCGGTGGTTTTAATCTTCAGGCCGCTTTTTCTACTGGCTGGTTAGCCGGTTTTAATGCCGCCAGAGATCAGCAAAAGTAAGTAGAACCCCGGTTCGTTTAGCCCGAAAGGAATCATAATGAAATTAGTTGTCAGACAGTTTGAAGTTCCGCTTGAATACAACGAAGAAACCGTTAGACAAGCACTTATAAAAAAGCTTGGCTGCAAAGATAAAGATCTTAAAAGCTTTCAGATATTCAGACGATCTTTAGACGCCAGACCTCGAAGACCTGCACCGGTATTTGTTCTGCAGCTAGAAATTGTGGTATCTGACAAAATCGCCAAATCGGTACAGCGCCTGAAAGATGTGGAGATTCCACGCCCCGATTCATTGGCATCTGATCATTTACCTGAATTCAAACAGCCGGAATTCAGACCAGTGGTGGTTGGTGCAGGCCCTGCTGGCCTGATGGCCGCTTATCATCTTGCAGTTTTCGGCCTGAAACCAATAATAATAGAAAGAGGCTGCCGCGCTGAAGATCGCAAGCCTTTGGTCGATGAATTCTGGCGCACCGGCAAATTCGACAAAGAAAGCAATGCTCTCTTCGGCGAAGGTGGCGCGGGACTTTTCTCTGACGGTAAGCTCACCGCAAGAAGTAAAGACAAGCCGAGAATGCGCACTTTTTTTGAAACTCTTGTAGCCTGTGGTGCCCCCGAAGACATTCTTATAGATTCAGAACCTCATCTCGGCAGTGACAAACTTCTCGAAATAATTCCCAAAATGCGAGAACTCATAGAAGACAAAGGCGGCGAATTTCGTTTCAATACCAGACTCGAACACATTTTCTTCACTGAAGGCAAGCTTGATTTCATCGTTGCCGACGGTCAGAAAATTCGCACCAGACACCTGATACTGGCCACAGGGCACAGTGCTCGTGATATATACCAACTGCTGGCCGAAGCCGAAGTCAAGCTTGAAGCAAAAGCTTTTGCGGTTGGGGTGCGTCTCGAAGTGCCGCAAAAGCAGATCGATGCTTCTCAATACGGCGAATTTGCCGGGCATCCGCTTCTGAAGGCCGCCAGCT
>JASURT010000016.1 GCA_030446435.1 Candidatus Ozemibacter sp.
TGTTGAATGCAGAAAAATCTTCAGGTGAATCATGGGGGCTTGAACTTGGTCCGCTCGGAACCTTTACCCTTCGTTACGTTCTGCCCTGGAAAGAAAACGGGCGCCTGGTAGGATACATAGAGCTGGGAAAAGAAATTGAACATCTGGTATCAGAATTGCAGCAAACTTCGGGTGAACAGATTTTTACGGCCATAAACAAAAAGTTCTTGCCCAAAAGAGTTTTTGAAGAGGGGCGAAGAATTCTTGGCCTTGGCGGAGACTGGGATGAATACTCGAATTTTGTGATAATCAGTCAGTCTTTTGCTAAAATGCCGGAATCGGTAAGATTTTACCTGGCGAGTGAGCCTGTTTACTCTTTAAGAAACAGAATGGTCGAATTCGTTGACGGAAACAAATTTTACAGCTGTTTCAGCTTTCCCGTCGAGAACACCGAGGGACAAAACATTGCTGAAATATTCGTTTTAAACAATATTTCTACCGAAGTTTCAGAGATGAGAAGAGAGACAGCTTTGAGCCTGGCTGGCAGCATTCTTATTTTTGCGGTTTTATTCTTTTTGCTCTCGTTCTATCTGGGTAGAATTGAATCCAGAATCGCTTCTTTGACCGCAATCCGCGAGATAGAATCATCGCGCCGCAAAGAAACTGAAGAACAGCTGTTTGCGACTCTTGAAAGTATAGCCGACGGCATTCTGACCACTGATTTGAACGGCAGAGTTAAAAGTATGAACCCTGCTGCTGAAAAGATCACCGGCTATGCGTTAGCTGAAGCTCAAGGTCATCGGGTTGCTGAAATACTTGGAATCGCCGAAGGTCAAAGTTTGTTCGCATTCAACGATGCACAGACGGTGTCTGAAGCGGTTGAGAAAATTAAGAAAAAAGCTGTGCAGGCAGTCGGCAAAGATGGAAGTATTCGTCAGATTTCTTTAACTGCATCGGTTTTGAGAAATGCACACCATGAAACCGCCGGAACTGTTGTTGTTTTTCGAGATGTAACCGAAGAATTCATTATCAATGAAAAGCTTAGAAACAGTGAAAACACTCTAAAAACTATATTCAACAGCCTGCCTGTGGCGTTGATAAGTGTTGACCCTGCCACGCACTCGATTATTTCGGCCAACCCGGCTGCCGAAAAGCTTATCGGTTTACCAGCTTCAGATCTGGTTAACAGGCCATGCCGGGATTTTTTGTGTTCTTCGGAAATTGGTCGTTGCCCCATTACCGATTTGCATCAAGAGGTTGATTCTTCGTTGAGGTGTTTAAAAACAGCAGCAGGCAAAGAGCTGTCGGTTATTAAGTCGGTTGTTCGCATCGATGCTAACGGCAAAGATCTTTTGCTTGAATCATTCGTTGATATTTCAGAATTGAAAAATACCCAGGAAAAGCTGCAGAACACTCTAGAAACCCTGGAAGCTACCAATGCGCAATTAAGCTCTGCCATTGAGAAAGCGAATGAATTGAAAATGCTCGCAGAGCAGGCCAATAGCGCAAAATCAAGGTTTCTGGCCAATATGAGTCATGAAATCAGAACGCCGATGAACGGCATAATAGGTATGACTGAATTGTTAAACGATTCCGGCTTGAACGAAGAGCAACAGCAGTATGTTCAGGTTATTCACAATAGCGGTTTAACCCTTATGGCTCTGATAAACGATATTCTTGACGTCTCGAAAATCGAGGCTGGTAAAATGGAGCTTGAAAGTATTGAATTCGATTTCCATGCCTTATTGGACGATTTTTGCGGACTTATGGCGATCAGGGCTTACGAAAGAAACATTGAATTTAACGGCATTATTGATATTCGCATTCCTGAAATTCTCAAGGGCGATCAGGTGCGAATCCGCCAGATTTTTGACAACCTTGGCAATAATGCTCTTAAGTTCACGGAAAAAGGAGAAATAGTTCTCAGAGCCGAATTATTATCGATCGAAGAAAAAGTGGCCAGACTGAAGTTTATCTTAAGTGACACCGGAATCGGCATAGAAGCAGACAAGGTTGAACGACTATTTTCGCCTTTCGTTCAGGCCGATAGTTCAACTACAAGAAAGTTTGGCGGTACCGGCCTGGGTCTGGCTATTTGCAAAAATCTTGTTGAGAACATGAACGGCTGTATAAGCGTCGAAAGTCAGCCGACTCAGGGCAGCAGTTTCATTTTTGAACTCGAGCTTCCTGTAGTCAAATTGAACCCGGATTATGAATTTGTAAAAGGTTTGAAATTGCTGTTTGTCGATGCGAGTAAAAAAAGCCTTGAGGCATTTTCTGCCCTTGCTTCAGAGAATCAGGTTTCTTGTTTCAGTGACCTTGACCTGGCAATTGAATTTCTTAAAAAAACCGCTGAAACCGATGATTATCCCGATTATATTTTCCTTAGTCATGCTTTCGAGATAAAAAATCCAGGCAGAATGATTGAAGCAATTAACACTTTTAAAAGTGCAAAAAAACCTTTGATGATTCTGGTTTTGAGATTAGGGCAGAAATTCAATCTGAAAAGAGCCCGGAAAAAAGGATACGATGGTTTTATTTCTAGACCGATAAAAATTTCCAGATTTTTCAAACTATTACAATTGGGCAAAGAGTTCTGGAAGGGCGAAGTGGATCAATATGCTGAAGAACAGTATGAAGAAAAACCGAACAAAAGATATGCTGCCAATATACTTCTTGCAGAAGATAATCTGACTAATCAGCAGGTCGCAACTGGTATTATCAAAAAGCTGGGTTATAATATAGAAGTGGTTGAAAATGGAAGAGAAGCCGTAAAAGCGGTTGCGAGCGGCAAGTTTGACCTTGTTCTGATGGATTGCCAGATGCCGGAAATGGATGGATTCGAAGCTTCACGGCTTATTCGAAGTGACCTGAAAGAAATTGGCGATGTTCCGATTATTGCTCTTACCGCCCATGCTTTGAAGGGTTATAGAGAAAAATGCATCGAGGCCGGAATGAATGACTATCTTGCAAAACCCTTCAATGTCAAGGATCTGAAAAGAATTCTCTTAAAATGGGTTGGAAGTGGTAAGTATAACAAAGTGTTAAAATCTGACTTGCGAGATGCAGCAGACGAAAAAGTAGACAATAGTCAGTCCATGGTTTTTGATCGCGAAAGCTTTCTTGATAAAGTTATGGGTGATCAGAAAATCATGAAAAGCATTTTGCGTTCGTTCATGGATGATATGTCAGAAAATATGCAAAATCTTTCAGCTCTGGTCAGAGACAAGCATTGGAAAGAGCTAGCAGAGTTTTCTCACAAAATGAAGGGTGCCGCCGGTAATATAGGGGCAATGCTTCTAAGCAGGGCCGCAGCTGAACTGGAAGCAGCGGTAAAAAACAATAATGAAGCTGATGTTTCAGATCTGGCTGCACTTCTTGTTGAACGCTTCAATGAGTTTAAATTGACAATAGAGGATGAATTGAAATGAGAGTTTTGATAGTCGACGATGATTCTACCTCGAGATTTTTGCTGCAGACAATCCTTCAGCAATGGGGTTACGAAGTCGTTACCGCGAAAGATGGTATCGAGGGCTGGCAGATAATCAAAGAGAACGATTCGCCTAAACTTTTGATGATAGACTGGGAGATGCCAGGCTTTACCGGACCGGAGATATGTAGAAAAATTTTGCAGGAACTTGAAAGAGAACAATTCTATATTCTTATGATTACCGGCAGAGGCGATAGCGAAGATCTTGTTCATGGGCTTGAATCGGGGGCAGACGATTATGTGGCGAAACCATGGCACAATGAAGAACTTAAGGCTAGAATAAACGTCGGTTCAAGAATGCTAAAGCTACAAGAGCGGGCTGCTCGTCGTCAGAAATTGCAGGGAATACTTGAGATGGCCGGCTCTGTCTGTCATGAGTTGAACCAGCCTTTGCAGGTAATTATGGGTTATGCCGATCTTTTGCTCGATAATGCAACAGAAAATGACCCGAATCGTGAGTTGCTCGAAAAAATAGTTGAAAGTGTCGACAAAATGGGCGAGCTGACCCGAAAGATAATGAGCATAACCGATTGTTCGACGATGAGCTATAAAGAGGGGGTAAAGAACATCATCGATATTCATGAATCGAGTAAAAAAAACTGAACGAACGGCTCAAAATCTTTCCGAGTCAGCAAGAAGAACGCTTCTGCCTACAATTTTTGAGTTAGCTCATCTACCTTTTGCAGGGCCTGGGCAATCTTTTTCTCTCTGACTTCTTCGCCGCCTGCATCCATAGGTTGCGCGCTGATCATTTCAAGATCTGTGAGGCCTATAAACCCGAATACCTGCTTAAGATATGGCGTCAGCTGGTCGTAAGACTGCATCGGACTGCTTTCACCATAATCGCCACCATGTGTAGAAACAACAACCATTTTCTTGCCGGCTGCAAGACCTTCGACACCGTTCTCGACATATTGGAAAGTGAATCCGGGCTGAACGATGATGTCTATGTATTGTTTCAGTTTGTAGGGAAGGCTGAAGTTCCACATTGGTGTCGAGACAACTATCATGTCAGCGCTGAGAAATCTGCTGATATGCTCTTTTATTTCCTGCCATGATTTTTCGGCCTCCTCGGTAAGGGGTTGCCCACTGAGAAGCATATATTTGCCCTTGACTCTGGTTACGGTTAAATCTGGAAGGTCGGCAGTGAACAGATTGAGTACATCTACTTCAACCCCGCTGTATTTTGTCTTGAGATTATCAATAAGCCGTCCGGAAATTTTCAAGGTACGTGATTGCTCGCCTCGGGGGCTGGCGATGATATGCAGAATTTTTTTCATTTTTTGTTTTCCTCCTGGTATTTGCCTAGTTTTTTACATAGCTGAGCAAATTGAAGCTGTTCCTGTTCGTTCAATATTGCCAGCCTGTCGGTTATTAACCTTACATGAGCAGGAAAGATCTTCTCGATTAACTTTTCACCCTCTCTGGTCAGATAAATCCAGTAGTATCTGCGATCTTCTTTCGTTTTTTTGCGAAAAACCAATCCTCTTTTTGCAAGGTTATCTATAACCATTGTAATATTTCCACCACTTTTTAGCAGCTTTTCTGCCAATTTTTTCTGTGGCATCGGCCCAAGGTGATAAATGGCTTCTAAAACACCGAATTGTGATTCAGTCAGCTTTTCTGCCGCAAATACCCTGCTTATTCGTGCCGAAACTGAATTATACGCTCTTGCAAACTTGATGAAGCTGTTAAGAGCTGTAACTTCTTCTTTTGTCCCTTTATAAGCGGTTCCCATATCTTAGCTCTACTTAAATGATTTAATATTAAAGTATTTAAGTGGCGATGAAAGTCAACGAGAAAACTAAAAAAAAGAAAAGCCCGGGGAAAACCCAGGCCCGGAAGGTCTGCGAGGCTACCACTGCCTCGCAGAGGCAAGGAAAGGAATCAAGCCTCAGACACGTTCGATTGTTGCAGCAACGCCCATGCCGCCGCCTACGCAGAGGGTGGCAAGGCCTTTTTTGCAGTCTGAACGCATCATTTCATACAACAGTGTTACAAGTATGCGGGCTCCTGAAGCACCGATCGGGTGTCCAAGCGCTATTGCTCCACCATTGACGTTGGTCTTTGCTGTGTCTAATCCCAGTTCGCGAATCACTGAAAGAGACTGAACCGCGAAAGCTTCATTGGCTTCGACTCTATCAAGATCTTCAAGTTTCCAGCCAGCTTTTTCAAGAGCTTTTCTGGTGGCAGATACAGGGCCAACGCCCATTCTGCTGGGATTAAGAGCGGTAGTCGCGTGAGAAACTATTTTTGCAAGAGGTTTAAGGTTGTGCTTCTTAACGAAATCGGCAGAAGCTATTACCAGAGCTGCAGCTCCGTCATTGATGCCGGATGCGTTGCCGGCAGTCACAGAACCGTCTTTTTTGAACGCCGGTCTTAACTTGGCAAGGGTATCGACTGAAGTGTTCGGTCTGAAGTGTTCGTCTTTCTTGAAAACAATAGGATCGCCTTTTCTCTGGGGAATTTCGACCGGTACTATTTCTTTGTCAAAATGACCTTTTTCCCAGGCTTCAACCGCTCTTCTAACGCTTTCGGCAGCATATTTGTCCTGCTCTTCGCGGCTGATTTTAAATTCGTCAGCAAGCCATTCAGCTGTCATACCCATGTGTTCACCGCTGAAAACATCGGTAAGACCATCTACAAGCATCGAATCCTGAAATGAAACATGTCCGAGAACGGTTCCGTTTCTCAGGTTGCTCAGGTGCGGAGACTGGCTCATGCTTTCCATGCCGCCAGCTACGATACAATCGGCGTTGCCGGCTTTAATGGCGTCAACCGCAAGACCAACAGTTTTAAGGCCAGAGCCGCAAAGCTGATTTATTGCCCAGGCGGGCACGTCTTCTGGAATTCCTGCCCCCAGGGCTGCCTGACGACCGGGACCCTGGCCCTGGCCTGCCTGAAGAACGCATCCCATTATGACTTCTTCTACCTGTTCAGCTTTTACGCCTGCTCTTTGCAGGGCTTCTTTTATCGCTATGCTGCCGAGCTTGTGAGCCGGAACAGCTTTTAAAGTTCCCATCAATCCGCCAATGGCAGTTCTTGCTGCACCAAGAATATAAACTTCAGTCATCTTACTATCTCCTTAGATATTATTTACTGGTCAAAAATTCATTTATGATTCGATAGCTTTCAATCCTAACCGGATGAGCTGCTATAACCGAAACGTGGCCAGCGGGTATCACATGATACTCCAGTTTGCCGCTCTTTGCACATTTGGCTTCATGAATGGCTCTGGCTGCTCTTTCGTTAAACACATGGTCATCTCTGGCCACCAGACTTAAGGTCGGAACGTCGATATCTTTAACAGAAACTGCCTGACCTGCGATCATGAATTTACCGCGGTAAAACTTGTTTTCCTGATAGAAATCTTTTATCAGCTCCAGAAAGGCTTTTTTTGCAAAGCATACGTTGTCTGTTCCCCATATATCCAGGGCTTCCCAGAGTGTTTTGAAGCCGGGCATTTCATAATTTTCGAGTAGTGTTCTGTATTTGCCTAATTGCTTTTTTGTGTCAAGAAGCGGAAACGAGGCGTGAAAGAAATCGGCGGGAACGATGCCCTGAAACGGAGAGGTCATCTTTTCAATATCAAAGCCTTCTACAGAAGTCCATTTTGAAAGCAGGCCCGAGTCGCCCAGATCTATCGGAGCGGTGAGCAAAAATAGAGTTGCGATATCCTTTTTCAGTTCGGGGTGAGCAGCATACAAAGCAACCATAAGGCCGCCGATGCATTGCCCGGCAAGCTGAACTTTTGCCGCGCCGGTAATCTTTTTTACATGCCTGATCGCGCGTTTGATATATTTGCTTACGTAGGTGTCGAAGCCGCAGTTACCCATGCCTGAATCAGGAGTGCCCCAGTCAATCAGAAAAACATCGAGGCCGGCTTTCTTCAAGGCTTCGAGTAACGAATGCCCGGGCAACAGGTCCATGATGTAATTCCGGTTAATAAGCGATGGCACAATAAGAACCGGCAGGTGCTTCGATTTTTTTTCGGGCAGACAGCGATAAACTGTCCAGCAGCCCTGTCTGAAAACTGCGACCTTTTCGGTGGGCTCCATGCCAAGGCGCTGGCGGTCGGCCTGACTATACTGCTTCATTACCGACTTCGAAACGATTTCACGATAACCTTCTGGTAATTCTTTTGCTTCTTTCACGGCTGTTCCTTTTCCTGTTTTTATATATTTATTCAGGTTAAACCTGTTAAGTCCAGGGTGAAAAGATTATTTGGCTGCGCCTTTGCCTTTGCTGCTTTTAGCAGGTTTGGCAGCTGGTTTGCTCTCGGTGCTGCTTTTGGCTTTGGCCTGTTCTTCGACATAGTCTTCGAAACGCTCGCCAAGGTCAATCAGCCTTTCTTCAATATCTGTAAGTTTCTGAAGAACTTTTACAATTTCTGTGCGTGAAGGAAGGTTCAAAGCTGCCATCTGCTCATCCATGGCTTTGGCATAAAAAGCTTTGCCGGTCATGGTCGCCGCAATCGACTTCGACATCTCGGTGATGAATTTTTCGTTATGTACGAGCTTTTCAAGATGTTCGCCCATGAGTTTTTCCCAGTTCTCGGTCCATTGTTTCATCATATCTTCGCCCATTGTAAACATGCTGATTTTCCTTTCAATTCATGATAAAATCTATTACATTCTGACAGGCATCCATGCAGTTTCTGCCAGTAGTTATGCCGATGTGACCCGATGGAATCGTAACCTGTGTAAAAGGGGCACGATCAGTTTCGGGAAGCAATGTTGTCGGTATCGGAGCAATGTGATCTTTTGAAGCGTTCAATACCAGTATTTTGGCTTTGCGCGCTGCCGGATCAACGGTTTTGCCTTCGGCGGTGGTAAGCTTGCCCTGTTTCAAAAGGTTGTCCTGGTAAAGATCTGTCAGAAGTTCATAATAAGCTTTTGCCGGAAAATCTACCGGATCCGAAATCCATCTTTCCATTGCATTGAAAAGCTTTTTGAATTTTTCGCTTTCGCACTTTTTATGAAACATTTTAGTTTTCTGATAGGTTCCCAGTGGTTGAATAAATTGAAATGAGAAAGCCAGAAGCCAGCCTGGCATCTTTTCCATACTAGCAGAAAATTCTTCAACCGGAAACGTATTCGCATAGTTCGCCAGAATTCCGGCCTGGCTGAAGTCCAGAGGGGCAGTCAGAAGAATGAGATGGTCTACCATGTCTGGTTCGAGACAACTAAATGCATACGCCATGGTTCCCCCGATGCAGTAACCAAGCATATCGACTTTGTCGGTGCCGGTTATTTTGCGGATCTGGCGAATAGCACGCTTGATAGTTTTGTGATAGTAATGGCTTAGCGGCAGATGGCCAACTTCTGTGCCCGGGTAACCCCAGTCAATCAGAAAAATTGGTCGTTTTTGGGCAATGGCTTTTATAAAGCTGGTTTCTTCTGTAACATCCAGAATATACCAGCGATTGATCAATGAAGGAACGATTAACAAGGGGGTTCCTTCTGCATCTGCCGGGCTTTCAAACTGTAGTAACGAGACGTTCCCCGCACTCCAGACTTCTTCTCTTGGAGTGATGCCACGGGGATATTCGCCCCAGTCACTGGCGGTTTCGCGCATAAAGTGTTCCGTAACTGCATCCATGTGTTGCACCAGTGTGTCCAGTGATCCAATCATTCTTCTGACCTCCAGTCCGATTATAGTTTCAGTCCGCCGTCGATTCCGATTACCTGACCGGTAATGTAAGAACTTTCGTCGCTTGCCAGAAACAGATAAAGTTTGGCAACTTCTTCGGGCTGGCCAAGTCTCTGCATTGGGGTTTTTTCTTCAAGCATTTTAATTACTTTTTCAGGAACGGTTGCAAGCATTTCGGTCATGGTATAACCAGGTGCCACGGCATTAACTCTGATGCCTTTGCGGCCAAGTTCGCGGGCCCAGGTATAAGTCATACCGATAACTCCGGCTTTGGAAGCAGAGTAGTTTGACTGACCAAAATTGCCCTGAACGCCTACGATCGAAGAAGTGTTCACGATTGTGCCTGATTTGTTTTCAACCATTTTTTTGGCAACGGCCTGACTCATCAGAAAAACACCTTTAAGATTAACTTTGATGACTCTGTCAAAAGCTTCTTCGGTCATTTTAATCAACTGAGCGTCAGCTGTGATGCCTGCGTTATTTACCAGGGTGTCAATTTTGCCATGCTCGGCATAAATTTCTTCGACAACTTTTTCAACTTCAGCTGAGTTTGAAACGTCAAGCTTCTTGCCGATAATTTTGCCGCTGCAACCTTCGGGAAGCTTTTCTTCGGCTATTGCTGCCAACGCTTTATCGCTGATGTCGATAGCGTATACAGTTGCGCCTTCTTCTGCAAAAAGTCTTGAAGCCTTATAGCCGATGCCTGCAGCACCACCTGTAATCAAAGCAACTTTGCCATTCATTCTGTTCATAATCGATCTCCTGTTTTTTTTGCGGGGGCGGTAACCTTGTTTGCAGATTACCGCCCCTGGGTGTGTTTTACTAACGGGGTCCGGGTGCCGGCTTTGCGGCAGATAAAAGCTTATTTTTCAGCGGTTTTGGCTTTGGGCTGAATGTTTTTCATCGCTTCGTCATAAACTTTCTGATAGCGATTGTTGAATTTTTCAAGATTTTCGCGATAGAGATCTCTAAGCTCTTCGTTTGTGTTGGCAGTGTTGGTCCAGGTTTCGTGCATGAATTCTACATTGCGGTTCATGTGATCGAAGAAAAGTTCCATGCTTTTTTTGGTATAACCGCTGCTCTGGTCCATTGAGGCTTTCCAGAATTTGTTCATTACCTGAAAATTGTCTTTCATGAGCTGAGCGTATTCGTTTGAAAATTCCATCCATTTATTCATTTTGAAACTCCTTGAGATTAAAATTTACTTTTGAGTAAAAACTCTTGCTGCGTTGCAAGATAATTATCGGCGATTTGCTGCAAAGTGTCAAGAAGTTTTTGAAAAAATATTTTTGTATGCTCAAAAAGCTTTGTCGGAAAGGGTTTTGTTTTGTTTGCAAAAGCAAAATAGACTGTCTGGTCTGCCAGGCTTATGATTTGAAAACGCTGGTCTATGGCATCATTTTTTTGAGAAATCAGAGAATCGCAAATTTTGCGAACGCAAAAAAATGCTGCATGTGCAAGCAGTTGGGCATGTCTGGGCTTTAAGTTACAAGATGCTTATTCTGACTGAATTTTTTCTTCGAGTTCTCTTAGCCGTTTCAAAATTTCGGCCATCTTGTCATCTTCATTTTCATTTTCAGAAGATGGCTTATCGTTACTTTCTGCTTCTTCAGCCTGCTTCTTGTTCGAGCCGGCCGAACCCGGCATGAAAGGATTCGCAAATGGGAATGGGTTGTTCTGCAGCCATGGATTCTGAAAGCCCATGGGTGGAAAGCTGTTGCCCTGTTGCGAGTTTTTATAAACATCCATCATCCAGGGGAAGAATTGCTTGAAAAATTTTTCGACCCGGTCTTTGGGGGATTGCAAAATCATCTGGTAAAAATAGGTTGGAAGCAGTTCGTAGCGTTCTTCAAGAAGAACCTGCATCAGAATGTATTTTGTAATGTCTTTACCGGTGCTTTTTTCGATTACTTTAACTTTGTCGCCGCGCTGCAAAAAATCGCGTATTTCAGTTAGCGAAACATATCTGGCTTCTTCAACGCAATAAAGTCTTCTGTTATCGTATTTCTTTATTAATATCTCTTTCACTGAAAACCTCTGAAATGTGATCAAGTGCGGCGGGTAACACGGTAACGCCAACATGGTGAGTGTTAAGAACCTTAACACTGCCGATTTTCGCGCCTCGTGCAGTTAAGCCTTTTTTGTAGGTCGCGCTTTTAAGAAAAAGAACGCCGTCGCTGCTGTCTGCGAATTCGCCAACCGGAAATTCAAACCAGAAAAACTTGACCTTGTCGATTTCCTGTTTGCTTCCGGCGAGGATGTGACAGGTGATCGACGGATCGATTCCTTTCCGGCAAAGCGAGTTTATCACATCTCCGGCTTTCTGTATAGTCGCATCTATGCCGTCTGAACTTACAAGAGTAGTCGAACCGCCAAAATACAGGGCTTTGCGGGTAGTGTTCATGTCAGGTGTCGAACTCTGATAATTGAAGGGAATACCATCTTTTACCCAGTTATGCAGCATCTGAAATTGACCCGGGAAAAGTTCGTTGTGTTTTTCGGTTCCGGCAAATTGCCCCTGCCAGGTCATTATCGTTGCGCCAAGCGGAGCAGCCATGTCTTCATACATTACGGTAAAATTGTAGGCGTAATATCTGAAAGCAGTATCTATGCCCTTTAGCGGCGATGCAACAAAAAGAATTTTTCTGATGTCGTTCTGATAGGGAGTTATCCATGAATACTTGGGATACTCTTCTCCCAGGTCTGAGGCGTAGATTCTTACCGACATAGCACCTTTGCTGTGGCAAAGAACGTCTACTTTATCTGCCCCTGTTACCTGCCTGATTCTGTTGATGGCGTTGGCAATCTGCTGGGCCTGAAGAAAATTGTCGCCGTGCGGATGTGAAAAAGTTATTGCGAAAACAGAAAAGCCTTTTTTGACCAGGTTCTGCATTATGCCAGGTTTTTCGATTTTGCCGTCTTCTGGAATGTCGAATACCCAGGGGTGAGCAAAGCCTCGGGTGGCATTGTCGCCGGCACCATGAACCAGAAGAATTGGCACGGGATGCGTAGCTTTGTTCCAGTTGGGGGCAAAATGAAGTAAGAATCTGCTTGAATGTGGGGTGTTGGACCCGAAGGCTTTATAAGTTATGCTATGGGTGCGTCTGCTTTTATAGTGAAATTTTTCAAAAGTGAAATTTCGGTTGGTATCTTTTATCTGTTCTATTCTTTCCCAGGGGGAGGAATCTCTGCCTTCAAATTCCTTTACGAGTTTTAATTCTGCCTGGGCAGCAGAAACAAACCAGAACAAACAAAAACAAACGGCAAAAAACGTAAAAAGACATCTATTAAAAGAAAAGCTGGCTCTTTTGAACTTATTCACTACTCGATACACCTTTCCCGGGTGAAGGTTTTTTCTTATGCCTTCGGTCATGAACTGAAGCGGCTTGTCGGATATTCTTTTATCGCTACCTGTAACTAATTTGACAAACTGCAGCAAAATTCTGACCTATGTATACCAATTCTACTGAAAAAAAGGCGATTTTCCAAGGTACCGGTCAAAAAAAAATCAAAAAAAATGAAAAAGAGACAAAAACTCTTGATTTAAAGGAGTTTCGGCGCTATAAATTCATCTGCAAATCTGGCTGTTTATATGGAGAAAATTTATGAGCAGTTACTGGCTGACCATCATCTTGTTATTTTGCAGCAATGTTTTTATGACTTTTGCCTGGTATGGGCATCTTAAGGGCTTTGCCGGGCGCCCTTTGTTGTTCGTGGTTCTGGTCAGCTGGGGAATAGCTTTCTTTGAATACCTTATTCAGGTTCCTGCAAATCGTATTGGTCATGAGGTAATGAACGTCGGGCAACTGAAAATTTTGCAGGAGGTTATTACCCTGACAATTTTTGTGCCCTTTTCGTTTTTTTATTTAAAAGAAAAACTGAGCATGGATTTCGTCTGGGCAGGTCTTTGCATGCTTGGCGCGGTTTACTTTATTTTTCGCAGTAAGCTTACAGGTATGTAAAAGATGCTTAACGATTAAAATTTTGATTTGATAAAAGTTGACTCTTAACAACTTCAGGAGTATAAGAGTTTTTCAAGCTGCACATTGCGCTAATTTTAGTTAGGGGGAAAGGCTGATTTCGCAAAACTGGCGGAATTTTAAGAGACTGGATTGAACCCTCTCGGGCCGGAATCTGTCGATGATGACCCCCCTGGATTCATATTCTCTCGGGCTTATTGCCGATTATGGATCTTTTCATTTACGCAATTGTAATAATTGTTACCGGTGGTTTTCTTTCTTCATTGTCAGGGCGAAATGCTATTTTGCCTTCTGTTTTTGCCATAGGTTCGAATCTGTTTGGCGCGATTCTGGTTTTTATTCTTGTATTTCGCCATTTTGCCGCCGATCAAAGCTTTGCCGGCAATTATGACCTGTTTTTACTGTCTGGCCCGGTAACTTTTCGAATTGATTCGCTTTCTGCTTTTTTCATGATTCCCTGTGCGATACTTGCTCCGATTGGGGCTCTATTTGGTCGGGGTTATCTGTCTCATTCCAAAGAAAGAACCAATAATCACTGGTTCTTTTACAATCTTCTCGTTGCTTCAATGTTAAGCCTTTTTGTCGCAGGCAATGCTATTTTGTTTCTTATCAGTTGGGAATTTATGACAGTTGCTGCCTTTATGCTGACTTTGCATGATGATCGCCTCAGCTCCAGCAAAAATGCGGCCTGGCTTTTCTTTGCTGCCAGCCATTTATCGACCGGTTTTCTTTTTTTATTTTTTGCCTTTCTGGCTTCAAAATCAGGAAGCTTTGACTTCAACAGCTTTTCATATACAGGACTCGGCAGCCGTTCTGTTTTGATTCTTTTTCTTTTGAGTCTTACAGGTTTTGGTACCAAAGCGGGATTTTTTCCTTTTCATGTCTGGTTACCTGAAGCTCACCCGGCTGCTCCGTCGCATGTTTCTGCTCTGATGTCAGGAGTCATGATCAAAACCGGAATCTACGGTCTCGTTCGTTTCTGGGTTCCAACCAGTTCTGTCAGCGAAATGATCGGCTGGATCTTTCTTGTTGGTGGCCTGATAAGCGGTCTTTTTGCAATTATCAATGCTTTAGCCTGCGATGAAATCAAAAAAGTGCTTGCTTACAGCAGCGTTGAAAATGCGGGAATAATTTTTATGGCTCTTGGTGCAGGCATGCTGGCTCGTGAATGGCAAATGCCGACCGTTTCAGCTTTTGCCTTCATTGGTGCACTACTTCATGTTTTGAATCATGCCATTTTTAAAGGGCTTCTGTTCATGGGAGCAGGTTCGCTGCTTTTCGCCTGCGATACAGGCAAGTTAGACCGCCTGGGTGGGCTGATGAAACGAATTCCTGTTGCCGGAACCTGTTTTGTAATCGCATCGATGGCTATTTCTGCTTTGCCTCCCTTTAATGGCTTCATAAGCGAGTTTCTTATTTTCAGTGCCGGCTTGAGATCTATTGTTTCGGCATCTCAATCAGTTGCTTTCATGTCGGTGATACTTCTTTGCGGTCTGGCTTTGATCGGTGGGCTTGTTCTCATTTGTTTTACCAGAATCGCTGGGCTTGTTTTTCTCGGCGAAACAAGAAGCCGAGAAGTGCCTGAAGTCGTGGCTTTGCCGGCTGGCATGAAATGGTCGATGATAATCCTTGCTTTGTTTTGTCTGGGCGCTGCATTAGCTTCTCCATGGATTGTATCTCTTTCTGCAGAATCTTTGTTGAGCAGATTGAGCCTGTCAGAGCAGGCTTCCGAGCTTGACTCAATATCCAGGCTGCTTTTGAAAGTAAATCTTTTCTCTCTGTCTTTACTGGTCACCGTCATGATTTTCTATTTGATTCGCAAAAAAGTTTTTTCTGGTGGTGATCGCTCGGATCTACCGACCTGGGATTGCGGCTTCGCAAAGCCAGATAATCGTATGCAGTATTCTGCTTCTTCTTTCTCTCGGCCTGCTCTTGAGCTGTTCTCTGGCGTAAAGGCTCAAGAGGTGAAATTTTCTGAAATAAAAGCTTATTATCCGGTAAAAGAGCGTCTGAAAGTAGAGCAAGGCGATGGGGCCATGAAATACATCATCAGTCCGCCCATCAGATGGCTCGATAGGTTGCTTTTGCCTCTGAGAGCTTTACAGCATGGCCGGTTGCATTCTTACATCGCGTATCTTGCCATTACTCTTCTGGCTTTATTGATCTGGAAAGTAGGTTTGTCATGAAAAACATGATCTTCATGCTTTTCGTTCTTTTGCTTGCGCCGATTATGCCAGGCATCATCAACAAGGTGAAGGCCTTCTTTGCCGGCAAAAAAGGGTTGCCTGTGATGCAGCTTTATTTCGATATTTTCAGATTGCTGCGAAAAAAATCGAATTACAGTAAAACGACCACCTGGCTGACCAGAATCGCCCCGCATTCAGTATTTGCCGCTACTGTTTTTTTATGTCTGCTTATTCCCTTTGCCGGAAAAGAGTCTGTGGTCAGCTTCAATGCAGACTTCATTCTCGCGGTCTATCTGCTTGCACTGGTGCGTTTTTTTCTGATAATGGCAGCGATCGATGCGGGCTCGAGCTTTGAAGGTATGGGAGCTAGCAGAGAGGCCTTTTATGGGGCCCTGGCAGAGCCTGCCTTTTTCAGTGGCTTGCTGGCTTTGATATTCGCTACGGGCAACCTTGGTTTTTCAGACGTATTCAATGGGGTTACGCCTTCATTGTGGCTTCAGTATCCTGCGCCGCTGGCACTGGTTGTTTGTTGCTGGTTCATCGTTCTGCTTGTCGAAAACTCGCGAATTCCTTTCGATGATCCCAACACCCATCTTGAGTTAACCATGATTCATGAAGTGATGATTTTAGATTATTCAGGCAAAGATCTGGCTATGCTTGAGTATTCGGCCGCTCTTAAATTGACCGTTTTTGCTTCATTGCTGGTAAATCTTCTTCTGCCATGGCAGTTCGCCAGTTCGCTTATGGCTGCGGCAGTTTTTACTTTCGGTTTGCTGTTACTTGCGGTTGTTATCGGGGTGATTGAATCGACCTTTGCCCGTTTGCGACTGATTCAGATTCCCAAAGTTTTGCTTGGTTCCGGAGCTCTTGGAATAATTGCTCTGGTCATAATGCTTTCAGGAAAATAGTCTATGAACAATATCGCTGCAATGCTTGCACTTAGCTGTCTTTTTTTTCTGGGCTCAGGCCGCCTGAGGCTTTCTATACGAATGGCTTCTTTTCAGGGTGTTCTGCTGGGTATACTGGCATTGGTTGCCGGTGGATTAAAGCCTTCGATTATTGTTCTTGCCGTTTCAAGTATTGTTCTTAAGGGAATATTGTTGCCCTGGCTGTTGCGCCGTGCCATGAATTCAACCTGCGCCCGCCGCGAAATCGAACCATTCGTAAGTTTTTCAGCTTCTGTTTTAAGCGGTCTGGCTCTTTTGGCTCTGGCACAGTGGCTGGTCAATCGAACCGAACTCTTGACCCCTATTTTCTCGCCTGTGATGCTTACTTCTGCATATTTTATGGTGTTTACCGGGCTTTTCATTCTGGTTACCCGAAAAAAAGCCATAACCCAGACCCTTGGTTTTCTTGTTATGGAAAACGGTGTTTACTGCGCAGGCTTAAGCCTTGGTAGCGAACTGTCTATGCTTATAGAACTCGGAATTCTACTCGACATTTTCGTCGGAATTTTCCTGATGGGAATCATGATTTTTCATATAGACAGTGAATTCGAGCATATTGACACAGACAAGTTCAACGATCTTTCGGATGTGATTTTACAAACAGGTGGGGAAAAGGAATGAACATACTTTATCTGTTGCCGGGCTTGCCCTTTGTATTCGGCATTGCATCATTTCTTGTTTCTGCTGAAGCAACCCGCCGTCTTTTGCTGATTATTTCAGCGGTTATTCATCTGATTCTCACCCTAAGCCTTTTTATGCCGGAAGTTGTTGTTGAACCAGATTCGTGGCTCATTGCCGATGCCCTTTCGCGTCTGTTTCTTCTTTGTGTTTCTTTGTTGTTCATGGCGCTGGCATTTTACCACCAGTTTTCATCTGAACAGACACCGGGCAATGCGAATGCTATGCCGCAAAAAATGCAGTTTTTCAGGCAACCTGAAAAGGTTTTTGCCGCGAGTCTTCAGTTCTTTCTGGCGGCGATGAGTCTGGCGGTTTTAAGCCGACATTTCGGGCTGCAGTGGATAGGAATAGAAGCCACCACTCTTGCCAGTACTCCGCTTATCTATTACAAGCGCAGTCGGCATTCTCTCGAAGCTGCCTGGAAATATCTGGTAATCTGTTCGGTCGGTATTTCGCTGGCATTGTTGGGTCTGTTTTTTCTCGCCATGGCAATGCCGGCAGGTCATCATGATTTCAGCTCTGAAAGCCTGTCGTTTTACGCAACTTATCTTAATCCACAGTGGCTAAAGATTGCGTTCTTGTTCATTCTGGTCGGCTATGGCACAAAAATGGGGCTTGCTCCCATGCATACCTGGTTGCCTGATGCGCATGGCGAAGCCCCCGCGCTGGTTTCAGCGCTGCTTTCCGGAGCCCTGCTTAACTGTGCTTTTTTAGGAATTCTCAGGGTTTTTCAGGTGATTCAGGCGGCGGGTCTTACCATATTTGCCGACGAAATCTTCATCGTTGCCGGGCTTCTTTCAATGGCTACAGCCTCTCTTTTTATTTTCCATCAGAGCGATTACAAAAGAATGCTGGCGTATTCCAGCGTTGAACATATGGGTATTCTGATTCTTGGAATGGGCATCGGAGGCCTTGCAATCTTCGCGGCCATGCTTCACGTCGTTTGTCATTCAGTCGTGAAGGCCGGTCTGTTTCTATGTTCCGGTAACATTCTTAAAGCATTTGGCAGTCGAAAATGCGATGTGGCAACTGATTTGAAAAGACGGCTGCCTGTAAACGGCGCTTTGTGGGTGACCGGTTTTCTCGCCATTACCGGCGCACCACCATTCGCCACATTTCTTAGCGAGTTTTTGCTGTTGAAGGCTGCATTAGATTCCAACAAGATGCTGGTGGCCTTTCTTTACGTTCTTTTGTTATCTGCGGTTTTTGTGGGTATGCTCGGCATCGTCATCAAAATGTACAGCGCACCTTCTCAACAGTCAGAACTTGATAAAATCGCTTTTAAAGAAGAAATTTTTACGGCTGTACCCGCGGCTTTTCTTTTCGCCATTGCTTTATTACTGACTTTTTATGCTCCTGACAGTTTCATGGCAGTGCTGAAAGATGCAACCACCTCTTTAGGGGGTAAAACATTGTGAAAAAACCGGTTAGATTGCGCAATGGTAGCCTTGTGGGGCTTGACCAGATCGAAGTTTTTACCAATGAAGAATTCTATTCTCTCGCCGCCGACCATTTTGCTGAAGGTTTAAGGCTTTTGGCGTATTTTGCCATGAACGTTTCTCATGAAAAGCATCTGTTTATGCTTCTAGCTGATGATGAAAACGGGCAAGTTGAGATTCTGCGAAGCAAAACCAAAAGCCACATGCTTTCTCTGGCCGACAAAATTCCGGCGGTTGTCTGGTTTGAACGTGAAATGCACGAACAATACGGAATCGAATTCGCCGGTAACCACTGGCTTAAGCCCGTTCGGTTTTCTTCTGCGCCTGAACGAAAGGGTCTTCCCGGGGTAACTGATTACTTTTCGGTCGAAGGTTCAGACGTGCATGAGGTGGCAGTTGGCCCGGTTCATGCCGGCATAATCGAGCCCGGGCATTTTCGCTTTCAATGCCATGGAGAAAAAGTTCTGCATCTTGAAATTGAGCTGGGTTACCAGCATCGGGGTCTGGAAAAAATGCTTTTCGGCGCGCCATATAAAAACAGCAGATGGCTGGTAGAAACTATCGCCGGAGATACCTCGGTGGGACACGCTACTGCCTATGCAATCAATGTCGAAAATCTGGCTGGGTTCAAGGTTACGGCTGAAGCGGAAATTATCAGAGCCGTCGCTCTGGAGCTTGAAAGGCTTGCTAACCATACCGGTGACCTTGGCGCATTGGCGGGTGACGTTGGATTTTTACCGACGGCGAGTTATTGCGGTCGAATTCGTGGAGAATTGCTGAATCTAACCGGATTGATTTGCGGTAATCGCTTTGGCAGAGGTCTTGTTTGCCCGGGCGGTACCGGCTGGAATATTCCCACCGGCTTAAAAGAAGAGCTGTTAAAGAGAATGCAGACGATAGAAAAAGATTTGATCGGAGCCGTAGAGCTGCTATGGAACAATGCCGGGGTAATGGCAAGATTCGACGATACAGGAATTTTGCCAAAAGAAGATGCGATTGCGGTAGGTATGGTCGGCCTCGCTGCCCGTGCCTGCGGTTGCGGCATAGATTCGAGAACGACTCATTCATACGGTGCCTGGCAGCGTTTTAAACCCGTCATCAGTACTGAAAGGTCCGGTGACGTTTTTGCCAGAGCTTCGGTCAGATGGAAGGAGATCAAGGAATCTTTTCGCCTGATCAGAGAAATGTTGAAAAGCCGCGATGGTTTTTCTGGCGAAGCATCTGTAGAAATAGGCGAATTGCGGCCTGACAACTTTGCTGTGTCTCTTGTTGAAGGCTGGCGGGGCGAGATCTGCCATGTCGCCATTACCGATGTAAACGGTAAGTTCAGATATTACAAAATTATCGATCCTTCGTTTCATAACTGGTTTGGCCTTGCGCTGGTTTTGAGAAACGAAGAAATCTCTGACTTTCCCCTTTGTAATAAGAGCTTTAACCTTTCATACTGCGGCCATGACCTTTGAGGTAAGATGATGTTAAACATATTGAAAACAAGAATTCAGCAGAAATATCGCACTCATTCTTTTCCGAATGCCGAACCGGTATTGCCCGCGAACTTTGCCGGGCGGCCCCGTCTTGACTCTGAAAAATGTGTACCCGATTGTCATAAATGCGCCAGTCTTTGCCCGGCAGGGGCAATCGAAGCAAAAAACGGCAAAATTTCACTCGATCTTGGCCGCTGCATTTTTTGCAGACAATGCGAAAAAGCCTGCTCGGCTGGTGCAATTAAATTTTCGCAAGAATATTCCATGGCCGTTAATTCTGCACAGAAGCTTATCGTCAAAGACTCTGAATTTGAGCTTGCTGAAAGAATGCGTGATGATTTGTTAAAAATGTTTGGCCGGTCGTTCAATTTGCGTCAGGTAAGCGCCGGAGGCTGCAATGCCTGCGAGGCCGATACCAACGTGCTCAATACGCCTTTGTTCGATCTTTCTCGCTTTGGTATTCGTTTTGTGGCTTCGCCCAGACACGCAGACGGCCTTTTGATTACCGGGCCGGTAACGCAGAATATGCTTCTTGCACTGCAGAAAACCTACGACGCTGTTCCCGAGCCTAAAATAGTCATCGCCGTTGGCGCCTGCGCTATTTCAGGAGGGCTTTTTCGCGATAATGCCGAAGTAAGCAATGGCGCAGCCAATCTTTTTAAAGTCGATCTTTTTGTTCCCGGCTGTCCGCCCAGCCCCTGGACAATACTCGATGGCCTGTTACGCCTGCTTGATCGCCGCTGAAATACCACCAGACAACGCCCCGGGTTTTAGATCATCCGGCGGGTGAGAAAACAATCTTGTTCAGCCCTGATTCAACAAAAGCTTTGCGTCTGATGGAAGATTTTCAGCATTGTTCAAGGGTATTGAGCGTCGGTTGTTTTAGTAAAAATTCGATGCTAGCATTTAATAAAATTATAAAAGTGAGTCGAATCATGAGAAATCAGCTGAAGCTTTTTGTCTTTTTGTGTTTGTGTGTGTTTGCCGGAGTTTGTCTTTATGCTCAAACACCTGGTTCTGAACAGGTCGGGTCGCCTTCAGCCGGCATTTCAACCGGAACTTCCGAAATTGACAGTTCGGTTTCATCGATCGTGCCAAAGGCAGCTGCGCTTGAAGCAAGTTTCAACCAGCTTCCTGAAAAGATTTCAGAATTGGTCGCCTCTCAGACTCTGAATCAGGAAATCGTCAATCTCAAGACTCGCCTGAATGATCAAAAAACACGCCTGAATGAACTGAAAGTTTCGAAAATGTACAGCTTCGACAAGATTTCGCTGATCCGGGGCCCGATTAAAGAAAATCAGGCCGCATTGATCAAGCTTCAAGACAGGATTGCCCAGCGAATAAAATCGATTGAAGCGCTAAGACAAAACTGGGAGTCTCAAAAAACTGTCTGGAGCAGTCTTAAAGAAAATCATGCCTTTGATTCTCAGGCCGTGAAAACCATTTTTAAAGAGGCCGAAAAAAGGTTCGTCAAAGCTTCCAAAATGCTTGAAGGTATAGAGTCGCCTCTGGTCGGAATTCAACAAAAAGCCATTGAATTGGGCACTGAGTATCAGAATTTGCTGAAAGAAATCGACGAGATTCTTGTAACCATGAGAAAAGACATGTTTCGCAAATCTCGCCCGGCCATGTTTACACCGACTTTTATCAGGCAATTTGATAAATCGATCTGGGAAGACTTCTGGGTCGGCATAGCCAGCCTTTCTTTGCCTGCTCAAGGCTTCTATTCGACACAGGGCTGGATCATTCTGCTGCAGATTTTCGGTATAATTTTCTTCATCTGGTTGTTCTCAAGTTTTGATGCCGAAAAAGCAAAGGCCATCAAGCTTGATTTTCTGATTACTCGTAAATATTCTGCGGCTGTAATCGCCGGAATAGCTATTTTTTACCCCTTGTTCGAAGATTTGCCGAATATGGTCAGAGTTCTTTTGTGGTCGATAATGACCGTTGGCGGCGCGCGACTTGTTGCCGGCGTGGTCGAGACTCCCTGGCGCAGAAAGCTGATTTATCTGCTCGCCGGTCTTTTTCTGACATCGCAGCTTTTTTACCTGATCAATCTGCCTTCACCGATTTTTAGAATATATGTTGCACTTGTGGGGCTTGCCGGGGCTTTGATCTGTTTCTGGCGCGTAAGAATCAACAAGATGCAAAACGCCTCTCTATTGGTTATGGCTATTGCCAAAGCCGGTGGGCTAACGCTTCTTGTCGTTTTCATCACCCAGGTTGCAGGTTATGTCAGCCTGGCCAATCATCTTCTCGAAGTTGCGATTAAAAGCGTTTTCTTCATTCTTTTTGTCTGGATTGCCGACCTTATTCTTCGCGGCGCTTCAGAAGCTCTTTTTGATAATGTCTATGTGAAGAAAAGCAGAATTTTTCAAAAGCATTCAACCCATATTGTAAATCGAGTGAAGATGCTGGTAGATATTTTGGCGGTGTTTTTTGGTCTTTCAGGTTTGCTTGCAGTCTGGGGCGTTCATCATTCAACAACCGAGGCAGCGGTCGGCATCATGAATCTCGGCATTGCTTTGCAGGGTGAGCGGCTGACTATAGGCATAATCGTTACTGCCATCACTTTGCTGTATGCTTCGCTATTTACTTCATGGCTGATTCAAAGAGTGCTTGACGAAGAAGTTTACCCGAGAAAAAAAGTTGAATCAGGGGTCGGAATTTCAATCAATCGCCTCATTCACTATGCTTTCGTTATATTCGGAACCGTCATCGCCCTTTCAACAATCGGCATTGGCCTTCAAAGCCTTACGGTTCTGATGGGCGCGTTTGGTATCGGTATCGGTTTCGGTTTGCAGAATATAGTTAACAATTTTGCAAGCGGTCTGATTCTCTTGTTTGAAAGATCTATCAAGGTTGGTGATGTGGTTCAGATAGGCCCTACATGGGGAAAAATTAAAAATCTGGGTTTACGCGCCACCGTTGTCGAAACTTTTGACCGATCTGAATTGATCGTGCCAAACAGCGATCTTGTTTCGACCAACGTCACTAACTGGACTCTGTCTGACCGCCAGATCAGAGTTATTGTGCGTGTTGGAGTTGCATATGGTTCTGATGTCGAACTGGTTACTTCATTGCTGCAGCGGGCAGCCCAGGAAAACCCGATTGTTATGAAGTTTCCTGAGCCTTCGGTTCTCTTTATGGGATTTGGCAACAGTTCACTCGATTTCGAACTTCGCGTGTTCGTTTCAGATATCGATAATATGCTGGTGATCAGAAACCAGCTGAACCGAGAAATTGACCACTTGTTCAGAGAAAACGATGTCGAAATTCCTTTCCCGCAGAACGATGTGCATATTCGCACAATGGATGAACCTTTTAAAAACTCTATTTTGCAGATAACCGGCAAAGATTCGAAACCTGATAAAAAAGAAGAGTCCTGATGTTACGTCTGGGCCTTTGTTGCATATTCAAGAATGAACCGATAAAATTTCGAACCACAACTGTCAGGCATATTCTCACCCTTTCAGGGTCTGAACAGAAGAAAAAGCTTTCTGCTATCTGCATGCACAATGCTGATTCGCTCTATCGGGCCTATGAATATTGCCTTGCCGGCGGCATAGGATGTTTTCGTGTCTTCAGCCAGATTTTGCCGCTGAAAACTCACCCGAAACTGGGTTACAGCGTCGAAGAATTGCCTGATGGTGAAGAAATCGTTGCCCGGTTCAGGCAATGCGGAAAGTTGCTGCGTGACCGGGGGTTGAGGGCGTCGATGCATCCAGACCAGTTTGTGGTTTTAAGCTCTCCCGGCCCTGAGGTGGTTCATTCTTCGCTTAGCGAAATCGAATATCAGGCTGAAGTTTCAGAATGGATCGGGGCTGATGTCGTAAACATCCACGGTGGCGGCGCTTACGGAAATAAAGCCGAAGCACTGGACCGTTTCGCCCAAAATTTTTTAAAGCTGTCAGCCAGGGCGCAGCGATTGCTGACCGTTGAAAACGACGACAGAATCTATAGCCCGCAAGACCTGTTGCCGCTGTGTCAGAAACTGAAAATTCCTCTGGTTTATGATGTTCATCATCATCGCTGCCTGAAAGATTCATTGTCTGAAAAGCAGGCTGTCAATGAAGCCATAAAAACCTGGAACCGGGAGCCGATGTTTCATATTTCAAGCCCTCTTGAAGGCTGGAACGGCCCCAAACCTCATCGCCATCATGATTTTATCGATGCAGATGATTTTCCGGACTACTGGAAGAAGCTCGATGTTACGGTTGAAGTTGAGGCAAAAGCCAAAGAGCTGGCTGTTTTGAAACTGAAAAAAGATTTACAGATTTGAGGGTAAATTTAGGCGAAGGTTTCGCAATAAAAGTTTGATTTTATTGGTGCTCATCTCTAGAATATTGTATAGAAATTCACGATAGAAAAATACAAGGTCAGGAATGAGCTGTTTGTTTTACCTGTTCAAAGAATTATATCTGCATTTATCGAATATTTTGGCGACCAATTTTCTGGTGAATTTTGTCGTTCAGGCGGTTGTTGTAATGAAAGTCCTGAATAAACGTAATTTATGCACAAGCGGCATGTTTCAGGAGGAAGAAAATGTTTGATGCTCCAAAACTTGATTTGACCAAAAGTATGGCCGAATTTGAACGTGGCAAAAAGTGTACTCCCGGCGGAGTTTTAGGAATCAGAAGGCCTTACAACTTTGTTGAAGGCGAATATCCTATTTATTTTGACCATGGCAAAGGCGGACGCATTACCGACTTAGACGGAAACGAGTATCTTGACTATCTTTGCGCCTATGGCCCCATAATTGTCGGGCACCGCGAAGAAGAAATCGACAACGCTGCCGTTGATCAAATACGCAAAAAAGGGTTTTGTTTTTCATTAACTCAGGCTATTCAGAATGATCTTTCAGAAAAGCTCAGAAGCATTATAAAATGTGCCGAGACCACTGTTTTTACAAAGACCGGTTCAGATGCAACCACTCTGGCAATAAGAGTCGCACGCGGTTACACCGGAAGAAAGAAAGTCATTCGTTGCGGTTATCATGGCTGGCATGACTGGTGTGTCGAAGTCAAGGGCGGAATTCCCGAAAAGCTTTATGAAGACACTCTCGAATTTCATTACAATCATCTTGAAGAGCTTGAAGATCTGCTGAAAAAGCATGGTGACGATACAGCCGCAATTATAGTTACACCAATCGGGCATCCCCTTGCTGAGCAATGCGAATACCCCAAAGAAGGCTTTTTACAGGGAGTTCGTGATCTGGCCGACAAATATGGCGCTGTTCTGGTATTTGACGAAATCAGAACCGGCTTCAGAGTTCACATGGGCGGAGCTCAGACCATGTTTGGTGTTACTCCTGATCTTGCAACTTTTGGCAAGGCCCTGGCAAATGGTTATGCCATCAGTGCCTGTGTCGGTAAAAACGAAATCATGAAAAAGCTCGAAAAAGAAGTTTTCGTTTCTTCGACCTTCTTTCCAAACAGTATTGCCTTCGCAGCAGCTCTTAAAACTCTCGAATTTCTTGAAAAAAATCATGTTCTTGAAGAAATTAAAAGCAAGGGTGAATGGTTCAATGCTGAGCTGGCAAAAATATGCGCTGCTCATAAGGTTGAAACAGAAACATCTCCGATACCGCAGATGCCCTTTGTGACGTTCAAAAAGAATGCAGACAAGACCTATAAAGAAATGCGAAAAGACTTTTATACGCAGCTTATTCGCCGCAAAGTCTTTTTACAGCCCTATCATCATGGGTATATCTGCTATAGGCATACCGAAGCCGATTTGAACTACACTCTCGAAGCCATAGACCAGGCTTTGTCATTCGTCGATGAAAAAAAATACTGAGTCATGGAAAAATTGATCATAACAGCCGCTATCTGCGGCGCTGAAGTCACCAAAGAACATAATCCCGCCGTTCCATATACAGTCGATGAAATCGTTCGCGAGGCAGAATCTGCAGTTAATGCCGGCGCTTCGATCATTCATCTTCACGTCAGAGAAGACGATGGAACCCCGACTCAAAGCAAAGAACGCTTTAAAGCCTGCATAGATGCAATTAAAAACCGATGCCCCGATGCGATCATTCAGCCTTCAACCGGTGGCGCGGTCGGCATGAGTAATGAAGAAAGACTGCAACCGGTCGAGCTTAAGCCTGAAATGGCCACTCTTGACTGCGGTACCGTCAATTTTGGCGGCGATGATATCTTCGTGAATTCCGAAAATACCATCATCGCTTTTGCCGAAAGAATGCTGGAGCTTGGGGTTAAACCCGAAATCGAAGTTTTTGACAAAGGCATGATCGATACGGCAATAAGGCTTCACAAAAAAGGTTTTATCGCGTCGCCCTTACATTTCAATTTTGTATTGGGTGTCAATGGCGGAATTTCAGCGACTCTGCGTGATTTGACCTTTCTTCAGGGAAGTATTTTGCAAGGCAGTACTTTCACAGTTTCTGGAATCGGTCGTGCGCAATTCCAGATGGCTGCCGCCTCGATTATCACCGGTGGCCATGTTCGCGTGGGCTTCGAAGATAACATATACCTTGAAAAGGGTGTTTTGGCATCTTCAAATGGAGAGCTTGTCGCAAAAGCGGTTCGGCTGGCCAGAGAGCTTGGTCGCCAGATCGCTTCTCCAGATGAAGCCAGAGTGATTCTCGGGCTTTCTAAGTAGTTTAATAACCTGTTAAAGCAGTTAGAAAGGTTTGATATATGTTTAAAAAGTTAATCAGCAAAGAAAAGTTTGCAGACCTTATCAAAGACGATATGGTTTTGATGATTGGCGGTTTCCTGAATTGTGGAACCCCCGAAGCTCTTGTTGACATCATTATTCAGAAGAAGGTCAAAAACCTCACCATAATCTGCAACGATACGTCTTTTCCAGATAAAGGAATCGGCAGACTCGTCGCTGAAAAAATGGTCGGAAAGGTAATTACATCTCACATTGGTACCAATCCAGAGACAGGTAAGCAGATGGTTGATGGTTCACTGAAGGTTGACCTGGTACCCCAGGGAACTTTAATCGAGCGCATACGAGCCGGCGGAATGGGTATGGGCGGTTTTCTTACCCCAACTGGTGTTGGAACTATGGTCGAAGAAGGTAAACAGAAAATGACGATCGACGGTCGTGAATACCTTCTCGAATTGCCGCTTAAGGCAGATGTGTCCTTGATTAAGGGCGGTTCGGTAGACCAGGCGGGCAATGTTATTTATAACGGCACCGCCCGAAATTTCAATCCCATTATTGCCTTCGCCGCAGAAACAGTGGTGGTAGAGGCCGAAAAGCTGGTTGAAATCGGAAACCTTGTTCCTGATCATATCGTAACTCCGGCTCCTCTGGTCGATTTCATCTATGACCCGAGCCAGAACTGAGCATCGAGAAAACAGGGAGTAAAAAATGATAGAAGATGTAAAACTCGCTAAACAGATAATTGCAAAACGAATTGCAAAAGAATTTGGAAACGATCAGATCGTCAATCTGGGTATCGGTCTGCCAACCCTGGTTGCGAACCATATTCCACCAGAAGTGAATGTTTATCTGCAATCTGAAAATGGCATCATGGGTATGGGGCCTGCACCTGAGCCAGGCAGCGAAAATCCTGATATAACCAATGCTGGCGGCAGTCTGGTAACGGTGTTGCCGCACGGTTCATATTTCGACAGCGCCACTTCATTTGGTTTGATTCGTGGCAGTCATGTTGAATACACCGTTCTTGGCGCTCTTGAAGTCGATCAGGAAGGTAACCTTGCCAGCTGGATCATTCCCGGAAAGAGAGTGCCAGGCATGGGTGGCGCAATGGACCTCGTGGTTGGCGCCCGAAACGTTATCGTTTCAACACTGCATACCGACAAGGGCAAACCCAAGATTCTGAAAAAATGCAAGCTGCCTTTGACCGCCGTAAAAGTCGTTAAAATGATCGTGACCGAGCTTGGGGTATTCAAGGTTACCAGTGACGGACTGGTTTTAACTGAAATTCACAAAGACAGCAATATTGAAGAAATCAAAGCCAATACCGAAGCTGATTTTAAAGTTGCTGAAAATCTTAAAACCATGGAATAAAGCAGGGAATTGAAATGAAAAAAGGTTGTAAATACGGAACTCACCGCTCTATCGAACCAAAAAACATTCTGCCGCAACCCGCGCTGAAAATTTCTAACGATATGTCTGAAATTTTCGACAACGAAATCCTTATCGACGTCAACGCTTTGAACGTTGATTCGGCAAGCTTTACCCAGATTAAAAATGAAGCCGGCGGTGATAAAGACAAGATTGCGCAAAGAATCAAAGAAATCGTCGCCGCTTCAGGCAAGATGAAAAACCCTGTAACCGGCTCGGGCGGAGTCCTGATCGGAACCGTTGAAAAGATTGGCGAAGCGCTTGAAGGTAAAACCGATCTTAAGGTTGGTGATAAGATAGTTACTCTGGTTTCGTTATCACTGACCCCTTTGCGCATCGATGAAATTCACGGTATTGACATAGATATCGATCGTGTAAACATCAGCGGCAAGGCCATTTTGTTTGAAAGCGGCATTTATGCAAAGATTCCCACTGATCTTTCTGAAAATGTATCGATGGCGGCCATGGATGTTTGTGGCGCCCCGGCGCAGGTCGCCAAACTGGTAAGACCCGGACAGAGCGTTTTAATATTTGGTGCAGGTGGAAAATCCGGCATTCTCTGTTGCTATGAAGCCAGAAAAAGAGTTGGCCCGACCGGCCGGGTAATCGGTATCGAAAAAAGCCCGACCAATATTGAACGCTTGAAAAACCTTGGCGTTTGCGACCAGATTCTTGATATCAACGCCATGGACCCGGTTGAAGTTCTTAACGCATCTCTTGAAGCCAACGAAGGTAAAGAGTATGATGTTTCCATCAATTGTTTGAATATTCCTGATTGCGAAATGTCATGTGTCTTGCCGGTTCGCGATGAAGGCACGGTTTACTTCTTCTCGATGGCTACAAGCTTTACTCAGGCCGCATTAGGCGCGGAAGGAGTCGGCAAAGATGTGGTGATGATCATTGGTAACGGTTATACCCGTGGCCATGCTGAAATCACATTCGGAATTCTCAGAGAATGCCCGGCTTTATTGAAACTTTTTGAAGAAGTTTATTGCTGAAGCCTGTAACAGGCCCGCAAGGAAAGGTATCAGAAATTGAATCAGCCTAAATCACAAAAGCATATCGAGCGAAGAAAAAAACTGTTTCCTGAAGTATCGGATTCTGATTGGAATGACTGGAAATGGCATGTCAGAAATAGAATCGAATCCATTGCCGAATTGCAAAAATACATTGAACTGACAGATGAAGAAGTGCAAGGCATCAAAAAGTGTCTTGAAACTTTGCGAATGGCGATTACGCCTTATTACTTAACTTTGATCGATCCTGAAAACCCTCATGATCCTGTCAGAAAACAGGCTATTCCAACAGCTGCAGAACTTTTTAAGTCGTCTGCCGACCTTGAAGATCCGCTGCATGAAGATGGCGATTCGCCTGTTCCCGGCTTGACTCACCGGTATCCTGACCGCGCTTTGTTGCTGGTTACCGACCAGTGTTCGATGTACTGCCGTCATTGCACGCGCCGAAGGTTTGCCGGTCAGAAAGATTCGGCAATGCCGGCTGGTAACGTCGATAAGGCAATTGAATATATTGCCGCTACCAGTCAGATCAGAGACGTTGTAATCTCGGGGGGTGACCCGCTTCTTCTATCTGATGACAAACTTGAAGGTATTATCAAACGCCTTCGGGCCATTCCCCATGTTGAAATAATCAGAATCGGCACCAGAACACCGGTGGTTCTGCCACAAAGAATCACACCCGAGCTTTGTGACATGCTTAAGAAATATCACCCGGTATGGCTCAACACCCATTTCAATCATCCTCAGGAAATAACTGAAGATGCCGCGAGAGCCTGCGATTTGATCAGCTACGCCGGCATTTCTATGGGTAACCAGTCGGTGCTGTTGGCTGGTGTCAACGATTGTGCTCATGTAATGAAAAAGCTGGTTCACGAATTGGTTAAAATTCGTATCAGACCGTATTACATTTACCAGTGCGATCTTTCATACGGCCTTTCTCACTTTAGAACCCCGGTTGCCAAGGGAATTGAGATCATCGAAGCTCTGCGTGGGCATACCACAGGCTTTTGTGTGCCGACCTACGTCGTTGATGCCCCCGGTGGCGGTGGTAAAATTCCGGTTATGCCAAGCTACTGGATTTCAAGCGGTTACGAAAAGACAATTCTGCGAAATTACGAAGGCGTCATTACCTGTTACAATGAGCCTGATGGCTATAAACCTTCATGCACCTGTGAAGTTTGCAAATCAGGCAAAATGATTATGGATGGTGTTGCCGGCCTGCATCAGGGCAAAATTTCGCTCGAACCGGAAGGACTGAAACGTAACCAAAGGAATAAGAAACATTCGTAAATGTTTCTGCCCAGGCTGACAGACAGGTTCAGGTGCATTGCGATCATCGGCATGGAAAAAAATGCCGGTAAAACCACGGTGCTGAATCATCTGCTCAGAGCTGAGACAAAAAGAATCTGTGCCGTAACCTCGATTGGTTTCGATGGTGAAGAAACTGATCAGGTTACCGGCAGTCAGAAACCGACAATATACGTCGGCTGTGGCACTTTGATCGCCACAGCCGACGGTCTTATTTCCAGCTGTGATATTACCCGTAAGTTTCTTAAATTGACAGGAATTCACACGGCCATGGGCGAGGTTGTAATAGTTAAGGCCCTCAGTGACGGGTTTGTCAGAATAGCGGGCCCGGCAATCACCAATCAGATGGAAAAGCTTCTGGAAATGCTTAAAGAATGCGGTGCAGAAAAGATTTTTATCGATGGTGCGGCTGCGAGAAAATCTACAGCCGCGATCAGTTCCGCAGATTGTTGTATTCTCGCAACCGGAGCGTCCTATTCGCCGAGCATCGGGCAGATCGTCAGCCAGACCAGATTCAATGCCGGGCTGTTAAATTTGCCTTCATGTTCAGACAAGAGTTTGATTGAATTTCTTCATTCAGTGCGTCAGTCGGTTATCGGTAGCGAAAACAATGATTGTTTTGCCAGGCTGGAAAGCGGCGAATTCGTTAATCTCGGCAGTTCGTTAGATGATCAGGCCGCCTTTGTGGCAGCTGGTCTGGAAAATATAAGCGCACTGGTTTTCAGTGGTGCAATGAGCAATGGTTTCGCAAAAAAGTTTCTCGAAAAAACCCGCAAACTTAGCGGGCTTAAACTGTTGGCGCGTGATGGTACCAGATTTATGCTCAGCCTCGATCAGTATCAGTCCTTTTTGAAACGAGGCGCATCTTTTGAGGTAATCAAGCCGGGTAACCTGCTGGCAATTACTGTGAATCCTGTAGCCCCCACCGGGTTCAATCTGGACCCTGAAGAATTGAAGGAAAAACTGACAAAGGCTACCGATATACCGGTATTTGATGTTGTCGCAGATGAAGAAAGGTTGGATGTGGCATGAAGAGAAGCGGAGTTTTTCAACCCTGCATCGATTGGTTGCGAAAAAGCGCGCCGATTCTTTCTCCATACGGCAAAGCTGCCCTGGATTCGCTTTTTGCAGACGAAGAGCTTAATGTCGCCAGTCTGAAAAAATCGTTTTCAGAGTTAAGTCGTCTTATCAAGCATCTGGCCGAGAACCTGTCGTTTTTCGATTCTGCAGCAGCCATATTTGCAGGCCTTCGCGATATCAGGGGCACTTTCGCCAACCTTGAACAAGGTCAGATACTTGCTGAAGTAGAACTTTTCGAAATTAAAACCTTTGCATTGCAGATCAATCGACTGATTGAATTATATCAGAAGTCTGATTTGAAGCTTCAACAGATAGATTTTTCGGATTTTTACGGCTTGATTCGGTTGCTGAACCCCGATGAATTGATAACTTC
>JASURT010000131.1 GCA_030446435.1 Candidatus Ozemibacter sp.
TGGCTATGGTAGCCCACCAGTTAACCCTGAACAATTAAGAGAAATCGCCGAAAAATTTAAAATTTCCTTTGATGAATTGATGGCTGCGGCCAAAGATTACAAATCACGGCCTGCCTACATAATTGAAATGGCAAAGAAAAGGCTTAATACCATTGCCAGGCTGATCGGGTCTATTGTTGAAACCAGAGAAACTGAAAATCAGTTACGACACGCGATGAAAATGGAATCGATCGGTCGTTTGGCCGGCGGTGTTGCCCATGATTTCAACAATATGCTTGGCGTAATAATGGGGCATGCTGAAATGGCCATGCTAGAGTCTGAAGACAACTCATTGGTGGTTTCGGATCTCGAAAACATTATGTCTGCAGCAAAACGCTCTGCCGATTTAACTCAACAATTGCTTGCCTTTGCCAGAAAGCAGGCAATTCTGCCGAAGGTTCTCGATCTTAACTCTGTTGTTTCAGGTATGCTGAAGATGTTGCGCAGATTGATCGGCGAAAATCTGGAATTGAAATTCAAGCTTTGCGAAAGCCGCATGATGGTTAAAATTGATCCCACACAACTGGATCAGATTCTGGTCAATCTTGTAATTAATGCCCGTGAAGCGGTTAGCGCTAACGGAAAAATTATAATTGAAACGAGTGTTTTCAGGATTGCAGACAAAGATCTTTCTGGAAGGCTTGGCTTAGCAGCTGGGAATTATGCTCTGCTGTCTGTAAGTGACAATGGCTGCGGTATGGCTCCTGAAGTTCTAGACCAGATATTTGAGCCCTTTTTCACAACCAGGCCGGAAGGGCGTGGTACCGGTCTGGGGCTTTCTACGGTTTATGGAATTGTACAGCAGAATTCCGGCGTTATTTCTGCCTATAGTGAAGAGGGCAGGGGAACCACGATTAAGATCTATCTTCCCCTTGTTAATGAAAATGCTGAAAATGGTGAAGGTTCAAGGATTTATGAAGAGTTGCCGATGGGCCGCGAAACCATTCTTCTGGTTGAAGACGACAAAAAACTACTGAAACTTGCCACGAGCATGCTGATGAAACTGGGTTATGAAGTTCTTGCTGTGGATAATCCGGTCGAGGCAGTGGAAATTTCCAGAAAAGCTTCAGGAGCTATCGATCTTGTTTTGACCGATGTTGTGATGCCTGGCTTGAATGGTAGTCAGATGTATGAGCAGATTGCCACAATCAGACCAGGGATTCGCTGTTTGTTTATGTCTGGTTATACGGCAGACATTATAGCCCATCATGGACAACTGAAGGAAGGGTGTTGTTTTCTTGAAAAGCCTTTCAATCTTATAACCATGGCAAGAAAAATTCGCGAAGTTCTCGATGCCTGATTTTTCGAAACTTCAAGCCACTGGCTTTATTGTTCAGGGGGCTGGAATAGATACGTAGGTGCCGCCAACAGAGTTTTGATAGCCGACGATGGCTTTCTCAGAAACGTTTTCACCGGAAAAAATACCGATCATGCCCCGTCCTTTGCGATCAAGAGTAGTGTTGATGCGGTTACCGCCGGCGGTAACTGAAAATTTTAGCTGGTTGGACGAAATGCTTTGTACAACAGCTTTTTGCCCTGCAAAAGTAATTTGTGGGGTGTTGCCGCTAAAGGTAATTTTCAAATCATTTACTTTGCTTGCCCCTTTGAACTTACCGCGGGTATGCTGACTTTTTAAACGCCAGTTTCCGGCCCAGATTGCTTCTGTGGTTTGTTGCCCCGGGAAAGAATTGTTTGTGGCTTGTGCACTTGCTTTCTCTAAAAGATTAACCAGAACATTGTTCATTTCGATGATTTCATTCTCGAGTTTGACAATTTTCTGTTTCAGATAAACCATTTTTTTTCTGATCGTTTCTTTAAAGGCATTCGAAGCCGTTTCGTAAGATCTGATTGCACTTTTAAGTTCTTCTGCATTGAACCTGGTTTCGCCTTTGATGACTTTTTTATAATACTCCATGGTCAAATCTAAAATGATTAGTTCGCGCTTGAAGCTGGAATCGTCATTTTTAAAATTGTTCAGCGATAAAACCCAGATTTCAGGTTTAAGAGCGTCTTCATAAAGATAATATTCCTGACGCATCTGATTAAGAAATTTTGAACTGCCTTTTATCTGATTTTGCAAAATCTCCATTTCACGAATGTTTGCATTGGCATCGGTGGCGCCACAGGCTGAAAGCGAAAACAGAAAGATTGCCAGCAGAAAAACTACCGATTTAACCGGTGCATGAAACTTCATAAGATCCTCCGAAATTTTTTATCTAATTTAAATTGTATGCAAATTCTTCTGCTTTGGCAAATCAGTGGCTCAGCTCTGCGCCCTCCCGGCTATCCAGTAGCTCCATCCCACGATAACGGCTCCACCAACCAGATTGCCAAGTCCGACGATGCCGAGGTTGTACAGATAGCCCTGCATGGTGACATCTGCGCCCGGGGCAGCGAAAAGACCGATCGTCAGCAGAGTCATATTGGCAATACTGTGCTCAAATCCACTGGTTATGAATGCGAATAAACACCACCAGATCATGATCAGTTTCGCTGTTTCTTCCTTGAGCTTGATGCCAGATAAAACCGCAAGACAAACCAGAACATTACATAGCAGCGCCCTGAAGAAAAGCTGTACCGCCGGAGCTGTCATTTTTGCGGCTGATACCTTGCCTACAAACTCTGCAGTTGAGCCTGCCGCCAGACCACTTAGAAAAAACAACCCGGCAACCAGAATGCTTCCGGCCCAATTGCCGAACCATGACCATAGCCAGATGCGAAGAGTGTCTTTCCAGGAAACTTTACGGTCAAGGCTACCGGCGGTCATTACCATGTTGTTACCGGTGAAAAGTTCTGAACCGGCCATAATAACCAGACTCAAGGCAATGCCAAAGCTGACGCCCATTACCAGTTTCTTTGCCGGGTCATCTCCCATCGCGCCGCCGATAGTGAGAATGAGAATTATGCCAAGGCCAACATATAGGCCCGCAAGCATCGAAAGAATGAAGTAACGGCCACGACTTTTGTTTAACAAAGCGAGTTTGCCCTGAGCAAGGGTGGTGATTTTTCCGAGTGTTTCCTGATACATGCTTTATACCTTTCTTTGGTTGTAAGATTTCATGTTTGCATCGTTTACTGTGTCATAGCCTGGCCATTGCAGGGTTTTTGCCACTTTTGCCTCTGAGTTCAGCTCAATACCATCTAAAACTTCGCGTCTAAAGGTGTCGTAACCGGTTCGATCAACGATATAGCCGATATGCTCCTTGGCCAGACAGCGAAGAATATGTTTGTCAATATAGGGAATCGTATTCTTGATTACCTTCATTACGACGTCTTCAGTAACCCAATTCAGGAAAGGTACCGCCAGACGCGGGTTTTTCTTCCCAGTTCGACCCATGATGACAAGTCTGAAAAATTTTGTTTGATTACGGGTCCAGGCTGAAGTGGGGCAGGCGAGTACGCATTCTCCGCAGCCTATGCAGCGCCGTACGTCGCGCACTGCTTTGCCATTGCGCATGGTGATTGCACCGGTAACCTTGCGGCGACAGGTGTTTGCACAGGCTTCGCAGCCGATACATGAATCGTAGTCAAATTGAGGTTCACAAATGGCTATTATGCCGAAGTCCTGCATGTGGGCTTTGATACAGTCATTCGGACATCCGGTAACTGCAATCTTTACATGAAAATCATTCGGAAAAAGCTGCCCTTCCAATTTTGCCGCCAGTGCGCTGGTATCGACATTGCCGAAGGGGCAAACCCGATTGCCGATACAGGCAGATATATTGCGCATGCCGGCTCCGGGGTACCCGTTATCAAGATTTTCGATTACTACGCCATTTGCGCACTGAAGTGTTTCAAGCAACGGTTTCAGAGCTGCGTTTACTTCATTCATCTTTTCAAAAGGTATATTGGGAATTTCGAATCCCTGTCTGATGGTTATATGTACATTGCCGTCACCGAATTTCTGCGCAATTTCCGCCACTGTTTTCAGATGTTCGGCATCGAGATGACCACCCGGCACTCTGACACGGATTGCGGTCATATTACGACGTTTGGTGACTCGATAAGCGTTTTTGGTAACCTTTTTTCGGTTTATATCTAATGACATGGGCGTTTCTCCTAGTCGATAAGGGTTGAAGCATGGGTGTAATTCAACACCGGTCCATCGAGGCAAACATAGGTATAATCGATCTTGCAATGACCGCATTTGCCTATGCCGCATGACATCAAGCGTTCAAATGAAACCCAGATCTTTTCTTCTGCAACACCCAGCAGAACAAATTCTGCAGTGCTGAATTTCATCATGACCCCGGGGCCGACCACAACCACCTCGGTGTCGGCAAAATCGATATCAGAAAGCTTGCGTATATGTTCGGTCACCATTCCGGTATTGCCGGTCCAACCGGGTTCAGGTTTATCTATGGTCAGAGTGAAGTCGCACTTGTCGGCCCAATCTTCAAACTGATGTGAAAAAAGTATTCCTTCTGAATTTTTGAAACCGGCAATCAAACGCAACGATTTGACGCCAATGCTTCCGTCGAGCGCTTTTTGAATCAGTGGTCTGACCGGGGCGAGCCCTGAGCCGCCGGCAACGATAATCAAATTGCGATCTTTGTATTTTTCAAGCGGAAACCCGGTGCCGTAGGGGCCGCGAATGAAAATAGTATCGCCTTCTTTGAGCTGGTGCAAAACATTGGTAAGTTTTCCGACCGCTCTGATGGTAAATTCGATCCAGTCTCTCGTGAAGCTGCTGACTGATATGGGAGCTTCACCGGTACGTGGCAGAGAAACCTGAAAAAACTGACCTGGGGTTATGTCGGCCTGGGCTTCTACCCTGAGAGTGAATTCAATGGCGGTCTCTCTGGTGATTTTCAGTATTCTGGCCGCAACCGGGCGATAGGGGTTATTCTTCATCTTTTTTTCCTCCCGAGAGTCGGTCGCTTAATTTGTTTATGCAGGATGAAAACGAAATGTATTCGGGGCAAACATCATCACAGCGTCCGCAGCCGACACACATATCTTCAGAAAATCTTTTGCGAAAATCGTAAATTTTGTGAAAAGTTTTGAAGCGCATTCGGTCGCCCTTGTCTTTTCTGAATGAATGCCCACCGGCCATATCAGTAAAGCCATCCAGGTGGCAGCCATCCCAGACCCTTCTGCGTTCACCACAGTTACGACTGTCAGGATAAAAAATATCAACCGTTGAAAAGCAGCTGCAGGTAACACATGAGGTGTTGCATCGTCCGCAGGCAATGCAGCGACTGTCGTATTCATCCCAGAGTGAGTCAGAAAAAATATCAGCGGGCATATCTTCGACATCTGGCAGGTTTACCGCCTTGCTGTCTTTCTTAACGAACTCAGGCACGAAATCAGATTTTTTTCCGACCTCGGCAAACGCTTCAAGAAAAGATTCGTTCTGAATCATTACCGAAACTTTTTCTGGCGCAAAGCGAATGGCAGTGGCGAAGTTATCGGTTCTGTTCGCGTTCATGGCGACACAGAAACAGTTTTCAAAGCTTTCTCGGCACTCAATCATGAAGAAATGCAGTTTTTCACGTCTTCTTTGGTAGTAGGGGTCTTTAACTTTGCCGTTTTCAAGAAAAATACGATCGAGTCTTTCAATACCATTGATGTCGCATGGGCGCAGGAAAACAATGGTTTCGCGATTGTCAGAAAGCTCAGGTTCCGTGAACTGATCAGCGGTGAAGTAGAAAGTTGTTTCATCAGGAGGAAAAACTATCGACTTTGGCGAAAGATAGCTTTTTTCAGCGGTCTCCAGGTCTTCAGGATTTTGCAGATCTGCGTAGGTTATTAGATCAGTGTCTGAAAATCTGCCTCGACCGGGTACCCTTTTGGGTCCGAAAAGCCTGAATTTTTTACCTAATCGGGCAAAAACCTCGGCGAATTGCTGATAATTAAAATCAAATGATTGCATTACTGGGTCGCTGCCTTTCTTCAATTTTTGCCCTGTATTTTTTGCAAAGCCTGGTTAAGTGCGTGAAAATGCCTGACTTCTTCGGCTATGAGCTGGTCTATATCTGCCACATTCATTTTGCGTTGCAGGGTTTCTTTTACCGCCGAGTAAAAGAAAACAGAGTTCTTCTCAAGTTGCATGGCCTTGAGTAGTATAGTTTCAAGGCTGTCATCAGAATTGAATTTGATTTCATCCGTGATGATGCGGTCTGAAGTCAAAGCGGCAAGAAAAGCTTTCTCTTCCTCAACATCGTTGGTCGAAACATGTGGCCTGTCATGGGCTTCAACGTTCTTAAGCAGGTCAGAAAAACGCTTGGCATGGCCTTTTTCCATTTCTGACAATTTTAAAAGCAAACTCTTGCTCTGACCTTCAGATTGTCCGGCCGCGTCGGCATAAAATTCCACTCCGCGTTGCTCAAGAATAATCGCAGCTTTGAAAACATCAACCGGGTTAAGTAAAAGACTCATTAATCCTCATCCTTCCTGATGCCTGGCATCATGAACCTGTCGTGGTCAACTTGATTTTGTTTTACTAGATCTTCAATGTTAACTTTTTTAAGGAAATTAAGAAAGTCGGTGTGAAGTTTCGTCCAGTCCGCGTGATGGCGGCATGGTCTGGCACCACAGCAAAGTTTGTTCATAAAGCATTTTGCCTGAGTGCTAACCCGTTCTATCGGCTCGGCAATGTCAAAAAGAGTGATCGTGGCGGCCGGCTTTGCCAGTCTGATTCCGCCCCCGGCGCCTCGCTGCGATTCCAGCAGGCCCTGGTGCGTGAGTTGTTGTAAAACTTTGCTCAGATAGTTCGCCGGAGCATCGATGGTTTTTGCCAGATGGGTGGCTCCGACAAAACTGTCGCTTTGAATCGTTGCCAGGTAAATGAATGCTCTTATGGCATGAACTGTCGTCTGACTAAGCATAAAACTTCGCTCCTGTTTAAATTACCTGTTATTAGCGATTTTTCATGGTCTCTTCGTTATCGATTTGAATTAAATCGGATAATCACATGCGATTATAAAGGATTGTGAAAAAAATGTCAAACTCCAATTTCGATTTGGCAGGCATAAGCTTGATATGAGAATTTTTTAACGGGAAAATGGATTTCGATTTTTCTGGCGCGTAGCTTGTTTTTGTTGCGCTTCTTCGTCTATTGAATTGTTTTTACTAAGGCGACTTATAGCTCTAATACGAGCAGGCTGGAACTATCCATTTCTACTTCATCGATAACTTCCCCGCTTGCTGAGATGTCTATCAATCCGCCTTTTGCGCTGTTTTCGGAGCTGCCTCTTGAATTTATCAATATCGTTCTTTTGCCAATAGATTTGACCTGGTTGAGATATTCATCCTTGGCAAAATTTTCCCATTCATTCTTTGTATAATCTATGTAGAGTGGCCATAAAATTGTGTCAGACTCATGAATTGCCACATTTTTTACAAAATCCTCAGTCCATAGATCGCCACATAGGGCGATTGTGCATTTAGATGATCCTAGCTTTATAGAAGAAAGTTTGTCGCCTTCTTTATAGAATTCATCGGAAGCGACACTTTCTTTCCAGCCAGTGGAAATTCTTCGGTAATTTTCGAGTATTTTTGCAGATTTATCTAAAATCAGGTAGCTGCTATAAATGAAGGGATGCGCTTTTTCGTAGAAACCGAAACCCAGGCCAATTTCGATTTCTTTGCAGAATTTTTTTATTCTCTCAATAATATGTGAATCCAATGAAATTGCATGTTTACCTGCATCGATTTGATAATTCCAGGTTAGGCCTGAAAAACCATTTAAAGCCGCCTCACCCAGCATTAAAAAATCGCATTGACTTCGCTTTGCCATATGCATTGCTTCATGAAACTGCAATAGATTATGTTCTATCTCAAAGTCCATTAATTTGATCGCGGCTATTGCTATCTTTGTCTTTGCTGAAGTTGTTGGCATTTTTGTTTTATTCTGATCCTCCATTTGTTCAAGAAAAAATTAAACTGTTATTTTTTTCAATTTGTATATTAAGCCTGGCAAGTTTATTGTGCAAGCATCAATGGCAGTGATGTTTGCAGGGAAAGTCGCAGGGTGGGCGGGTAATTTCAGAATGAGGAGCCGGTTAACTCAGTATTACGCAAAAATACGCATACGGGTGACAAAATGGCTAAAATAGCTTAGTATCTGCTATGAAAACTACGTTTCTTGAAGGTGCGAAAAAGGGGGCGGAAAATGAAATTTGATTTGAACAAAAAAGAGCTTGAAGCCATGGTTGAACTCGCCATGATGGCCGAATGGGTTATGACTTCTCAGGATGACGAAGAAGACGAAAGAAAAAACAGCTACATCAGCTTGATTAACAAGATTTACCATTTTGCCAGTGAAAACGGCATGAAAAAGAAGTTTCTCGTCGATGAAGAAAACGGCATTGTCGAACCTGACCCAGACTGGGAAGAATCAGTACAGGCAAAGGCATTTATCGAAGAATACGAAAACATGAATTTCTGGACTGAGTTGGTTAATCGACTGTCTGACCGCGATATGCAGAGAAAATTCAAAGGTCGCGAACCGAAAAGTTTTGATGAACAGCTTGAAGTCTTTCAGGGATTCGCCGAGAAATATGCCCAGGAATTCGATGAAAACGGCATGGAACGCCTGGAAATTAAGAAAAAATAGCCGGCTGCGTTTGTCAGCCGGCTTTATCGGGGAGTGCTTAAAATCAATCTTTAATCTTATCAGCAATTTGTTGATCGAATTTTAAGGCTATTTCCATTCGTATTCGTAAATTACCCTTATCATCTGGTCTTCAGATGCTTTGCTCAAGCCAAATTGTGAGCCGAGGATTATTCGTTGATTCGCGTCTATTTGATAGCCTATGGTTGGTCCAACGTAGTATTCCGGAGTTGAAATTTCTCCTTTAACTTCTGCTCCTATTGTCCATTTCTTCCCGGAACGCTTTGCCGCACCGAATGAAAAAGCTTTCTCTGTTTTGCTGTGAGGTGCGAAATTTCTTTCGGCAATTAGATTCAGGGCAAAAATCATGTCGTCGGTGAGATATGAAAGCAAAAGTTTCAATTCTCCCTTGTGAGATTTTCCATCGAGCTTCTTAACTTCAAAATAAGCAGACGGAAGAATCTTGTAGCGACTGAAATTACCAAAACGATAGCGCTGTTCAAATTTCCAGCCTTTGACATTGGCTTTGTCATCATATCTTTCATAAATGAAATATGGCGCAACAACCCATCTGTCGGTTACCGAGTATTCGAGTTCTATCTGCTCAACCGACTTGTCTTTATCAGGGTGGGCAGTATACCAAAGTTCAAGTTCAGGGGTTCCCTGCGGAGTTGTAAACCATTCATAAGTCCAGACAAAGTTTCGTGAGTGAGCAAAAGCCGAGCCAGTGAAAAAAAGTGATGTAAGTACGACGAGAAAAAGCGCAAGAAATTGATTGTTTTTCATTGTTCCAACCTGATTTTAAAGTTTAAGCTCGAGCGTCGAAACAATATCATGACTGAAAAA
>JASURT010000132.1 GCA_030446435.1 Candidatus Ozemibacter sp.
TTTGCAGTTTCGGGTTGTTTGCCGCATACGCCTTTTACAGAGCAACCTTTGCAGGCCGCAGTTTCCTGACACTGATAACAGAACATACTCATAGAAAATTCCTCCTGAAAATTATTTCGAATTAAATTGGTGTAAGACTCTCAAACGATATTTATTTTGTAGTCTTATGATCTTATCATGATTAAAAGCATCTTGAAAGCACTTCCCGGAAGCACGGCGTGAGGCACGTTTGCGGGCATTATCAACCCTTCGCCGGCCTTTACAAGATGTACATTGCCTCCCACATCAAACCTGGCTTCGCCTTCTATCACATTTACGGTAGCATCATAGGGTGATTTATGCTCGGCAATCCCCTGCCCTTCGGCAATGGCGAACAGCGTCAAGCTGCCTGCAGGCTTATCGACAAGAGTTTTACTGACGATTGCACCATCTGCCATAGCAACTGAGTTAACAAAGTTTATTACTGTTTCTGGCTTCCATACTTGATTTCCCATTATATTTCTCCTTTTTTTTCAGCCGTAAATTCTTCTGGTATTGATAATTTCGCCTTCAAGACTCATGGTAACTTCATCTACTGCAAGACCTTCAGGCTGGGCTTTCTTCAAAGCCTCGGCAACGATGGCAGTCAAACCGCCACAACATGGAACTTCCATACGTAAGATTATAGCTCTTGGAATTGAGTTCTGAGAAAGTATTCCGGCAAGCTTTTCTGCATACCCTTCGGTTCGGTCCAGCTTAGGGCAGGCAACTACGACAGATCGACCGCGAATATAGCGCCAATGCACATCCGGGCTGGTTACTGGCGAACAGGTGCTGAGAATTACCAGCTCGCGTCCTTCGAAAAATGGTGCCTTCGGCGGAACCAGGTGCAGCTGCAACGGCCACTGACTAATTTCTGACTTCATCACCACCGGCATTCCGTTTTCATTAACGGCTGCAGCAGGCTTCTCAGCGGCCTTCATGCGAATCTGTCGACCCGGGCAACCACCCGAAGGCTTTGAAGCCGCAATTTTGCTTTCATGCTGAGCATGCGATTCTTTCATGCGCATAACCCCATCTTCGCCACGAATGTTTTCGACATGCTTAATGGTTGAATCGAAATCGAATTCTTCTGATTCTCTTTCTTCAATGACCAAAGCACCGGTCGGGCAGGTTCCAATGCAGTCACCGAAACCATCGCAGAAACTTTCCTTAACCAGCTTGGCCTTACCGTTCACCAGCTGAAGCGCTCCTTCTGCGCATCCGACTATGCAGTTGCCGCATCCGTTACAGAGATCTTCGTTGATTGTAATAATTTTTCTTCTGGCCATTTGCTTTGCTCCTTTGTTTTTTTGTTTTCTTACATTATTATTATGTGCAAATTGCTTTGTTTTATCTTTGACTTAAGTCAAAAGAGCAAAAATAATTTAATTTTTTTTATTGGACCTGTAATGAGTAAAGAAATAGTTCTGAGTTTTCAAAAGTCTGATCTGCTTCGAGAGATGCCCGCAGACCTTCTCGAGGCCCTTAGCACCATTGCCATAACCCGCAAGGTCGTCAATGGAGAAATGCTGTTCGCCCAGAATCAAAAAGCAACCGGCTTTTATCTTATAGACTCCGGCAAAATCAAGATATACCGCATGGCCCCTGATGGGCGTGAGCAGGTAATTCATCTTTTTGGTGAAGGTGAAATTTTCGGCGAGGTTCCGGTTTTTCAGGGAACGGTTTACCCGGCTTATGCGCAGGCTACAAGTAAATCGGTGGTGATATATCTGGGTCGGGAAGAATTTCTGAACCTGGGAAAAAAGCAACCGGAGATTCTTTTAAGTTTGCTTGCAGTGCTATCGATGCGGTTGCGTAATTTTGTCGAACTGATCGATGATTTCGCCCTTAAAGATGTTACCAGCCGGCTGGCAAAGTTTCTTTGCAACCACTGCGCCGGCTGCGATATAAAAAAGGTGAACCTGCCGATATCGAAAACTGATCTGGCCGGAAGACTCGGTACCATACCCGCAACCCTCAGCCGAACCTTTAAAAAACTGCAGGAGTTCGAGATTATAAAGGTTAATGGGAATAGAATTCAGATTCTCGACTGCGAAGCCCTTAAAGGCATAGCAAGAGGAGAAAAACCAGAGGGTTTGTAAAAAACTTTATTTCAGCTGATCGAATCAGATATGCGCCAAAACGGCTTAGTTTCGCAATTATAGCCATCTTTTCCTATGGTAACCGTTGTGTTGTAACCGTATTTACCGGTAAAAAGATGTGCGAACTCTGCCACTGCGGCCTTTGGGTCGACTGCGTATTTTTGCTGAAATTCGCTTGATTCGCGGCCAATCGCAATCAGATTTTTCGTGCTTGAAATACCAACATACAAATTGCGCAGTTCAGAATTGTCGTTGATAAACGATTCAATCTTTTCTTTATCAGGGTGGTCAGCCTGAACCGTAACTCTTCCGTTACCCGATATATTCAGCTCGATGGCGGGGTCTGAACTGATACCTTCATTCAACATGAATCTCGAAAAATGCTTTTTAAATATGCCCATCGCTTTTTCAGCGTTGTTTTCAAGATCGTTTCCGGTAATTACTCCATCTTTTGCTGACTGCAGCGACCATAAAGAACGCATGGGCGATTTAAGTGGCTCACCCGGTTTGTAAGGTTCGATGCCAAATTCTTTTTGAATGTCTTTCTGAATTTCGACATCGATGGGCGTTAACTGCCGGTAAGTGCTTGCCTGACTTTTGCCCGGGGCCTCTGAATCAGATACAGAATTACTGGTGTCGAGCATTGAAGCAAATGCCGAATCCTGACCCGATTCATTTTGAACCGGTTTACACGACAAGCAGGCTGCCTGAGAAGAAGTTCTGCGAATTTGTTCTGCGCCAATAGCATACATAAAATTGCCCCCTGGCGTCTTCCTTGACCAATTTTTGACAATTATCCCTATCTATTTTCAATATCGACAGAAGTTCGCAAAATTTTTAGGGGCAATCAGTATTTTTTTTCTCTCAGCAAATTGAACCCGTCGCGAATATGTATCGGACTCATCATTGCCGCACCGATTTTCGCAGCCATTGCCGCCGCCTTCAAAGCTTCGAATTCGTGCGAATCAGAGGCAATGCCTTCTGCTGCTCTGGCGACCAATCGATTGATTTCCATTACTGAAGCATCAAAACGACGATAAAAAAGGTCAACCTGAGAATTTCCGTGACAACTTCGGCATACCGACTGCATTTTCAATCGCCTGGGACCCCAGTTTTCATGATGAGTGCTTTTAAATGCCGCAAGTTTCCAGGAAATTCTTTCGCCTGGGTTATGGGTGCTGTCGTTCTCGTTTTTGCCGGTAGCAGCAATGTGGCAAACGAAGCAGTCAGGGTAAGTCAATGGCTGGTCAGATGGTATCAGCCTGGTCGAATTAAAATCGGTATGAACTTTGGCAAGGTTCCAGTTGCTGCCGTGTCTTGAAGCACGCCATGATTCAAGTGCCGGGCCAGTCTGGCCGCGATGACATCGTCCGCAGGTTTCAGCACTGCGTGCTACCGCCAGTTCGTATTCGTGATGACTGTGGCACGCGACACAATTTCCTCTGCTGCCATCGGTATTGATGCGACCGATACCGTGATTCGGCCATTTATGTCGAGCCGGCTTACCATTGCTCATTTTAAGCTCGTTACCATGACAAATGGCGCAACTGCTTTCGAATAACGCCGGCGCAACGCTTGCAATTTCAGCATTGCGAATGGTTTCATAGGCCAGGGCATGTGAAGACGATGCGAAAGATTCATACTGATTCGGATGACAGGATGCGCAGCGCAAAGGCGAAACCGGAAGCTGCACCGAAAATCCGAAGTGCCCGTTTTTTGCTGCCGAATCACCGGGGTCTGCCTTATGGCATTCGTAACAGCCGACACGATTACGGGCGTGTTTGCTTTTTTCCCAACTTTCGACCAGCTTTTTCTGCCGTGAGTTATGACAGTTCAAACAGCGGGCAGATTCATCTGAAGTTACGACTTCACTGGTCTGAGCATTGGCCAGCCCTGAAATTATCAACAACAGCAGAATTAGAAAAAATGCTTTTTTGCTCACTCTATCTTTCCTTAATTGAAATCAAACGGGTCAGCCTTTATATTATCAGGCCTCAGACCTTTCTTTTGCAACACTTCGGTAACTGCGTCCATCATCGGGCCGGGTCCGCAAATAAATGCGCGCCCATCTTTCATTTCTGGCAGACTTGCTTCAACTGCTTCATGAATAAAACCGGTCGCACCGGTCCAGCCTTCTTCAATCAGCGCCCCTGAAAGAGCGGGAATGAAGAGAAGCCAGTCCGAATTTGTCTCTGCCAACTCTCGCAATTCGTTTTCGGCATAAAGATTCACGCGATAGCGAGCCCCCCAGAAAAGGTATACTTTCGGAGGGGTGGGCATCTCGATAATGCTGTAAAGAATCGATCGAATCGGGGCAAGGCCGACACCGCCGGCCACGAGAACGACTGGTGAATCGCTTTGATCTGTCTCGAAGGCCATATCTCCGTATGGGCCCGAGATTTCAAGCTCTTCACCAATAGGCAACCGGTTCAAATAACCACTCATGATGCCGCCGGCCACGAATTGCACATCGAGTGAAAACCCTTTTTTCTGACTGGCCGGCGAAGAAATTGAATATGCCCGAACAATTCTCTCGTGAGGTAGCTGTCGATAAACCTGAACATACTGACCCGGTCTGAAATGCAAAGTTTGATTTTCTTCAAGCTCAAAATTCATCAGGCGTATTCCGTCACCAACGTATTTTCCGTAAACCAGCCGGGCTTTGTATTTTTTGGCAGACAGCAATTCCTGGGGCAGTTTTAGAACGACTGACTCTCTGATTTTTATCTGGCATGCCAATCTGCAGCCTGAATCAAGCTCTTGTGCAGAAAGCGCCAGTCTTTCCATCGGGGTCAGCGGCCCCCCACCCTCGCTGCATTTAACGAGACAGCGACCGCACGTGCCTTTGCCACCGCATGCAGCAGGAAGATAGATACCGTTTTCGGCCAGAGCATCGAATAGAGTCACGCCCCGTTCGACATCTTCAAGATCACTTTCGTTAACCCTGAGTTTTACCTTTCCGGACTGTTTTAAAAAGTATGAAGAAATGGCTATCAGGCTGCATAAGACGAGAATAAAACTGTTTACCATTAAAAAGACGGTTAAAAACTGCATAACTTACGCTCCGGGCAGATTCAGGCCGGTAAGGCCAGAAAAGGCCATTGCCATTACTGCTGCAATAATCATGGTCAATCCTGTTTTCCCCAGTTCTGCGGGAACAGCCGACATATCGACCCGTCGTCTCAACGAGGCAATCATGCATAAAACAAGAGTCCAGCCCACTCCGCAGCCCAGCGCAAATATTATCGAGCTGGTAAAATCATGCTCTCTTAGAACAGAAAACATCGAAACCCCAAGAATTGCGCAGTTAACGGTTATAAGAGGCAGAAAAATACCAAACATGGCATAAACAGCCGGAAAATATCGATCGATAAAACTTTCTAAGAATTGCACCACCGCGGCAATGGTTAGAATAAAGAACAACAGCTGCAGATACTCGGCATTCATCGGTCTGAGCAACAGATAAAAAGTGGCCCAGTTCATTGCCATGGTAACCACCATGACCATCGTCACTGTTATTCCCATCTGCCATGAGGTTTTAAGATCAGCCGAGATGGTTATCAGCGGGCAAATGCCCAGAAAAAAATAAAGGGCCATGTTCTCGTTAATAATCGCATTGAAGAAAAGCTCGATCATCTTTCTCTCCTTGCGAAAGGCTTGAGCCAGTTAACCAGAAAGATCAATGCTGCAAAAACAAGAAACGCGCCCGGCGGAGAGTTTAAAAGCTTACAGGGAACAAATTCCGCCGGAGCTACCTTAAGCCCCCACAGAGTACCGTTGCCCAAAAATTCTCTTATAGCCCCCATAGCAAGTAAAACCAGACCATAACCGCATGAAACCCCGAGAGCATCAAAAAAAGATTCTACAGGTGGGCGGCTTGAAGCGAAAGCCTCGAGCCGACCGAGAACGATGCAGTTGGTTACAATTAAACCGACATATGGCCCCAAAGCCCGCGCTACATCAGGGTAAAAGGCTCTTAAAATCTGTTCTGCAGAAATTACTGCGGTCGAAACCACCAGCATATAGGTAATCAAGCGAAAACGAAAAGGAATATGGAAACGAAGAAAAGAGATGATCAGCGAACTGACAATCGTGGTAACCCCCACCATTACGCTCATAAAAAAAGCGTTTTCGACCCCGGTAGTCACGGCCAGCGTAGAACAAAGCCCCAAAGCAAGCACGAAAACGGGGTTATTCGGCACCATTGCCAGCCAGAAATTTTTCAAGTTACTCATTATTCTGTTTCTAACCTTTACTTAGCCCGAAAGTATAACATATGGCTCAACCTTTGCCCGCCTGACTTTTAACCGCAGCGACGGCTTTGTTCAATAGAATTTCAAGCGATTTTGAAGTTACAGTTGCGCCGGAAACCGCGTCGAACTGGTTGTTTTTATAACGCGCCCGGCTCATTTCAATCTTAGATGCGAAGCTAAGGCCCGCAAACTGCTCGGTAAAAGAAGGCTCGGCAATCTTACTGCCAAGACCGGCCGTTTCATTCTGATTCACGACCTTGATTCCGAGAAAACCCGAAGTTTCAAGGTCGACTACTCCCACAACGGTCATTTCTCCCCACATTCCCGCTCCTGTGGCTTCAAAAGCCCATTGCTGGGTCAGGTCCTGATTCTGCCATATCTTTATTTTTCCCGAAGCAACCTGGGCAAAACGCCGATTGAATATGGTAAATGCTTCATCAATGGTTTCAGGGGTCGAGCCGACCAAAATCGAAAAAACAGCCATTACCGTTTCGCCGGATACTTCACTGCGAGAGCCGACACTAAGCCTTGTCATCATAAGTAATACGACACAGATGCTGCTTAAACAAATGACGAACAATATTTCATGTTTCAGGCCAGGCTTTCTATTCGCCATCATTCTGCCCCCCTGAAATGATATCACTGATAAGAGGTGCTATCATCTGAGTCAGCAGCACAGAAAATATGCCCACAAGCAGTTTCTCACTCATAAACACAAAACCGACGAAAAGAAAGGCAAAAATCAGGGCGTGAACAACCTGATCAGCTGGTTGCAGCGGTATTGAACGCTCGTCTGACAGCCAGACCAGAATCATTGCAGGAGTTATGCCCATGAACAAGATGCTTAAGGGACTGTAAACAGCGCCCGGAGCCATTTTTTGCGCCAAAGCGGTAAAAGCCGTTATCGCCGGAATAAGACAAAGCAACCATAATCGACGGCCGGAAAAGAAAACCACCAGAAAAGTTGAAATCAGAAGCAACACACCAGGAAATGCCATTCCGGGTAACGAAGGAAAAGCAAAACCGCTGAACAGGTCTTGATACGAATCAGTGGGCAACTTCAGCAAAATTCTGCTGCCAGATTCAGCCGGGTTCATTCCCGCTGTCCAGACTGAAAAAGCGCCGGCAAAGCTTGAAAAAGGCTTTGAAACCAACAGGCTGACTGAGGAACCATAACCCGCAACCAGAAAAACCAGCGCCGTAGCAACAGGGTTGAAAATATTGCGGCCTATGCCGCCAAAGCTAGACACAGAAATAAGCCATCCGGCTGTTAAAACGGTTGGAATCAGCCATAGCGGCAATCCAAGCGGAACGAAAATCGGAAAAACCCAAAACATCGCCCATGGAAAAGCAACCGATTCATTTTTCCGGCAAAATATTCTTATCAGAAGACCGGTAAAAAGACTTAAACATACTGCCACCGGCACTTTTTGTCCAAAGCGACCCCAGGCACCGATATAGACCGGTATAAGCAACAAGGCGTACATTGTTGCCGGAATGGCAGAAGTTCTATCATATGATTTCATGGGCATATGATATATGTAATTCGCTTAGAGTGCACCCAAAATTAGAAAATCTTTGGTCAAAACATTGTTAACAATACATGAATCATCAAAGTTCAGTTGTTCAATGTCTTGAGAAATTTTGTTGAATTCAGGCTTCGGGCAAGCTCTTTTGGCGTCTGCCCAAGAGAGGTTCTCAGATCAGGATTTGCCCCCATCATCAAACAAATGCTTGCCAGTTCGGCATTGTCGTTGCTCGCCGCCTGATGCAGAAGGCTGTAACCCATGTTGTCTGCAGCGTTTATATCGGCCCCTGCATTTACAAATAGCGGCACGATAGTTTTGCCCCACTCGGGCGATATTTTTTCCGTAAAAAGCAGACCCGCAGCCTTCAATGGAGTTTCGCCGCTATTGTCTTTAAGATTCACATTCGCCCCGGCCCTTAAAAGAAGGGCGACCATCAAACTATCGGCCTCGCGATTCGCGATATGATGCAAAACCGAACGACCGCTTTTATCGCGCCTGTTAACATCGGCACCTGCGTCGAGAAGCAATTTGGCTATCTGAGCGTTTTTTGCCTGCATTAACAGAGTAATACCTGAGTTACCTATCTCGCTGTCGGCTGAAATTCCCTCTGAGAGCAGAGCTTTCACGGTATCGGCATCGCCTGATGAAACAGCATAAGAAAGCTCCATCAGTTTTCGTTCTTTTTCTTCCTCGGCAAATTGGTCAGCAACCTGATCGAAGTCGAAAGCAGAGCTTTGCTTTCTACTTTTTTTAAGGGAATTTTCGATTTTAGAGCCGGGTTTTACCAGATCAAAGGCAGTTTGTGCATCTTTATTCTGCAGGTAAGCATTTGCACCTCGGGCAATCAGAAATTCGACCATTGCCAGATCATTAGCTTCGCATGCGCTCATCAGGCAGGTTCTGCCATCTTCGCCAAAAGTATTGATCGCTGCCCCTTTATCAAGCAATAACCTCATTGTTGCAAGGGTTTTCGCACTTTTATCCTTTTTGCCGGCATAAAGATAGCCCATTCGGCAGAAAGCCGTCATTCCACGGAATTCATAATTCGCATCGGCACCGGATTTAAGCAAAACCGGCACCACCTCGTGAAAATGATCGTTATCGATTGAAACGACGAGCGCTTTACTTGCTTCGCGCTTGAGGTTTTGTGAATCTATTCTGCTTAAGAAAAGCTTAACCATCTCACCTGAACCAAATCTGGCTGCCTTTTGCAGAAAATAGTCGGCACTCAGGGCAATATTTCGCTGTAACTCTCCGTCTCCATACTTCAAGACCTTCTTTACCCCAACAAGATCATTGCTTCTGATTGCCCGCTCTAAATCAGCACTTGAATAACTTGCACAAAAAGCAGACGAAGTCAGTAAAACCGCAAAAAGAACACAAAAGCTTTTCAGTCGAGTGATTGCTAAACGCATCAGCCCTATTCTCCTCTCAATTCTGTCTTTTTTTTTATGATAACAATAAAAATCCTCAGTTAACACCCCCGAATAATTCCGCTGTTATGGCAGTTGCCGTATTCGACAAAAACTT
>JASURT010000133.1 GCA_030446435.1 Candidatus Ozemibacter sp.
GAGAGACTTCGAAACAGCGCAACCTGTCGAAGAAACTGAATTTTATCAATTTCTGATGACATTTTTTCTCCAGAGACTCTTAAGGGTATTTTTCATCTTAGCATTGATGGAATATTGAGTCAATCGGCCTTTATCATGAAATACCGAAGTCCTTAAGTAATTCCGGGCAACGGAAGGTCGGAAAAAAAGGCCTGGCCGGTTTCGATTATTCGGTGTGGGTCACGTTCATCACAAAGAATTCGCCTTGCTTTTGCCGCATTGTGATGATTTTTCAGATAACCGAACAGGTGAACTCTGAACAGGGGTACCGCCTTTGGACCATACTCCATAAGCATATCGATCAAATGGTGACGAAAAACTCTGAATCTTGTTTTCGGGTCAGAAAACTGACTGTGCCCGAGTAATTCTGCAAAAAGCCATGGCCTGCCTACGCAGCCGCGACCAATCATGTAGCCACTGCAGCCGGTTCGACGATGCAACTCTTCAATATGTTCGGGTTCACTGATGTCGCCGTTGGCAAAGAAAGGAACATCTTCGCAAATTTGCCCCAGTTCTTCAAGGTGTTCCCATTGGGCATCGCCTGAATACCCGGCCTGGCGGGTTCGTGCGTGAACCGTGATGGCTTTTGCACCACTGTCAAGCATGCGTTTGACAAAATCTTTAACATTTATGCTGTTCTGGCTCCAGCCAATGCGGCACTTGATCGTAACCGGCACGGTAACTACCTCTGAAACTCTTTTTACAATCTCTGCCGCCAGTTCAGGAGTATTCATCAGAGCTGAGCCGGCACCGGTTTTTACAACTTTCGGCACAGGGCAACCCATATTGATATCTATGATATCGCAAATGCCTTGTTGATCGATGATGGCTGCAGCCCGGGCCATTGTGTCAGGCTCAGAGCCAAAAATTTGAACTCCATACGGGCGGGCCTGCGATTGAAATCTAACCATCTCGAGGGTTTGTCGATTCTGCATGATGATGGCTTTTGAACTGGCAAGCTCAGATACCGTGTAGCCTACTCCAAGCCGTGAACAGAGAAGCCTGAATGAGCCATCGGTAACCCCCGCCATGGGCGCAAGCACGAGATTGTTGGGTAAAAGAACATTGCCGATTTTTATCGGCCGAATGAAATTTTCAAGAGAATTGCCTGGCGCAGGGCTTTGAAAGAAAGCATCGAATTTTGCTGAAGGCGAGTTCAGCCACGCCAGATCCGGGGTCGTTTGGGCAGACATTTGTTATTCAGGTGCTTCAGACAGGCTGTCGTTATAAATGAAAGAGCAGTTTCTGCCGCGGTTTTTACATTCGTAAAGAGCCATGTCGGCTTTCTTGATAAGAATGCTCTTTTCGCTTGCATGGTCGGGGAAAGTCGAAACACCAAGAGAAATCGTAACTTTAAGAGCTTGTTCCTGACCCGGAAAATCAAATGCTTCAATCGTTTTTCTCAGGCGCTCTGCGACAAGCAACGCGCCTTTGGCATCTGTTTCAGGCAGAATGATGGCAAACTCTTCTCCGCCGTATCGAGCCGGAATGTCTACGGTATCACGAACCGTAAGCTTAACCAGTTTGGCAACTTCTATCAATACGATGTCGCCCTGCTGATGGCCGTAAGTGTCGTTGAATTTTTTGAAATGGTCAATGTCGAAAAGAATGAGCGAGCAAGCTGTGTGATATCTCTTCGCGCGAACCAGTTCTTCTTCGAGTCGGGCCTGAAAGTAACGATGAATGAACAGTTTGGTTAAACCGTCGGTGATGGCCAGTTCATAAAGTCGGGCATGCTCAACGGCCATTGCGGCCTGTTGTGCCAGGGCTTCAAGAAGTCGCTGGTCTTCTTCACTGAAAGATTCGTTGTCGAGTTTGTTGGTGCCGTTTATGACCCCGGTAACTCGGTCTTTGATTTTCAGGGGAACTGAAATCAGGTTGCGAATCGATTTTTCAAGATCAGAGGTGGCATCAAAGCTTTTGAACAGCGGGTCTTTATACCCATCATTTACAATCATGCTGCTGCCGGTTTTTAGAACGGTTCCGGCAACGCCTTCACCAGATTTGATTCTGATCGAAGATTTGATGTTTTCTGCTCCCTGTTCGTCATTGATGCCGAAGACTATTCTCGTCTCGAGTTCTTCGACGCCAGAGCTGGTCTGTAGCATAATTGAACATCTCTCAGCTCTGATGGCTTTTCCGGCCATTTCGAGTATCTGACGAATAAGTTTGTCGGTGTCGCTCTGAAAATTCATCGCCTGACTGGCTTTAAAAAGAGTCTCGATTTCGAATATTTTTCGGTCGAGGGCCCGGTTGTTGGCTTCCAGAGCATCGAGCATCTCGTTGAAGCGATGCGCCAGGGTGCCGATTTCATCATTTGATGATGTTTTAATTCGGTAAGAAAGATCACCTTTTTCGATTGCCTGGGTGCCTTCTATCAGGTGATCGAGGCCCTTGGTAATGAACTGAGCAAGAATGATCGAAAGAATAATACCCGCAAGCATCGCGACCATTCCGATAAGACAAATTCTCTTGCGGCTGGTTGCCTTTGCCTCTGTGAGTCGGTCAAAGGTGAATCTTAGAATAACTGTGCCGAATTTCGAGGTTCCGACCTTGATCGGTGCAACATAGTCGACAAAATGCGGATCTTCTGCTTTCAGTCGGGTCGGTGAATCTATTTCATCAATTTTCAATCTTAGCGATTCGGAAATTACCTGTCCCAGTTTGCTCTCGGCATCTCCTCGTATACGGTGGGCAAGATACTTGCCGTCGATGTCGAGTATCGAAATCTCGTGTATGTCTTCGCCCCCGGAAATAAGCCTTTCAGTGTAGGGAATCAATGCATCGTATGATTGACTGATGATTGGGTCCTGGCAGGCGATGGCAAGGGTAGACGAAAGAAGAATGCCAGATTGATCCATGCTCGTCGACAAAAGCGATTCTTCTCGCAAAGACGTATTAATCGAAGTCAAAATAATTATCAGGCCAACCAGTATGGCTATGCCGATTATGAACTTGATTTTTAACGAGAATTTGGTTTTAGGTACCGAATTTTCCACGGAAAGAAGCTGCTACTTTCTGTTATTGTAATTTTCCAGAAGATTCTGAACTTTCTCAATGTAGTCGTAATCATTGAAATTGGCCGGAACAAAACCCTGAACATCGGTAAGATCTTTCAATACTTCTTTACCTTCAGGAGTTTTGTTACTAAGGTCGAGAAAGGCCTGTTTTATTTTTTCGATCAGATCTGGTGGAAGACTTTTTCTACAGACTATGGGTTCGTTCGAGATATCCTGAGTTGTTGCCAGAATCGTCAGTTCATCGATCTTGCTCTTGTCTCGCAGCGTGTTTCTGGCATCGTCATAGCACGCACCTGCGTCATATTTTCCCAGCAAAACATTCAGAACGACCGCGTCGTGCTTGCCAAGAAAGGTTGCTTCGGCGAAGTCTTTTTCGGGGTCGATGTCGGCTTCGAGCAAAAGTGCTTTTGGAAAAATATAGCCGGAGGCTGATTCTTTTTCGACCCAGGCGAATTTCTTTTCTTTAAGATCTTTAAGGCTTCTTATACCACTGTCCTGGCGGGCGATGATGATGCCGCGGTAAGAATCGGTTTCAAATCTGATTGGCTTTACCAGCAGCTGAACTTCAGGGTTGTTGCGTGCTTCAACCGAAATATTGCTGGCAAGCCAGGCAATGTCTATTTCGCCTTTAACAAGAAGATTCAGGATGCCTGAGTAGTCAGGGGCAGTCTGAAGGCGAACCTGCTTTACACCGAGCTTTTCGGTAAGATATTCAAGAAGCTTGTTGTGCTTTTGCACCATACCTGAAGAATTGGTAAACGGAATTCTTCCGAGTTTGAGAACTTGATTGCTGTAGGGCGACGACGCATCGGTGGTTGCGGTTGTCGAACTGGCTTTGATATCTGTTTTCTCGTCTTGCGTTGAAGGCTTTTTGGGTTCTTCACCGCAGCCGGCCAAAAATGCAAAAAGAATTGTCGACAATAAGAATAATACTCGGATTGGCGTTTTCCTCATCTCTGTTTTTATCTCCCGAATATGGACTATTTGACTATGTATACCATAAAGTATTTTTTTAAATCTACTTTACTTTGTTTTTTTGCTTTCTTTTACAGGCAAAAAAACTGAAAAATCAAGACTGGAAGGTTGAAGTCTGGTTAGAATTTTGAGGTCATTCAAATCATCGAGCATGGTTAAGTTTGTTATTGGGGGAACGCCTTTGCTGACCATCAAAGGTGATTGCAAAAATTTTTGCAGTTGCAGATTGAAGTCTTCAAAACTTACCCGCCAGTATCTTTGCAGATTGTCATCTATTTTTTCGCCTTCGGCTTTTCCTGATTTAACGGCTTTGATGAACTCCATTTCCTTTACCAGATTTTCGTCGGATGTGGCCAAAGCAAGAAACTCATCAATAAGGCCGGCATAAACTCCGTATTGCGGAAACATGAAATAGCTGAGTCTGACCAATGGAAACTTTTGTTCGATGGGTTTTACGAAAATGCCCAGTTGCATACAAAGTTGCTTAAGATTCTCGAGGTTCGATTTCAGCTTTTTTACATCAGGAATAGGAGCAATAAAGCGCACATCAGGTATACCGCCTTCGCCGGTCGGTTCGAAATTGAAATAAAGAATGCTTTCTCTGGCGCCGTTTGCGATCAGATCTTTTTCCATGTCCATGCCGGCTGAAGCAATCATGTTCTTTATCGATTCGGTCTGGGGCATCTGCATCAACTCAGCCATTACTTCAGCAGGGTTCTCTATAGGATGTGTCTGGGCAAAAGCCATAAGAGAATCGGGGTTGATCATCTTGCCTATGGTCAAGGAATGGTTTATTGCCGGGTTTGCCAGTTTACCATCGAGGCTCTTTATTCTTAAGCGGGCTTCGAAACCGTCTTCAGATAAAACCGCGGCGCAGATAATATAATCAGAAGATTCAAGCAAAGGAATCAGCTGATTTTTAACCTTGTAGACCTGATCCTGCTTAATGACTCCGGGGAATTTTTTTCCATCAGAGATTTCTTTGAAGATTTCTACCAGAGGTTCTGTTTCAGCTGCTGCACGCATCAGAATACATTTTTCCCCAGGTTTAATTTCCTGAAGCAATTCTTCTGCATCTGATGAATACCTGCCCAAAAGTTCGTTTGCCGTTTTTTTCTGCTCTTTGTTCAACTCGGCAAGCTTTCTGGGTTTAAGAAAATCAGGCTTCCCAACTTTGTTATATTCGAAAATCGATGCCGCAGAAATGTTTGCCAGATCAATCGGCCAGGTTTTATTCAGTGCCCTGCCAACCCTTCTGAGAAACTCGATCGGCACATTTCCCGGTTCGCTGAGAAAAGAACCTTTTCTTTCGGCCTGATAAACCATTATGACCGATTCGTCAGTATCTAAAGCTTCGTTCCCGGCAAAACATACCGAAGACAGAGCAAGAATTGAAATGACTACTGAAAGCAGGTTTCGCAGATATTTCATGGACATAGTTATTCCCCACAACCTTTAAAGTTTATAAGCTGATTCTAACAATTTTGCCGAAACATTTACAAATTTTTCATACGCCGATTCGCTAAATCTGGAAATCATTTAAAGAATTTTATGATAAGATTAAAGATAAGTTGGTTATGTAACTCGTGAGATAATCTTATGATGAATTATAACAGACGTGGATTTCTTTTATATATAGTTATTACGGTGCTACTGGCTCTGGCCATAATGGCCTTTGCCCTCAATAGCCTGAAAAGTGGTGCCGTAACGCAGTTGGCCAAGAATGTAGATCAGAATCGTCTGACTTTACTCGCGCAATCGGCAAATGCTGAAGTGATTGCCATGATTCGCAGTAAGGTTAATCTCGACCCCGCAAGCCGAATTTTTCATAATTTTCGATCGGTTTTTCCCGATACAGACGGCAACATTCCGCCTTTGCGGCAGCCGATCGTGCTTTTTTCGAATTTCGAGCCGCAACAGACACTCGAAATTGCGCAAAATGTGGGTTATAAGCTCAAAATAAAGAGCAAAGCCGTTTTAACCGCTTATCGGGAAGCTCCGGCAAGATCTGTTACGGCTTTCAATGCCTATCTTGATGTCTATTCCCAGGCCTATCGGGAAGGCTTTGAAGAAAACCTGATCGAAGTTCACGAACGGCGCGATATCAGATTGGTTGATTTGCGACATCGTTTAGATCGTTATGCCCTGTTCGTCAAGAATTACGGCCCCGACTACAATAATCCGCGACGACGACTCGTCGTTGACGGGATTGAGGGCTCGGGCCCTGATAAATCGCATATTTACCTGGGTAATTTCAACTATCCTGATAGTGCCGACCCGCAAAAATATCTCTGGCTCGATGTTTATACTCCAGAAACCAGAAATTTGCCCGGATTCGCGCCTGTCACCGCTTATACCGGTCTGGTTGGTTTCGAAAATGCCACTATGCCCGCTTGTTTGTTCAGTCGTCACAAGTTTCCTTACGGCTCACTTGGCTCTATAGAAGACAAATACTTTTATAAGGTGCAGACCGTCATCGATCTTTACGAAACCTTTGTGAATCAGGCAGCCAATGGTGCTCTGGGTAACCCTGATCTGCCAAGAAAAACAGGCACCGCACTGGTTCAGAAATGCGGCCAGGCAATGGCGGCAACAAACAGCAATGCAGCGGCTTATGAGATTTGCGATGATTTCAGGTCAAACTATATAGCTGCTGACGGCGGGCAATATCATAAGTGCGCCGGGTTCATGAAAATTTTGAATACCTGCTTTGAACAATGGCAATACGTTTTTGGTTACACAGATGCTGCCTCGATCTGGAAAATAGACAATTATACACCTCCCGCGCTGCCCATGCCGAAAACCTGGGCGACCTCACTCGCCTTTGGCGGTCTGGCGACGACAACTGTCCAGTACCGTCACAAGGGACCATATTTTGCTGAAAATCTCGATGAAAAATATTCTGATGAGTTGAAAAAATCGGTAATCTTCAACCCCGAAAGAATCAAAGTCGGCAAAATGGCAAAACTTTATGGCGAAGATAACGATAAATCAGTGATTATCGAAGGTCCGGTGTTTTTGCGATATTTTAAGGTGGGTTTCTTTGATGAATTCAAGAAAACCATAAATTTTTACCGTGCTGACAAGGTCATAAATCCTGCGCCCGTGCCACTGAATTTTTATCGTTACGACAAGCCTGAAACTTTTTTGAATAAAACAATCGCAGAACTTCCCACAGGTGGGGTGAAACCAGAAAAGTTTCTTATGAGCCGCGATGTTGCGTCTTTTCCGATCAACTGCTTACTGGGCGACACGATTGAATATTATGACGGCAACGGCGTGCCTGCTGTTATGAACCCGATTTCAACTTTTGGCTTTCCTAACTTTACCAATCCGATTACCCCCCCGGGAACCAGCATACCAGGTACCAGCTTCGGCAGACTCATCGATTATCGCACCGTCAGCTGGAACTACCCAAATTCAGCAACGTTTCTGGCCCAGAGAGTTGCTAATCTCAAAGGAGAGAAAACACTTTTTCTCGACGGGGTAATCTACATCGAAGAAGGAGACCTTGATTTAACAGGAATTACGAGGTTTTACGGCAAAGGCATGATTTACCTCGGTCGGGGCAACTGCACGATCGGTAATTTTCGTCGTGCTGAAAAGCGGCCGAAAGACACGGTGCGCTTTTATTTGCGCCGGGGCGATTTCTTGATCGAATCCGCTTCTGATGAAGTCTATATCGAAGCCTCTCTGGCTGCGTTTTTCTATCCATTTCGCTCGAAGAACCCTCTCTATCAAGGCAGTCTTATTTTGAACGGAAAAAGCAGGGTGACGATTTACGGTAACTTACTTGTTGATTATCTTTATACTGAAGACAAGAGCGGCAGGGGGTTAGCCTATGGCGGAAAGCTTCACATTATTCACGATCCGAAAATTTACGATGCCGCCGCCGAAATCGACGGGCAGAAACTCGATCCGTATCATGTAAGTATTGGCCCGGTAAGAACACTGTACAGCGTGAATTCAGGAGGTAAAACCTTCTAATGGATCAGGCAAGATGGATAGTGGTTTTTTCTGTGATCGTATTTATGATAGCAACTCTTACTCTGCTTCATAAGTTCAGTAAGCCATCGGTAGAACCGTTAGCCAAACCGGCTGAACAAAATGAATCGGTATCTTTACCGGTCGTTTCTGATCAGCCTGAAAAGGTTGCACAACCTTCGGTCATGGCGAAACCAACGTCTATCAAGTTTTCTCGCCCCCCGGCTCATGTTTTTGCGGTAGAAAACAACGAAGCATTTGCCCGCGAAAATCGTGAATCATCAACCAGAGGCAAGATAATTGAATGAATGAATTCTTGAAACAAAAACGTGGCCTTGGATTTGTCGAGGTTATCGTGGCAATTTTGATTGCTGCAGCCTGTGCTGCCCCGGTAATCTATATGGTTACTTCTTCAAGAACTGACACTTCTAAAGCCATTAATTATCTAAGAGCCATGGAACTGGCCAATGAAGCGATTGAATGGGCCACGATTTCCAGATTCAGCAGCGTAAACGATTCTACTTTTTCTGCTCTGGCCGGTCCAATAACCACTGACGAAGGTGGCGGGCTGAGAACCGCAGATCTGGCACTGGGGTCTCCCGACAATACAGTCTGGTCTGAAGATGGCCTGATTACGAATCAGCTAAGCTATTCGCAGCAATACAACAATGCTTTCTTTTACCGGGAAATCGATATTGAAGATATTTCTGATTCTCACGTTAACGACGGTCTGTTGAAAAAGGTGACCGTAACAGTTAAATGGAGCGAAGGGCATCGTCCGGCCAACCTGAACATTCCCGATGACAGAAGTCGACAGGTGCAGCTTTCGGTGCTTATTTTGAATGACCAGCAGTTGAGTTACTGAATATGAGCATAAGAAAAACCAAAAAGGGTTTTACCTTCGTTGAATTGACCATTACCATCGGCATTTCGCTGGTAGCAATGCTGATGATTATCAAATTCCTTTCAAGCACGCGCCATCATTACATTTATGGCACAGTTAACCTGCAAAACCTGCAGGAAGCAAGACTTGCAATCAACTATCTGCGCCGTGACTTTTCTTGCGCCTGCCCAAGGCTTGATGAACCGATAGACGACGAAGATTTCGTAAATTTTCAGATTGCGAGAAAGCAAATCTTTGCCACAACCTCATGGACATCGGGCTCGGAAAGTGACTTGATTCAGGTTTTACCTCACGGGCTGCTGTTTTACCGTTATTCGTTCGATAGCCCTGACGAAAAGCCTCGAGTAATGCTGGTTCGATACGAATTCGACCAGGCCGCTAAAACTTTAGTCAGAATCGGTCAGGATGGGAAAATGCAAAAATTTACAGGTATTGAAGATGTCGAGTTCAAGGTTTATGTACACCAGATCAATGAAAGAGTGCCGATTTTGTGGGC
>JASURT010000134.1 GCA_030446435.1 Candidatus Ozemibacter sp.
AAGCTTGGATTCAAGAGAGTTAATTATAAGCTCAGAGATTGGCTGATTTCGCGGCAACGATACTGGGGCGCGCCCATTCCCATGATTCATTGCGATTCTTGTGGAACGGTTCCTGTACCGGAAGACCAGTTGCCGGTAAAATTGCCGGAAATTAAAGAATTTAAGCCCGGTTCAGATGGTAAGAGCCCTCTGGCTTTTATCGAGGAATGGGTTAACACTACCTGTCCGAAATGTGGTGGTGCCGCCCGGCGTGAAACCGATACCATGGACGGCTTTGCCTGTTCTTCATGGTATTTTCTCAGATTCGTTAACCCTAAGCTTGATTCGGCACCATTTGCCGAAGAAGACGGTAAATACTGGCTGCCGGTAGATCTTTATGTTGGCGGTGCAGAGCATGCGGTTATGCATCTGCTGTATGCCAGATTCTGGACCAAAGTTATGCAGGATGAAGGTTTGGTCCCCTTCTCCGAGCCTTTTATGAAGTTGAGAAATCAGGGTATGATGCTTGCCGCAGATGGCTCGAAGATGAGTAAGTCTAAAGGCAATGTAATAACTCCTGATGAAATGGTCGAAAAATATGGTGCAGACGCCCTTAGAGCTTTCATTTTGTTCCTTGGCACTTTCGAGCTTGAGGTTGCCTGGTCAGATGAAGGTATTCGCGGTATGCATCGTTTTGTAAACAGAGTTTATGACCTTATTTCAGAAAACCGCGGTGGCAATGGTAAGGCTGAAGGTAAGGCAGCCGATGAATTGATTCGAACAATGCATAAAACCATAAAGGCCGTTTCGAACGATATAGACAATTTCAGTTTCAACACTGCCATCGCCAGACTTATGGAACTGACCAACGCCATGGTCGACGCAGCCAAAAAGACAGATTTGCCATCAACCTCCCTCTGGCGTGAAGTTACCGAAAACTTCCTCAGGCTTCTTGCCCCGATCACCCCGTTCCTGGCAGAAGAACTCTGGGAAATGGTTGGTGCCAAAGGCTCGGTTCACAAGCAAAGCTGGCCGACCTGGGACGAAAAAGCCCTGATCGAGTCTACAGTGACCTTACCTGTTCAGGTAAATGGTAAATTGCGCGATCAGATCGAACTTCCTGCTGATGTTGATCAGGATTCTGCCAGAAAAGCAGCAGAAGCCAGTGAAAAGGTGCAGAAATACCTTGAAGGCAAACAGGTGGTCAAATTTATTTTTGTGCCGAAGCGAATGATAAGCTTTGTGGTAAAATAAGCTGCGAAGGCTTTCGACAAAAAGAAACTGTCTGAAAAAGACAGTTTCTTTTTTTTCTGCTAAGATAAGGGCAAACAGATATTGGGGGATAGAATGAAAAGGTTAATTCTGCTTGCCGGACTTATGATTGTTTTTTCTCCTTTTCTTGCAAATGCCTGTGATACAAATCTTATTGCTCTTATCTCCGGTAAATCCGCTACTAATGAATTTGCCGAGAAGGTTTCGAGGCTGGTGGCCATTTCGGTCGAGCTGGGTAAGAACATAGAAACTGTTGAAATGGCAAAACCGGTAATTTCAAAACTGATGAACAGCTGGATAAACTTTGATAATGGTTTCAGCAATTACCCACCTGACTGGGCCAAAAAAGATAAAAACTGGAACACAAAATTCAAAAATCTCGCTGACATGATTGGCGAAATAAGCGCTTCGATGCGAAAAAATAATCTTTCAGACGCACACAACAAAGTGCTCGAGTTTTCAAAGCGCATCACCATTCTTTTTGAATATATGCCCAAATCAGAAATTGGTGAAAAGCTTTATGAAATATCGATCAATCTCATGAATATGAATGATCTATTTAAAGCTAAAGATGCCAGTGGATATTCTCAGGGCATAGACAAGCTTGCTCAGGATTTTTCGGCTCTGCAGAAATTGCTTGAAGAGCCTTTAAAAAAACATACCGAACAGTTTGCCGTTTATCTCGGACAACTCAGGCAGATATTTGATGAGCAGAAGGGCAAGCTGGATTTCAAGGTAAAAATGACCATGATGCTTATTGAAGATACTTATGTCGAAATGAATGAAAAGCTCAGCATGAATATGAGCGAAGAACAGACCGGTTCTGACGAAGAAAACGACAAGGAGTGAGACGATGCTTGGTAAAGACGAAAAACAGGCTCTAATCGAGAAAATTTTTGCTTTTCACACAAAACGCGCCCCTGGTATCGCTATTGGCGTGGCAATGGTAGATCTGGCACTTGAAAAACTTGGGCCGGTGAAAGACAAGCTTAATGCCGTCTGTGAAGGACAATCATGTCTGGTAGATGTTCTTCAGAATATGACAGGCTGTACTTACGGTAACAAATACCTTCGCATTGCCAAAGATCTTGGCCGCTTTGCTTTTACTTTATTCGACCGCTATGACGGTCGCGGCATAAGAGTTTATATCGACATAGACAAGATCGATGCTGAAAAGACCCCTGAACTTGCGAAATTCTTTACCAGAACTCGCAGTAAAGAAGTTAAAGAGGGTGGACCCGCCCGCGCAGAATCTGCCATAAAAGTCATGAATGAATTTGATAGCGTTGGCGAACAAATAATAGCCTGGTATCCGGTAAAAGTGCTTAATCCTGAAAAGCCGCCAATGTACCCGGCAGCTCAATGCGCAGAGTGCCATGAATCCTTTCTGGTGTTAAACCAGGGTGAAACTGTTTGCGGTGCCTGTCGGGGCGAAATACAGTATTTTGTTCGCCAATGATTGCGCCTGAGTTTATTTTCTGGCGAGCAGCCAGATAACCTTAGCATCTTTTATAAGAGAAACTTCTTTGAAGCCTATTTGCATGGCCATCTTGGCCAGATTAAAAGGATCTGGTGAAGGTGGCTCTTCTGTTTTATCTGCAGCTTCAGAAGGGTTCTTCTGCGCTTTCAGTGCTTTTCTTGCCAGTTTGACTTCGGCGCGTATTTCGGCAGGAAGATCCGGGCCGTAGCCTCTGCCAAGGAATGCGACCCCGTCTGGCTCGAGAATTCTATACATTTCCTGCCAGCATTTTTCGAGATTGGTCCACATGTGCATCGAGCTGCGACTGATTATAGTGTTGCACGACTGGTCAGGCAGCGGAATATTGTCTGCCGAAGCAGCAATCGTCGAGCATTTTTCCGGGGGGAACTTTTGTCTCAGGCGGTTTTCGGCATAAGAAACCATTTGGGGTTCTATATCGATGAGAACTCCGCTTTCAGCACCCAGGTCGAGCATGGCTTCGAGCCAGTATCCTGTTCCACCGCCAAGATCTACTACTTTCATCTCGCTGATGTCACGGTTGCACCTTGTTTTTACAGAGTTGCAAAGATAGCCGTAAATAGGTTTGAAAACCAGCTCGCTTATTTCTATGTAGTGCTCGGTTAAAGATTGCGTGGGCATGATTTAGACTTTAGCGAATGACCCGAAGATTATGCCCATTGCTGCCGAAAATATCGCCACGAAAAACAGGAACGCAAATGTTCTCTTCTTGCCCATGATAGGCACCAGAGCCATGATGCTGGGAAGGCTGATAGAGGGTCCGGCAAGCAACAGGGCCAGTGCCGGGCCAGGGTGCATGCCCCAGCGCATGAAAAGATCAACGACATTTACGCCGACTATTGAACCAAAGTAAAGTATTGCGCCAATCAAAGACGAGGTAAGATTGCTGATTATCGAGTTGTCGCCGACCATTTCAAGTCTGCTTACGATCGAGCTGGTGCCGCCAAGAAAGCCTGAAAAGAAAATGCCGAGAATAACCATCGGAATGATTCTTTTGGCTTGTCGGTAAGTTCTTTTTAACCACTTTCGCGTTTCGTTCCAGGTGAACCAGCGCCACAGAATCACCAGCACCAGAAGAATTTCCATGCCGATGAAAAGCATTTTGCCGGCAAACTGTGCTGTTTTGGCAGCCAGTTCAGGGCCTCGGTCAGCAAAATGTTCGGGTGATATGACGCTACCGGTGATTGACGAAAAAGCATCGGTAGAAGTCAGCATTACAAAAACCAGAACGATGAAAAACAGGCCTTCTTGCCATGCTTTTCGTTTCGATGGCTTGATTTCAGGCTCTTCATGCTCAAATTCATCGGCGGTTCCGGCAAATATTTTTTGCATGATCATGCCGATTGCGATACCGCAGAAAGCAACCGCGAGTATTCGGGCAATCAGCATCGATGGCAGAATTTTCCAGGTATAAATGATTGAAATAAGGTTAATTGCAGGCGATGCATACAGGAAGGTTATGGCCGGCCCTAAACCTGCACCACTTTGTAACAGGCTCATGAAGATGGGAAGAACCCCGCATGAGCAGACGGTAAGAATCGCCCCGGCAAATGCCGCAATCGGATAGCTTACAAGCGGGTTGGCCTTTTTTCCAATGGTCAGAATAATGGTTTCTTTTGAAAAGAAAGTCGAAATCGCAGCTGCGAGAAAGAATGCCGGAACCATCGCAGATACCAGGTGAGTAGACAGAAAATCTATAAGCGAGGTTGCTCCGGACCTTGACGATAACACCAGCCAGTTAAGGGCGCTGGTGGCAAAGGCGATGCTGTCTTTGCGAAGAGCCGGTTTGCCATCTTCAACGGTCAGTATCAGAAAAATGGCAAAGCAAATAAAAAAGGCTGCCCAGATCAGTTTTAAAACAAACTTTTCAAAATCTGATTTTTCTGGTCTGAGGTCAAAGTCGTCTTTCGATTTTTTCCCTTTGACGTTGACTTCGCAGCCCATGTCTTTACAAACTGGTATATCTACAGATTTTTTGGTTTCGCTCATAATAGAAGATGTTATACCTGAATCAGCAGGCGAATCAAGCGAAAAGATTTACAAAGTATTACCTGTGAGAATATTTCTTATGACATGATTCTTGGCTATTTTTCTGCCTGTGTTATAATAGTTGCATGAAGATGGCGAAATCAATTTTCATTATTTTTGCAGTGCTGTGTTTTCTTGTCATCGATGGGCCTTTGGGTGCCCAGACAAGTGCGAGGCAGGTTGGCCCTTCGCCTGAAGAAGCTTTTGACAAGCCTGGCTTATACACGGCAAAGCAGCTGTTTGAACTTGCAAAAACAGCTTTGAAAGAAAAAAGATTCGATGCTGCCAGGCTTTTTGCTTTAAGAATTTTTTTTGATGGTGTTAGAAGCAAAAGTTTGCTGAACCTTCTCGGAATTGTTGAAGTTCAGGCAGGTCGACCGCTTCTTGCTTCGGTATGGTTTCGAAAATCTCTTTCATTAGGCATCAACAACAAGCTGGCGCAAAGGTATCTGGCTCGCCTCCCGGGTAAACCAAGGCCCATTCCCGTTGATCCGACCAGGCTGTCTGAACATTTTACCGAAATTACCCAGAAGTTGCCTGAGTTATTAAATAACCTTACCTCGGACAAACTGCATTTCAATGCAATAATGAAAGCTCTGGAGCGGGGCCAGATTTACATGGCGCTGGCCCTGGCCGAAGAATACGAAAAGAAAAATCCCGGGCCTGATGGTGCATCATTGACGGCGCTTTGTGCCTTGCAACTCGGCCGCAATAAAGACGCTTTACAGCTTGTAGAAGCGAATTTGCAAAAATCTCCCTATCACCCGATACTTTTGTTCGTTAAGGCCATGCTTACTGACAAGCACCCGGGAAGCTCTTCACCTTCTTTTTTCAGGGCACTTTACGATCTTGATAAATGGGCGAAAGCTCTTTCACTTGTCGACGAATATGCACGAGTTTTTCCCGCTTCGCCTGATGCACATATTGTCGAAACCAGAATTCTTCTTGACCTTCATAAAACAGATGAGGCGGCACAAGCCTTACAGCAGGCAGCAATAAAAGATCCGGGAAATCCCGAAATCGATTTGCTCTGGGTCGAATACTTTCTTCAGAAAAATGAGCCCGACCGAGCGAGCCGTAGGCTTTCGCGAGCTTTTCGCAGAGGCTACAATCTACCCTCGGTAAGCTTGACCGCAGGGCTTTTCGCCATTCAGGGCGGTAGAATCAACGAGGTGAATGTGATTTTGAATGATGCGCGTAACAGTCGCCCATTCACCGATCCCGAAGCTTACCCGCTTTATATAACTCTTCTGTTGATGATTGACAACATAATCGAAGCTCGCGGCGCGATTGACGAATGGCGCGAAAGAACGGCAGAAAGAAGCATGTATTGCTATCTTGAAGCTCTATATAATTTCAAAATAGGTGATAACCGAAAAGCTCTGGCCTGGTTGCGAAAGGGTTTCGACATGAATTCGAATCGCCTGGGAATTCTTCAATTCATTTCCGGTTTCCCTGCGATTTCAGATGACCCTGCTCTGGCGGCCATGATCAATAATCGTCTTGCTCAGGCGGGTATTGCCGGTTATTCTGCCCGACCTGTTCCGGATACACAGATTTCTTATGAAGACCCGGCTGCAGGTCAGGCGACGAGCGCACCTGCGAACACCGCTGCTCCAACCGGTCCGGTCAAGGGTGATGATATGTTTCAGATAACCCTGGGACCCGGCATCGACCCTTCAGCTCGCACCATGCTCGCTTCTGAGCTGGTTAGAATGTACGAGCGCATAGCCAGCCGTATTGGCACCATAAATGTGCCTATTTTCATCAATTTTGTGTCTGCCGAGGGGCTTGGTGCCACCATCGCCCTTTACGAGCCACAAAATACCGGAATCACCGTTACTTCCATCTATTACGATTCAGAAATGATCAGAAGCATAATTCTTTCAAACTTCGATGCTTTAAGTGAACAGGAAATGGGACCGCTGATCGAAGAGCTGCCGTCGCATACTCTGGCCAAAGAATTGACTCAGCTGATCATTCAGATCATTGTTCCCGGGGCGAAAACCAACCCTGAAAAAACCGCCTGGCTGCAGACCGGTCTTTCTGAAATTCTCGGGGGTAGCCAGATTACTTTGCGATATCGACTTTTAATCGCCGGCAAAAGCATTGACGCGAAAATAGCCAAGCTGACTTCGACGAATATGCTTAACAGCATATTCGCCGAGGGCTATTCTTCTCCATCAGTGCTTGAAACCGCCAACGCCCAGGCTTATCTGATGACTGCGTTTCTTGCCAAAAAATCTGGCTCGCTTGAAAAAGGCTGTCGCGATATTATGGCTTTGATAAAAATGATCAGCGAGGGTGCTGATTTTCCAGCTTCTCTGAAAAAAGTGTATAAAATGACCGAAGCCGATTTTGACAAAGGCTGGAAAGAATCTGCCTACTGGGCCATCAAACAGGGCGCACCATACCAGTGGTAAGCGCTTGTTTTCAGAGCTTGTAGAAACTTTTCAGAGAATCAGCAAGAAGTACCGGGTTCAGGCGTTTTTCTTCACCCAGCGTTCTTGACCTGGCCGGCCCATAATCGTGCCCTGAACAAACAATCAGGTGGTCGGGAAGTTTTTTTATCTTTTGCAGACTTTCATAGAGAGTTTCTATATTGCCCCCGGGCAGGTCAGATCTTCCGCAGTCTCCGATAAAAAGAGTGTCGCCGGTAACCAGCCATTTGTCATCAACTATCAGGCAAATAGACCCGGGTGCGTGACCGGGAACGTGCAGAATCGAAATCTCGGCTGCGCCGATTTTAAAATGGTCGCCTTCATCGATAAGCCTGTCTTCAGAGGTTTCACCCTGAAGCAGCCTGGCAGTTTCTTTGTGGCAGACAATTTCTGCTCCGGTTCGGGCTTTAACCTGCCCGGCGGCGTTAACATGGTCGAAGTGGTGATGAGTCAAAACTATTCGCGTTAAATTGACCGAATGCTTTTTTATGACCTCTAAAAGTTTCTCATGATCAAAGGCGGGATCGACCAGAAAGCCTTCGCGGCTTATTTCGTCTGCAAAAAGGTATGAGAAATTAGACATTTTACCAACAGCAATCTGTTCAAAAATCATAGAAACCTCATTTTTCGGCTTAATTTCTTTTTCATGTTAATATAACAGAACCGGATAAATTCAGGAAATACCAGATGAACATTATAACTCACACTCTTGCCGGATGGTGCGCCGGACGTCAGATAAGCGACAGACCCAGAGATGCGGTATTGCTGACGGTTGCTTCGATTTTTCCTGACATCGATGGAATTGGCGCCCTCGTTGATATTTATCGCGGACAGGAAGCGGTTTTATTTTCTGAATTTCACCACAAATTCGGGCACAATTTGTTTGCCTGCCTGGCTTTATTGCCTTTGGTCTGGTATTTCGCCAGAAATTTCAGAATAATGTTCTGGTTTACCATTCTTTTTCACTTTCACCTTTTTTGTGACATTGTCGGCGCAAGAGGCCCTGATGGCTTTCAATGGCCTGTTTATTATTTTTTCCCCCTGAATGACCATGAGTTAACCTGGAGCGGGCAGTGGGAAATCAATGCCTGGCCCAACTTCGTTTTTACTCTGATTTTGTTGTTCGTTTTCTTTCGTCAGATTTTGCTTACGGGGTTTTCACCATTAGGTCTGGTTTCACATGAAGCCGATTCTGTACTGGTCGACACACTTTCAAACAGGTTTGGTCACAGAAAGAATCAAGCAAAATGAACCGAAAAAATTCTGAATTACCCGAAGTCGGATTGTACATCCACGTTCCTTTTTGCCACAGTAAGTGTTCTTATTGTGGGTTTTACTCAACCTTGCCAGATCAAAGTCGAATCGATAACTATCTTCTTCACCTCGAAAATGAGGCTGAACTTCATCTCAAAAATCATGCGGGATATATAAAGACTATTTTTGTCGGTGGGGGTAATCCGCTTTGTCTGGGCATGAATGGTCTTGTAAAACTGGTTGAGCTTTTGGGACGCTATATTGAGCTTGATGGCATAGAAGAATTTACTTTCGAAGCCAACCCTGAGAACCTGAACGAAGAAATAGCCGGTTTTCTGGCTAAATTGCCCAATATTCGCCTGAGCCTAGGTGTTCAACGGCTGCGAGATGAAGAACTCAGTATCCTGGGTCGTCGGGCTCGTATGAAAAATGTTATGACGGCTTGTTCGCTTTGCAGTCAATATTTTGCCAACTTCAGTATCGATCTTATTCTGGGAGTGCCCGGCTGTAACAGCTTGGCACCCGACCTGGCCCGGTTTCTTGAAAAATTTGCCATCGGCCATGTTTCCGCATACTTTCTTTCTATCGAGCCTGGTTCTGAAATGGCTGCCGCAATAGCGTGCGGTCGCTACCCAGACCCACAGGACCAAGGGCCCGAAGAAATGTTCGAAGTAAAGCAGATTCTTGTCGGCAAAGGTTTTGAGCATTATGAAATATCAAATTATGCCAAACCTGAAAAGCGTTGCAGGCATAACATGAATTACTGGAAACAGAAAGACTATATTGGGCTTGGTCCATCTGCAGTCAGCACCGAAGGCTCATTGCGCAGACAGAATCC
>JASURT010000135.1 GCA_030446435.1 Candidatus Ozemibacter sp.
AAAAATTCTGCAAACAGTCTTTACTCTAGGCTGCGTTCTTTTAATCGACCAGACTTCTTTTCATTCTGTCTTTCTTATCGCAACCGCCATTTTCGCCATTTCTTTTCTCGATGGCATCGAGTTTCCGGTCGCCGACAAATTGCTGCGAACCCTTGGGCAAACGCCATCTTCTTCAGCCGGAATGCTGCTTTTTTCTGATAATGCCGGAGCTTTGGCAGCCGGCCTGGTAAGTGGGCTATGGCTGTTGCCTACCATAGGCATGAAAGGCAGTTTCTTTTTATTGACTGCGCTGCTGCTGACCAACCTGGCAATTCTACTGGTTATCAGTCGAAGAAGGTGAAATCTGGTCGTTATTCTCATTTTCGCCTGAAGTTGACGGGAAAAGCCGGGTGTAAATGGCGTTAATACGTCGCAAACGATGATTTACGGCCGATTTAGTCAGTGGCGGCTGAAATCTTGCCCCCAGTTTTTCTATGCTGTCATGCGGGAACTTCAGACGTATCAGAGCAGTTTCTCGCAGAGTATCTGTCCAGAAATCCTGATCCTGGTATTCAAAAAGCTGTTGTATATGAGCAATGGTTTTCTCGGCGGCGGAAACGAGTCTATTGATATTACCGGTTTCAGAATTTACCTGGCGGTTAACCATAGAAAGCAAAGATCTGGTTGCAATGAAATCAGACAATTCCAGAGCCTTTTCAAACAACCCAAGCTTATTGAGAAATTTGATAATCTGCCTGCTGCTTTTGGTGTAAAAAATGTGATACCCACCTTTTTGAAAGTAGCTGAAGCGCATCTTCAGAAACCTGGCGTTCTTTTTAAAAGCAGCAACCAGCCAGCGGCTTCGCAGCCTGATTTCAAGATGATAACCGCGCCCCGGGTTCTGAACGTAACCGTGAGCAAAAAAAAGCCCCTGCATGAAAGAAATCTGGCAATGCTTTGAAGAGCTGCCTCCACGGGAAAGACTTTGAAACCTTGCGACAAACTTACGCCGCAGGTCAACCGGCCTGATTTCGGGAAAAAAGAAGCGACAGCCGGCAATTTCAATCTTTTCAGTGTCGGGTAAAGATTTTTTTAGAAATTTTTTAAAACTGCGACCGAGACGTTTACTGAGTCTTATCATCGGGCGCAGACGAGAACCCTGAAAAACCGCAGCAAGAAAAGACTGTCTGCAGCATTTCAAAGGCGAAACAGCAGCCAGAATCTCTTTTTTAATCGAAATCGAATAATCGGCCCGCAGAATATCACAACCTTTTAGTCTTCATAATCGTCATCGTCAAACAGGGCTCGTTCTTCTACCAGGCTTTCATCAGCTTTCTGCTCATTGATAAGACCAATAAGAATCGCAGCCAACAGATTGGGGTTATGCCTGACCAGATCGGACTCAAGCAGCAAATCGGTTGCCACAACCCTGATTCCCATATCTTCAATCTTTTTGACTGTGGGCGGTACCCAGAACTGCCCCTTGTTTTCATAGCGCGACATAAGATGTTTGGCCGCTCGCCGTGAATTTACGACCACGATGTCTATGCGTTCGAGTTCAGTTTTGTCCAGGATTGCCCGAACATGATCGTGGGCATTGAAAGTATCTGTTTCACCGGGCTGGGTCATGACGTTACAGATGTATACCACCCTGGCGTTGGCCTGATTGATTCGCGCCGCAACCCCCGGAACGAGAAGATTGGGAATAACACTCGTATACAGGCTTCCGGGGCCAAGAACGATAAGATTGGCGTCGTCAATGGCACTTAATGCTTCGGGGTTTGCATATGGCCGGTCAGGATTCAGTGAGATGGCGGTAATGCGCTTGCCGGTGCTGCAGATCGAAGTTTCACCCGTTACCTCGGATTCATCTTCAAAACGGGCAACCAGCTGAACATTGTCGGTGGTAACCGGAATGACATGGCCTTTAATGGCCAGAATGCTGCTGGCTTCGCGTACGGCATTACCGAAATCGCCCATAACGCCGGTCATTGCAGCAATGAACAGATTGCCGAAACTATGCCCCTCGATTTCACCGCCTTCGGCGAACCTGTATTGAAAAAGTCTCGATAACAGGCTTTCAGACCGGGAAAGTGCCACAAGACAGTTTCTGATGTCGCCGGGCGGCAAAATCTGCAGTTCTTTGCGCAGGCGACCAGATGAGCCGCCATCGTCAGTAACGGTAACAATCGCGGTTAAATCAACCGGAAGTTCTTTTAAACCCTTGAGCAATGAGCTCAATCCGGTACCACCGCCCAAAGCCACCATAGAAAGCTGTTTTTCGGGCACAGAGCTACGCTTGAACACGAATTCGCGCAAACGTGTCGAAAGGCCGTAATCGCGACTGTCAAGAATTCTGAATGCCGTTTTAAAGCCCCGATACAGCCAGAAAGAACTGATCAAAAATGCCGACAGGGCTGAAAAGCCTAATGCCAACGGATGAAAACTTCTTATCGTTTCAATGCTTGCCGGAGCCAGAACTATTGTGGCCAATGCGGCAAAAACGAAGCCAAAGCACATCATTACCAGGCCCAGAAAAAGAAAAGCCACCCAGCGTCTTGCCCTGATTTCGTGACTTATCTTACGGCGAAGCTCAAGTAACATCAGAACTCACCGGCCATTTTCGAGCGAATCTGTCGCGAAAACTTCTCGGCACTCAAGATGCCCATGCGCCGCAGATAAAAGTTCATTGCCGCAGTTTCAATAACCACAGCAAGATTTCTGCCCTCGCGCACAGGAATGGTGGTGCTGGGTATTTCTACCTTCAAAAATCTTACGGTTCTTTGCAGAATTCCCAGACGATCATATTCTTTCTGATCATCCCATTTTTCGAGATTTATTACCATATCGACGGCTTTTTCATCGGCAGTAGCAGCAATACCGAACAAAGATCGAATGTCTATGATTCCAAGACCCCGTATTTCCATGTGGTGCGAAATCATTTCATCGGGGTAACCGATAACCTTGGTATCACTGATCTTCATCAGCTGCACCGCATCATCGGCAACCAGGCGATGGCCTCGCTTGATAAGTTCGAGCGCGCATTCACTTTTGCCGATTCCAGAAGTGCCCATAATAAGAATTCCGACCCCGTAAACTTCGACAAAAACGCCATGAACGCTTTTGCGTGGTGCAAAACGATTGTATAAATAGCGTGAAAGCTGATAGATAAATTCGCCGGTACGGCCGGATGTTCTCAGCAAAGGAATTTTTTTCTGATTACAGAGTTCGACCAGCTCATCGAGCACAAGAAGATCGTCGGTGATGATTATGCATGGAATATTGAAGAAAAGAAGCTGTCTTAATCTTACTTTTCGGGTCTCAGCGGTTTGTTCGCCGAGATAGGCAAGCTCGGTACGGCCCAGAACGATGATTCGTTCGTAACCAAAGTGTTCAAAAAAGCCTGCCAGCTCGAGACCCGGGCGATGCACTTCAGCAGAAATCACTTTTCGGTCCAGCCCTTCGTTGCCGGCCAGTACCGATAACCCCTGATCTTTAACTATTTCTCTGACGAGAATCAGAGCCATATAATGCTATAGCCTTCTTTCGCTGAATAGTACCCTCAGAATATAACAGAACGGCGCTGATTTCAATGCCAAAAGCAAAACCGGTCAAGGCTGCGGTATGTTTTTTTCTCGTTTTGCGGCGGTAATGAACAAAATAACCGCCCCCAGAACAAAGAATATAGATAAAACCTGACTGGAAGAAAGACCCCAGTAAATGAAAGGATTCAAACGTATAGATTCAACCAGATATCTTGATATGCCGAACCAGAGAAGAAAAAAAGCGAAGCGTCTACCTGTTCCTGGTTTCCAGATTGGTAGAAGCAGAATGAACAAAAGAACAAACGAAGAAATAGATTCATACAACGGGGTCGGATGAACCGAAATATCGGTCGGAACAGCTTCGCCCGGAAACATCTTTACATAGAGAGAAACCAGAATTGGGTTCTTGGCGCTGAGAGTCGATACCAGGCCATTCGGAAAGCTCATTGCCCAGGGCAGCTTGCATGGAATGCCATAACAACCATCACCGGCGGCGATACAGCCAAGGCGGCCAATTGCATAACCAATCGCCATACCTGGAACATAGATATCAGCGATCTTGAAGAATGGTTCGCCGGCGCGACGCACCCTGACGATGCACAGCAGTATCGCGAGAACATAACCGCCCAGAACTGAAAAGCCGGTAGTCGAAAAAATCATCGCCATCGGATCTTTAAGAAAATCAGCAAAATTTTCGAAAATGAACAAGAGTCTCGAACCGATCATTCCGCCGAAAATTGCAAGAAAATGAAGGTCCCAGGCCAGTTCCACGTCACATTTATTCTTTTTGAACTGCCAGTTGATCAAAAGAAAAGCGCTTAAAAACGCAAGCGCCAGTAAAACGCCGTAAGAACCGATGCGAATAGGCCCTATTTCAAATAGTATCGGATACATGGGTCACAAAATAACACAACTCAGCCAAATTGTCGCTAAAATAAACTTCGGCCCTCTTAATCAACAAAGGGCCGAAGCGATCGATAACAATCTGAATTCTGGTTATTTGCGATGCACAAGCACCCCAACCACGTTTACTTCTTTCAGAGTTTTAACTGAAATTTCTGTTCCAGCCGGAACTTCTACGTCATCACCCTTGATGAAAGCGCCGCCGGCAAGACCGATGGGACCAAGAACGAAGTAGCCAAGCGTAGACGCACCGGCCGCCATACCGATTCTTCTTTTATCGAATCTTTCCTGACCGGCGTAAGCCACTTCGACGGGCAACTCAGTTGAATCCATACTTTCAATGCTTTTGATTTCAAGATTAACGAACCCTGATCGGCCAAAACGACCGCCACGACGAACACTGCGCACTCTTGCGCTGATGATTCCGCCCTTGCTAAGAGCCAGAATGTTGCGATCGATAAACAGATCATCAGCAACGGTCATCTGCACAATATCGTTTTTATGGGCGGTTTTGCTTGAAATGGCCTTGCCGACTTTAAGCTTGATTTCGGTTCCTCTCGGAATTGTTACACGGTGCAATGAGATCAAACCGTTTTCAATGGTAAGATGAACCAGCTGTTCAAGCCTGAAAGCCATTGGTTCCATAGAAACTGAGCCAATCACCTGCTTATCAAGATCTGCCAGACGGCTTTCAAGATTGCCTTCGCCGGTTTTGTTGAAAAGCTTCCATTCAAGAAAGCTTAGCTTCATATCCATTGATGGCGAATCAGGGCTGCCCTTGAAAATAAAATCGTGAAGAAATTCTGTTTTATCGACGAGTTCCTTGCCGGTAGCCCGACCAAAGAGATCTTCTTCAACCTGCATCAATCTTGTGGCAATATCACCCGCCTGGGTATCGCCGTAAACGTATCTTTCAATTTTACTGACTTTTACTTCATTGGTTTTGGCTTCGGGTTTTGCGGCATAAGACTGCATACACCCGAAGGTAATAAGCAAAAGGATTGCCAGAAAAACTCTGAATTTCATTTTATGCCTCCGCTGTGATTATTTTGCTTTTGAATCATTCTGCTTTTCAGGTTTGGTTTTGTCCATTTTGCCTGTCTGCAGTTTCTTTTCTGAATCATATACAATGATTATTTCAAGCTCTTTGTCAGGGTTCTTCACCATCTGGTTGCAGAAACCCGAAACGACAGCCACATCTGAATTGGCTACCGTTACATCCCGACAAGCCAACTCATTAATGCTGGCCAGACTGATCATGAATTCTTCTTCGCTCAGACCCTCATGAGCCTTAACGATATCGGTTGAAAATCTGATCGCCGGGCGACTGAATCTTTCAGGCTGCGGAATCATCGCTTCCTGAAAAATCAAAGCCCCGTTATCGGCAAAGATTCGTGGAAAAATCGATGGTTCATAGTAATAGTCTCTTACATCGATAATCAATCTCTTGAATTCAGGCACCGGAAGGTTTTCTTCGTTTATCGGTGCGCTCCAGGAAGCAAGAAAACTCAGAGGTTGCTGCGATCTCGGTCGCAAAGCGGCAAGATACAGGGCAGATCTTAAACTGAGTTTGCCTGAAAGCGGCACTTCGACAACACATCTTGCAAGGCCGGTATTGTCGGGTTGATAAAACTTTTTCGGAGCAGACAGAATTATTATTCCAAGTCTTTCCTTTAGGGCCGGGTTGGTCTGCAAAACGTGCCTCACCAGCTTTCCTTCCATCAACGGAAGATTGAGAATGTTTTCGTAGGCGTGATGCAAAGCATCCATCCAGGCTCGCGAGCGTTCTTCGTCAAAAGAGAAGTTTGCTTCCCAGGGCGTACCGGCCAGACCTGTAACCCGAACTTTCTGGTCGATGAAGGTGGCCGCATCGATAACGGGCTCCGCCCGCACGAGGCAGGCGGAGAAAATGAACAATAAAATTGTGATAGCCTTAAGGCCCGTTCTCATTGGGTTAGTCTCCCGTCAATCAAAGGTAACGTGGGCTCCGACATAATGTTCTCTGATGACTTCGCCATCATAGTAGGCATAATCAACTCTGATATGCGGCAGAATATTCATGCCAAAACCAAGAGTAAGAGTGCCATTAAGGGTTCCCATTCTCATGGTCAGATCGTTTTCGATGAATTTCTTTTCGACGCCGAGTCGGTATTGCTGATCGTTGGTTCGGTCTGAATTGGTAATGTTGACCGCATCGGCAGAAATTGTGGTGCCTTTGGTAATTTCTACTGCAGCCCCCAGGTTCAGACTTACGCCATTTCTTTCGCCGTCTCCATCTACATTTTCGATAAGGTTATCGACGGTAAGGCCACCGGTGACTCTGTCGTTATAATGATACATAAGACCGACACCCATAGATTGAGTATCTTTCTTCGTATGCTGGCGCAGACTTTTAATATAGCGATCTACGCTGAGAATTCTGAATTTGATACCACCGTACAGCTGTTCGCGGGCCAACATTCTGCGGGCAATGGGGAATCTGGTGCCGAAAGCGAGCTGAAGATCCTTAATGTCTCTTTTGGTGCCGAGATATTCGCCGCCAACCAGGTTACCGAATTCTTCAGAGCGGTGATCTTCGGTATAAGATACGCCATAGCTGTATTTTGGCCTTCTTGGCAGTGGTTCTTCAAGAATGTTGTGTTCGAGATAATCGGTGATCGAGAACTTATCTTCTACGTGATCTTCGTAGATGTGACCGGTGAAAGCGATGCTGTTCCAGTCAAATACGTCACGTTCATTCACTTTGGCCTGAATGGATGCTTCGCGTCCCTGAATCTGTGACAAACCCGCCGGGTTATAGTAAGTTGCCGACTCATCGTCAGAAATTCCGATGAAAGCACCGCCCATACCTCTTGAACGCGCAGACTGAGCGTTTGCAATGGTGGTCGAAACGACAAAAAGCAATATTAGCAGCAGGGTTATACCTGCCTTCTGGTAGGGTTTCTGTCGGTTCATGAGCGGCCTCCTATGAGAATCTATTTCTGGTGCTTTATTTTTCATCGTCATTTCTGTTTGAAAAACTGAGAAAGTTGTTAAATTTTGCATGGCTATGGTTTCTTTTTAATTGGTAAAAAGCCTTCCGGAGCTTTGGGTGCAGGTTCAAAGCCAAGATCTTCCGGTCTGGTCACCGGCTCGAGCCGAATGAAACCTGTCGGTTTCGATTTTACAACCGGGGCGGGTGCGACAACAGGCGGGTTAGACACCGGGGGTTTGGCAAAGCCCGGACTATGACGCTTGCCACCTTTGTAAACAAAAGGAACTTCAGCGTATTCGATATCTTCACGATAAGGTTCAGATCTGAAATCTCTGAGAATTTTGTATTGTTCATCACCCTCAGGAACAATCATATCCATTATCGGCGGGTCGCCATAAGTATCGTGGCCACCGCCAAAATCGTCGTAAGTCGAAAAAGCTCTGACATCACGGTTCAACAGACGATTGGGCGAAACAATTTTTTTAAAGCCCATTGAAAAAGTCTGAAAACCCGAGCGGGCAGAGATACCCGGCAATTTGAGCTTGCTGATTTTTATTATGACTTTATCGCGCTGGACTCTTATGTAGTCAGGATAAACAATGTCTTCAACCCTGTTTTGAAATTCGAGTTCATCGGTTTTGTTGCGAAGTATGTCGAACATTTCATATTCAGAAAGGGGTGAAACGAGAATGACTTTTTCCCAGCCCATATTGTCGGCAAACAATACGTCACGACCGGGCAAAGCCGCTTTGTAACCGGAATTTTCGATACCATCGATGTCGATGTAAATATCCCACAGATTAGCGACGAAACCCTGGTCTTCACTTTTTCGAGTGTCTGGCCATTCGCGCATTATATAGTTACGCATCTGAATTTCGAAAACAATGACATCACCTTCTTCATATGCACTGAAGCGCTTTATATCGAAGGTGCCGCGGCGCATTCGCTTGTCTGCGGGGTATTGGTAGTAACCCGGCCCCTTGTCGTCGCCGATGTTATCGATAACATCGAGCATTGCGCCCTTCTCGTAAAAGTAGTTAACCGGAAGGTCAGCGGCACCGGCACCGGCACTGCCAACCAGCAGAGCGATAAAGGTTGATAGAATTGTCTTTTTAATACTTTTCATTACTTAACCAGAACAATCGAGTAATCTGAATCACCTGATTCCTGATACGGGTCTTTAACCTGGCTGGTTTCGGTTATGTTGAACGCATACTTGTGATAACCAGGGGCCACGCCGGTAAACAATCTTGTGTAGACACCATCGCCGGCGACTTCATCGCCATTGGTGCCGTCGTCATACATCTGTTGCGGCTGCCAGTTAGTGAAATCAGCGACAACTACCGGATTGGTAACTTCTGCGAAATCAGATTTGACCATGATCATTTTGACCTCGCCGCTTTTCTTTGATGAAAGCGTGGTAGTGGGAACATCGTAAACGGTAACTGTGGTCAGATCGACCGGAATTGCTCTGATGTGCAGGTTTGAACTTCTGAAAACCAGGTATTCGCGGCCATTGCCTTCCATCGGCATGCTGTAACCACCATCGCTGTCACAGAAGATTGTTCGTGAACCCTTTTTGGTCGAGAGTTTAACTTCTGAGTAATTGATGCCGGTAAGATCGCTGACAACATTGCCGCGCGCCAGTTTTACCGTAGACTCAGGAATTATAATTTCAGAGCTGGACTCACGATAGCCTTCGCGATGCGGATCTTTTTCGTCAGTCTTTTCATCGCCGTCTTCTTCGGTGTATTTGAAAGAATAAAGCTGTGAACCGGTTTTAAGATTCGTCAGGCGCAGAGTATAAATGCCATCGTTGGCGAGTTTGTCGCCATGAGTGCCGTCGTCATACATTTTCTGTGATTCGGGGCTCCAGAGCGG
>JASURT010000136.1 GCA_030446435.1 Candidatus Ozemibacter sp.
TGCCAACTACCGCAATCGCTGGCTGCTACAAAACCCCAAAATAACCATCAGCGAAAACTTCTACCTCATCAACCCCGGCAAACTGTTGAAAGACTGACCTTTCTGGTCAGTCTTCTCATTTCTTTTAACGGTTCAAACACCACAAATATGCCAGAAAAATCTTATTGATTCTGCTTTTTGATTTGTTCCTCAATCGTCCGGATATTTATGTCTTTGGCTCCAACGATTTGGACAGGAATTTCGATTATGGTTTCATTTCGGGCATCATCAGTGGCTGTGGCAGTAATAGTATAAATATTGCCCTCAAGACCGCCTCTAAAAATATACGTAACAGAATCAGATCCGTTCAGGTTAATTTTGGGATCGTTAATTCTAAAGTCTACACCTGTTGGTGCAACATTTGCGCTTTCGTAGGCTTCACCCGAAATCTTGAAGCGCGTATCAGCTACGATTTTGATCGGAAGTTCACCTGAAAACGGTGTTACGACGGTGAATTTTGCCGAACCATTAACTATTGTCTGCAGATTATATACTTCTTTTAAAGGCGTTGAAAAAACTGACGATGGCAATTTGTCGGATTTAAACCTGGCTTCAAACAATACAGCATTGGTTTTTAGATCAAGAATCTTGATTTTTCTATCGGCCATCGCATTCGGGGCATCTTTAATGCCATTTCGCACTTCTATCATCAAGTGTAAGTTAGCCGAGTCAGAAAGAATAACGCGCTCGTTTGGACAATCGTTGCCATAGACCTCTGTTTCACCCTTATACACAGACTTGCTGAAGTCGAGCAAATTGTCACTACCGTCAAAAATTTGATAGTCTGCTGGATTTTCCGAAAATGGCGGCATGGCACCTCCGTAGAGATACCACCTGGACTTAAATAGATTCGGGTTAAAGGCTGATTCATACATGCTGTTCGCAGTGATAAATTTCCCCCCTATGGGCTCATAGGTAACACGACACAGACTCGGAAATTTTGCGGTTGTAACAGAAGCGGAGGCAAGAGGCGCACCGGTTACATAAGCCCAATTTTCTCCGCCCGAGTTCAGAATAGATGATGAAACGGCAAAATTGCCAGAAACATCATATTTGCTGAGATTAAAGCCCAGGCCAGAGTCAGTGGGTGTATCACCCGCCTCGTTCTGAATATTCAAGAACAAATCTTTGCCGATGCCGTAAGCAAATTTGATTGAGGGCGCCACACCTCTTTTTATGTAATCATGAGGGTTATTGTCTGTCATTCGTATGTTTTGATCGCTTTTAGGTTTGGGATCACCTGAAGTAGCAGTTGAATCAAAACTAAATGCTTCAATCACAGGACCTTCCGTATCAAGAATTCTTAACTTAACATTTTTACTTTCTGGAATAGTGTCACTGGTAACAATCTGGTCTTCAAGTTTATTACAGTTATAGCTCTTGACGATCTGGCTAGAATCATAGTTTTTAACCTCCACTTGGCTCCATGCGCCTACTGGAAACTTAAATGCGACCTTAACCAGATAATCGCCTAAAGGATTGCTGCTGTCGCCGTTATCGAGCGGAACTGGCAATTGCAAAGCCGGAGTCTTTATTGAGAAGTTAAAAATTCTGGTGCCCAGTGGGTCATACTGAGGAACAATCTTAATATTTGGTTTTTCATCAGCAAAAACCGGGTGAAAATTCTGATTGTAAAATGCATCCATAGTTCCGGAGGCAACTTCTTGCCAACCGCTAATAGAAGCCATTGAAAAGCCGTCATAAAGAAGATGCCTGGAAACGCTGTTCGGTGAAGTCGTTGTGTAATCAACTTCACTAAATTTTGTTCTAATTTTTGCTTTCAGAAAAATGCTGTATTTTATTCCGCGCAGGTCCTGGTTAAATTCTGTAAGAGAAAGGTTTCTAGCAGTCGCATAATTAAATTGTTCGCCACTAGAAAGAAGGCTTACACGATAATGGTCAGTGCCAGCCCCACCATATGGCCAAGGCAAAATTCCACCCATTTTGTCGTAATTACTATCTTTAGGGTTCGGAATCTCAGAAAGAAATCTCAGCTTTCCGTCAATTTTCAGCTTGATATCGGTATTTTGATCTCCTTTTACTTGCCCACTTAGAAATTGCCCCGCGCTGCTACATTGGTTGGTATTAGCTGAAACGGAAGTAATTATGAGCGGATTCTCAGGTGTCAAAGCATTAGTAGTTTGAACGGTTATTCTAAGCGGAGAACCATAAAATCCGTGCATTTGACCATCGTAATACATACCGCTATTTGAATTGCTCCAGGCAAACTTTTCGGTCATGGGGATGTCCCACCATGAATAATAGGGATACGGCATGCTGTTATAATCCTGGTATTTAAATTTAATTCCAAGATAAACGACGAAAGTGGCAATTTGTTTCCCCCCAAGATCAGAATCTTTAAATACATATTGCCAATTAGGGCTTGAAAGATAATCTCCGGTTTCTACAAGAGAATCAATTACAAGTTTGCTGTCAATAGCAGGATTGGTGTCATTGAATTTGTCGTTAAGAATTACATATTGAAACCTGACCGTTGATGGATCGATCAAACCAACCGGATCAGAATAACTTCCAGTGAAAGAAACAGGGGTGTTGGGTTTTATTACAGAGCTTCCAGTATTGGCCACAATGGTAGGAGCAATGGTTCCGTCGAGAAAAGGCGGGGCACCAATATTAATCATGGCAAAATCAAGAATTGGAGAAGAGGCCTCTTTTTCGAGCTTGAAATTGTCGTATCTTAAACCTCTGCAGCCACAGTTAACAGTGTAAACCTTTTGTGAATAAACCGAGTTGCCGATAAAAAAGCTGTTATCATTGAGCCACCTGGTGTAAGGAACATTACCGATCCAATAAGTTTGTGACAATCCATAATAGGTTCGTCTTTGATACTGGTATTTCCACCAAAGGCCATAGCCGGTACATGGCGGGGTTTTGCTGGTATTGCTTTGAACAATTTTAGGGTTAATGTATTCACCATATCTGCGCGACAGAAAATAAAGATCTCCCTGACCCGAAGCCCAATCATCGTTACCAACAACGCCAAAGTAATCGGCAGTCGCATTTGACGTTCCAACAATTTCGATACCGAGAATTTTTCCTGAATTGCGATACTGTGCACCATTCTGGGTGTTGTAATTGTCTCCTGCTCTTGAAACGTAGAAGAAAACGGCATTTCCTTTGTTGCCATCCCAGCCAAATTGATTGTATTCGCCATAAATGTCGGGGTTTCTGTGATAGATATTTCCAACTCTTACATGAACCATCTCGCCCGGAATCAAATGAGACGGCTTAGCTGGGTCTGGATCTGGACTTCTTTCTAATGCATATTCACGATAAGAAAAAACATCATTAGCGGATTTTCCGGACAAATCGAAAGTATGAGCTATTACATAATCCAGAACATAATCGGAGTGAAGGGGCGAACCACTGTTAACATCGATGAAAAAGTAATTGCGATAGCCCCAATATCCCTTTCCATCATTATCAATATAATCCGGAACATTGTTGCGATTATTATCTGTGAACTCATTCATGTCAATAGCTGCTTTATTAAGCTTATAAATTGGTTCATAGACTATCAACTTTTGCCCTGAAAGAGCATTTTTACAAGAAAGGCCATAAAGAGCAGAAATATTATGACCAAGAACCGTTGGATTGGGGTTGACCTTGGCCACTTCAAGAACCGCGCCATCTGGTGATCCGTCTCGTATTTCAACTTCCTGTCCGGCGGGATCTTTAATGTCATATCGCAAATTATTGAAGGTGGCATTTGTGTTGTGATTCAACCAGACGAAAGTCAGGCCAATATTATAATAGCTTCTGATATATTGAATTGTTTCAGCATAGGCGTTACCAAGATCTACCGAAACGTCGAATATTTGATCCATATTTGTTTCAACTGTGGTAAGCGGATTAGAGGATTTCGCCTTGAAAACATGGTTGTCCGTCATCAGATAATTGATGCCCCAGATACCACCATTTTTGGAAGCGTCCCAAAGATGTTGTAAAGAATATTTTCGTGTTGGTTCATAAACCAGCAGGTCTTTCGCGTCCTCGCCGGCGGCATTAACTTCAATTGTCTGGGCGTTGCTCATAGAACCAGATTCTGTAACAAGGCTGCTTTCCCAGTCCTTTGTCCGGCTTTGGCTGGAATTTCTGTATCTTTGGGTTTTAAGTTTCAAATTTTCGAATTCCAGCCTGAAGATTGTTGGGCCCCAATCTCTGAAAGCCGAAAAATATACATAAACGCGAAGTAAATCCCTGCTGGCTCCCAGAAATTGACTAACAGAAATGTCGTAATTCGGCGGAAAAATAGTCCTGGTTTTATCTGTTATTGAATGAATCAGCTTTGAACCGGCATAAATCTGATAAACCATTTGCGAATTGTCAGTGCTTCTTCTAAGGGTGATAATGCCATTTGGATCACCGGCTATTTCACCCGAGGCCAAGGCGTTGCCCAAGGGGTCTTTATTTTTACAATAATCTCCCCAGCCGGCAATGGGGGTTACGGCCAGTCTTTTGGCCCTGGGTGCCAGAAATATTTTTTCCTTGTCAGCATTGAAAACTGTCTCTATGCCGGTCGCGGGGTCAACCTGAAGTACAAAAACTTTTCCGTTTCTGTTTTCCCGATAAAAATTTGTAGCTGCACAGAGTGGCTGATAGCAAAAAAGAACTGCCAGAAGCAATATAAGAAAATTTTTCTGCACGATAAATCCCCCCGAAGAAAACCTTTAACGCAAAGCTTTGAAAGCAGACTCTCTTTCGACCGACCTGGTTTTGTGCAATTCAAAAATGTACTGAAGAATCTCACTTGTGAGATTCTTTTCTGAAATTGCGGTTCGGCCATGCAATAAAAAACTTTGTGAGCCAAATTTTTTAAGAGCATTGCTAAAGATATTACGATTTTCATAATACTCTTGCATTAGGGTCTGCAAATGCTCAGGATCTCGAATTTGTGCAAAATGTTCCCCGCAAGCACCTTTTGTGAAATCCATTCTGGAATGCGGTTTGCCAAACGGTGCTATGGGGTTTTTGCTGGTTTCAAAAAGCAAATGCTGTAAATCATCAAGACTGCTGATATTAAACCGATCAAGAGTTGTTTGAGGCAGCTCTTTACTGCTTGCAGGCTTATCAACCGTCTCTGAACCTGAGAAAGAATCCTGTGATGAATTAAATACAAAAGCAACATTATTTCTTAAAGCCACATCATAGACAGCTCTTCTTATTTCTTGCATGACATAATTGCCGGTTTTTTCATCTGAACCTGAATAGCCATTCTCTGGAAACATTCCGATGGTTTTTCGGGTAAGTTCAGCAAGCATCTTAACTTTTTGCTTATTAAGCTCTTTGAGATTATCTAAGGCCTTTTCTTTGTCTGACTGAGAAATCTTTTTTTCCGCAAAATCATTTAAAGCCTGGTTTACAGCTTGAACCTGTTTTTCAATTTTGGCCTCAATGGATTTTATTTTCATAATCATTGGCTTACTTGCCTCCCAGGCTTCTTTCCCCGTTAAAAATCTTTTGCCATCCCAGGGCCGAAGGAACTTTTGTGCATGATAATCAAAGTTTCTCATATAAGGATGAAAGGCAATAACTGCAGAAAGATCTACGATGCCAATTACCATGGGCTGATAAGCCGTAGTATTCGCCGGCTTTTGTTGCGCTTGAGTTGTTGATACCACTAAAAATAGCAGCAGAACATATAGAACAATTTTAATTATCTTTTTTGGCAAGATTTTTTCCTTAAACTATTGTTAGACGGCTAAAGCCCACTTTTGACACCAACATTTGGTACAACTTTGATAACAGATTGTCTGGTTAAATTTCTTTCGCGATAGTAACTAGCAGACAGTGTGATTGTAATTTCGCCCGGGTTATAACCCGGAGTAGCCTGAAAATCGATCCATTCAATATCTTCAGCCAGCTTAAAAGTTACTCTGGATTTTGCTGACTTATAATTTCGGTTCAGAGCTTCTGCATAGTTCGGAGGAACCGTTGTGTATTCATCAATTCTCTCTTCCATATATATTATACCCAAGTCAGAATCTTTAGGAGAAGTCCTCAAAGAAAAAATACTCCAGGTAATTTTGCCCTTCTGGTTCTCAGATAGATCCTGAAAATCTCTTACCTCTGGCTCTGAGCGTGCTGTAACGAGAAAAACACCATTGTTGCTTTTTATAATGTCTTTTGCTGATTTTTTACCAACACCGGGTCCTATTCTGACAAAATAATTGCTGGCATTTGCTCCTGGATTTGTCTCGGTTTTGCCTGCATCATAAATATTTGAGGGCAGAATAGAAGATGGATAGCTGCTCGTTTTAATTGATTTAAAAATTGCTTTCTGGGTAAATCTCAAGCGATCAATTGTGTACTGAAGCCAGCTGGTTTTTGCCGCAACCCGCTGACCACCGCTAAAAATGGCATAAACGCCACCCAGAAATAAAGACAAAACAACACTTACCACCAGTATTTCGACTAGCGTAAAGGCTTTTTGTAGCTTCAAGACTCTGCTAACCATTATTTTCGTCTAACTTTGATCTTTTTGGTAATTTCATAGGTTACGATTTCACCTTTTCCTGGAACCTTTATGGATCCAACGCCAGTAAACGCGACAACTTCTTCGTTAAGTCTTTTTTGATCCGTTTTTGATAAAACCTTGATTTCAGCAATCTGATAAGTGCCTTCATAAGGCAGTTTATCAGAGGTTGAGATATCAAGAGCATCCGGGTTGGGAGTAACTTTGTCAGTATCGCAAGCCAAAGCTGGCTGAATATTGTTCAAATTGCAGACATCTTTGGCATATTTCCAGAGATAAAGATCTGAATTTTTAAGAGGTTTTAAATTCTTGTCTTTGGGCCACCCATCCGCGAACCATGAATCCATGACCAGATTGGTATCAGCAGCATCAAGGGTTTGCAGCTGAAACCATTTATTGTTTTCATCAGACAATAGAGTTCCCGCGCTAATGAATCTTGGCCCCATATTTTTGGCACATGCTTTTCTAAAATGTGGAGCCAATGAAGAATATTCTGATTTTACAATGGGTGATAAGGCATTATATTCCTGGCTTGATAAAATCGTGAAATCGAACATTGGATTCTTACCCAGACTAATTTCGCTTGCATCATACAGTTCTGTCGGGAAAAACTTCACTTTCAACTGAGCATGTTGAATGGCTGCAACTGCCATATAGTAGGCCTGTAGTTCACTGAAATCACTCTTAACATAAGCATTATATTCTTTACTGGTTCGAAAAAGACTGCTCGCAGTAAAAAGTAAAATAGAGCTCAATACAAGAACCAGTACAATCGCAACCCCTCTTTTGTTTCTTTTAAAAATCATTTTTTAGTCCAGATTTGCCTTGTAGGTAATAATTTGCAATTTTACTGGCCGCCCTTTATCAGCATCAGGTTGTTTATAATAAGCGCTGTCCATGTTCCAGCGAATTTGCAGAATTAGCCTTTGCATCAGATAGAAACTTCCATCCGGGTTGGGCTGAGAAATCTCACGCTGGTCAACATGAATGATATTGCCGGCATGCTCTTCAGCCGGCCCCCATCTGCCTGCCGCCACATCATCTCCAAAATATCGATAGGGCGACTTTAAACCTGCAGGGTTAGTTTTCGAAAACATTGACGGAACATTGTCAGTGTTTTCGCTAGTGTGAGAATTTATTTGCAGATTTATCCATCCTGGTTGCGATTCAACTTCAGGATTGGGATAATATGAGAAATAGAATTCCCCATTGGTATAGCCATCAGTTTCATCCATGATAGCTTCTGACTTTAAAAACACACGATAGTAGATACCACGTGAATCCTTAACAATTCCATTGCAGGCAATGCCTCCGGAGGCAGAAACAGCATCAGGGAACAAAGCCTTTGCCTTGTTCCTGGAGGAACCGATAATGATGGCGGGTGAACCATGACGAATATCAGCAAAAGGAATATCATCGATTACGGTTGAAAAAACTGACTTGGCATAGTTAATGGCATAGGCTCTCGTAAGAGTGGCATCTGAATCTTTGGTGGTTCTGGTCATCAAGCCAAAAATTGGCAGTAAACTTGTTGCAAGAATCAACATAGCCAGAATCACTTCAATAAGCGTGATGCCAACCCGCGACAAAAGCAAGTTGCCTGTATTGTATCTATGTAAAACGTTAGAATTTATCACTTAGCTTTTCAGTTAATTGACTAAATTGCTGATTTATTTTTCCGGCAATTTCAATGATTTGATTGAACTGCTCCTTGGATAAAACTTTTTCAAGATCCTTTACTGACTCTCTAAGCTCGTCCAAGAGAGGCTTTTGTTCTTCAGGAAGTGATGCGTAAAACAACTCTAGCTGATAGTTGAGATTCTTGCCAGCTTGTTCGATCTCAGAAAGTTTGTTCAATTCCAACCCATGAATCAAAAGAGAAATATTCTGAGAGATGGCCAGAAGCGATTTATTTTTCTGCTCTGTTTGCGCGCCTTCTAGCAGGCCAAGAACCTGGTTATAAACAATCGCAATAGTTTCGTGCATACTCAAAAATTCTCTGGTCTCGGCTTTGAGTGCAAGAGTTTTAAGATGAATTTTCAAGGCATCGCATTTTGATAGCCATTGCTTGTCTTCTTTTACCCAGTCAGGCAAATCCTCTTGCTCTGATTTTAAGCTATCAGCAAGTTCATTCAAGCCCACTAAACAATCAGAAAATTCTTTGACGAAGGCACTCGCTTCATCGGAGTTTTTATCGATAGATGTGTTTACAAATTGCCCATTAATGTTCTTTGGGGGGAAATGATATTTCTGATGTTTTTGCAAAAATTCTGAAAGACGTTCGTTCAGATTTTTGGTGCCGGAAGCAATCTGACCAATAATGATCATCAATTGCTTATCAGATTGTTCTTGTTTTGCAAGAATCTCAACCAGATTAAGGTCGCATGTAAATCCAGGTCGAACAAAACAACACAGAATAAAAACACTCAACAATACAAATTTTAAGTAAAACTTCATCTTTTTAAAACGAGCAACAGGGATAAAACTCAGAAACTATTTCAATATCTCGATAAGTTTACTTTACCACAAACACAAATCAATTTTAACAGGCAATATGGAGCACTTTTTTTCAAAAAGCTTGTTTTTTGCGGTAAGGGGTGGCCAATGTATGTTTTTGGTTGCTCGGCATTGTACCTTGGGATTGAAAAATTTAAGCTAATCAAAACTCTTGTTTGCGCCGAAAAGTTGCATGGATTTGTTTGCCTCCTTATTTTTCAGTCCGG
>JASURT010000137.1 GCA_030446435.1 Candidatus Ozemibacter sp.
GAAGATAAAATTGAATCGTTGCACCCCTTCAAACGCGGCTTCACTCTCATCGAGCTGCTGGTGGTGATTACCATTCTCGCAATTCTGGCCGGAGCGGCCCTACCTTATGTACAGAACTATGTCAAAGAAAGCCGCATTTCCAAAGCCAAGTCCGACCTTGACGAAATAAGAAAAGCGCTTGCGATTTACGAAACCAGAGAAGGGGTATACAATTCTGCCTCACTCGATCAGTTGCTCGGTCGTTACTTGAATAATTCTCCGGTAGACCCATGGGGTAAAGCCTATGTTGTTGCAACAGGCTCTGGTGTTGTTTATTCAAGTGGCCCGGATCACCTGAACGATACTGACGATGATATCACAGTGGCTTATCAGCCGCCTTTGGCTCTGGTTCAGGTTAAATGGGTAGATGCAAACCAGTCGGGAGCGGTCGACACCCAGAATGTTCCTGACTATCTGCGCCTCGTGTTTTCTCGCATAGCTTCCAGCACCAGTCCTGTGTTCACAAGCCCTGCTGCTGCAGACACATATTTCAGCTGGACCAGCTCTTCAGATATTTCGGCTTCACTTGACTGGAGCACTTTGAAACTTGAAAATTCAGGTAATGTTGCAACTGTTAGGATCAAATCCGGCGTTACTGAATGCTTTGGTTCGGGCAGTGATACTTTGAAAGTAATCGATGGTTCAGGAATACTGGATCTGGCACCAGGTGGCAACAGAATAATTGCCGACCAGAATGTCATTATAATGTCACAGTGATTAATTCTCACAAGGAGATTGGGAAGTTATGATAAGAAGAGGTTTCACATTAATCGAACTGCTGGTGGTTATTACCATTCTGGCAATCCTGGCCGGCGCAGCGCTGCCTTATGTACAAAGCTACGTAGCAGAATCACGCATCGCCAAGACTAAAACCGACCTTGAAGAAATAGCCAGAGCTCTGGCTGTTTATGAGACAAGAGAGGGTGACTACACTAAAAGTGATGTTTCTGACCTTACTGGTCGTTACCTTAATAAATCACCTATCGATCCCTGGGGTTCTCAATACGTGGTTGATTATAATGCCGGCACTGTTTATTCTAAAGGACCTGATCGTTCGGATATCGCTGATGGTAAATATGACAATATAAGCGTTTCTTATCAGCCGCCGCTGGCATTGGTCAGCGCCAAATGGGTTGATAAAAATCAATCTGGTCGAATCGATTTTCAAAATGTAAATGATGAGTTGCAACTTACTTTCAGCAGAAAGCTTACTACTTTGTTGACAACTGCTGATATGGCTCAATATGCAACTAAAATAATTTTGAATACCACCACTACAGCTTCTTTGGATACCATAGTGTCAACCGCAGATGCAATATTGGTTGGTGAAAAAACTGTTGTTTACAAGATCGGCCAGGATGACGCTTTTGTGACTGGTAAGGACTCTGTTGAGGTTATGAGTGGCCATAATCTAATTCTTGACCGGGCAACTCCAGATGCCAACCGTTGTATTGCAAATCAAAAAGTTGTAATTTTAGCGCAATAAATGAAAAGGGAAATCATGAAAAAGGGTTTTACGCTTATTGAATTATTGGTTGTAATAACGATATTGGCTGTTTTGGCGGGTGCTGCTTTGCCCTATGTTCAGAGTTATGTAGAGGAGTCCCGTATAGCCAAAGCAAAAACTGATCTGGAAGAAATAGCTAGAGCTTTGGCCGTCTATGAAACCAGAGAGGGAGATTATCCGGATACCGGCATTGACAGTGTAGATGGCCTGTCTGATGTAAGTCAGTTAACCGGCCGGTATTTGAACAAATCTCCGATTGACCCCTGGGGAGCTCAGTATGTTGTTGATCTTAATGCTGGAACTGTTTATTCAACAGGCCCTGACCGCTCAGATGTGGGCGATGGAAAATACGACAATATTAGTGTTCCATACCAGCCCCCATTGGCTCTAGTCAGTGTGAAATGGGTTGATAAAAACCAGTCTGGTGCTATTGATTTTCAGAACGTAAATGATGAATTGCAGCTGTCGTTCAGTCGAAAGCTCGAGCTTGGTTTGACAACGGCCGATATGGCACAGTATGCAACTAAGATTCTGTTAAGAACTACTAGCACTGCTTTGCTTGATACAATTGTTTCAACTGCTGACGCCATTCTTGTGGGGGAAAAGGTTGTTGTTTATAAGATTGGCGTTCAGGATGCTTTTGTCGCGGGCCGAGATTCATTGGAAGTTCTCAGTGCTCATGGCATAATTAAAGACAGAGCAACACCAGATGCAAATCTTTGTATTGCAGGTCAGGCTGTGAAAATTCTGCCACAGTAATTGTGGTACGGGTTTTGCTTGTATAATGTTTGTGTTGACGAAAGATAAATCTTTATTTATCTTTATTGCTAGGGTAAGTCTCCGGGCAGGCGGATAATCTTGCCAATGGCTCAAATTTGAGTTATTGATCTTAAGTTGGGCAAAAAATTTTTCAGGAGGGCATGAATATGCTTAGAAAAGGTTTCACTCTTATTGAATTGTTGATCGTTATTACGATCATCGCGATTCTCGCGGGCGCCGCGATTCCCTACGTTGCTGACTACGTAGAACAATCAAAAGTTGCACGCTGTAAAATTGACATGTCTCGCGTTCGCGATGCTCTGACCAGATGGGAACTCGACCGAGGAATCTGGCCCGTGACTGAAATAAACGCTGGCAAGTTGGTTGGTCCCTATCTGCAGAAGGCGGCAGTTGATCCCTTCGGACAGCCTTATGTAATCGATTCTTACAGATCAGTAGTCTATTCTAAGGGTCCCAATCAGACAGACGATAAAGGCGGTGGCGATGATATCGTCCTTTCTTTCCGCCCAAGAATGGCTGCCACAAAAGTTCAGTGGGTTGATAATACTGGAGATGGTACAATTGATGCCGGTGATAGCATTTTGATCTCTTGTACTAGGCCGGTTGGAAGCCCTATGGCTGATACTAATGTTACTCAGGTTAAGATAGCTGGACAAGCTTTAAAAACTTTTACTGCAGCTACAGGAGTTGTAGCCCAGGATAGAAAGCTTAGTGTTATTCTTACAAGTACTCACGCTTCTTTTGTTCCGGGTTGTAACGTAACCGTTGTTGCCGGTACAGATCAAAACACAAGTGTAAACGATGAGACCACTCTTTCGCCAGCAGGGTTAACTTGGACCTCAGCCCAGGCTCTTAAAGCCGACGCACTTCTCGTTCTTCAGTCAGAATAACGAAAACTCAAAAAAAAAGAGGGCCTTCAGGGCCCTCTTTTTGTTATAATCTGCTTTAGATTTTTAACTTTATGGAGCCACAGGTTTTGAAAAAAATAGATAAATCAGCTTTTACAATACTCGAACTATTGGTTGTTATAACTATATTGGCCGTTCTGGCTGGTGCGGCTGTTCCTTACGCGATGAGATACATTGAAGATACCAGAATTTCGAAAACCAAAGCTGATCTTGATCAGATACGCAACGCAATTATTCGCTGGGAATTAGATAGAAGTCCCTGGGAGGACGCTGACACAACCGTGGCCGGTCTTGTGGGGCCGTATTTAACCAAAGCTCCGATTGACCCATGGGGCTCTGCTTATGCAATTTCAAACCAAAAATCAATTGTTTATTCGGCTGGCCCTGACCGGGTATTGGGTAATGCAGATGATATAAGTTTGAACTTCAGGCCAAGAATGGCGGTCGCCAGAGTTCAGTTCAAAGACAATGATGGCGATGGGTATCAAAGCGAAGGCGATGAAATATTATTCAATTGTACCCGGCCGGTTGCAACGATAAATGACCCAGCTTCAGTTTTGTTCGTAAACACTAATGGAGACACGGTTGCGGGCACGCAAGTTTTTGGAGCGACTCCATCTGTCGGCACGATTTTTGGTTCTGTAGTGACGATAAAAATAACCGATCCTTCAACCTGGCCTGGCTCTTACCATATTCAGCAAGGAAGCAAGGTTACGGTCAGTCAGATAGTCGGCCAGGAATTTTTAAGTGATTTTAGTGGCGAACCAACGAAATGGGCCAAAGATGACAACAAGCTGATTTTTAAATAAGACTCTCTCTTTTTGATGTGTGAAAATAGCACTTTTGTGCAAAATATTCTATTCTTTCTTTACTGTTTTAAAACTCTGTGTTAGGTATTTCTTAAATTTAAGAAACAGAGATTGAGACTGTATGCATGAGGCGCAAAATTTAAAGCTTGAAGAGAAAGAAAAGATTCAATTTTTTCCCCTGGTTTTATTGGCAGCAATTATTTGCCTGATACCAGCTATTGTGTATCTTGGCTTTGTGAAATTGCCGCAAGCTATGAGCGAATTTTTGAGCAAAGATCATATCGTTGATTTTTTTGCTTACAGCAGATCGCTCTGGCTTCATTTTCTCGCGGCATTATCCTTACTCTGGCTTGTTTTTAAAAAAGCCGGGGCAACGTCATGGTATCAATGGATATTGATTGTTTATGCTGGTTTTTTAACTGTTTCTACTTTTTTATCTACATATCCAGAATGGTCTTTATGGGGCGACGCATACAGATATGAAGGTTTTCTTACGCACCTGAGTTATATTGTTACAGCTTATCTCGCAATTTCCATCGTCAAGAGCAGGAAAGCCGCTAAATTTGTGTTAGGGCTCTTTTTTGCATCGGCAACATTTCTTTGTCTTGTAGGGATTTTGCAATTTTTCGGTTTTGATTACTTTTATGGCGAATTTGCCAATCGCTGGTTGGTTCCGGATTCTTTTAGAAAACTGATGCCGGAATTTAGCACCCTGATGTTAAAAAACGCTCCGAGAACAATTTTCTCGACATTTGGTAATGAAAACTTTACCGGCAGTTATATGGCAATGCTTTTTCCGTTGTCATTTGCTTTAATGATCGGTGTAAAAGATCGCACCCGTTATTTTTTCTATGCTTTGAATGCTCTTGCTTTTTTTAATCTTATGGGATGCAAATCGAGGGCAGGACAGTTAGGTGCAATTGTTTCGACCTTTTGTGTTGCTTTTATGTTGCGACATCGTCTGAAAGACAATCTTAAGCAAATTGTTGTTTTACTTTTCGCATTTTTACTAATGGTTTTTGTCATGGATGCCTACTTTTTAAGAATCGGAAGAGGACGATTTCTTGATTCTCTAGCTTTCATGAGATCGGTAAATGCTGTGAATAAATCTTTAAGCAGATTTGAAAGTATAGAGCTGGGGCGAAATTTCGCCAGAGTTATTTTTGACGATGCCTCAATAAAAGCAGTTGCCAATGATCAAGGATTTGCATTTTACGATTCTAATGAAGAAAATGTGCCTTTTCACTTCGCAGACGAAGAGTTTATGCCATCTGTATTTCCCGGCAGTCTTTCGGAGGGGCAGTCGGCATCTCTAACCAGAGCTTTGCAGAATATACCAGGTGCAAAGAGTCCTGAAGAAGAGAAAGATCTTTTTACCTATCGTGGCCAGCATTCTGTTGTTGTTTTTCCCGAAGATCGCCTGAGAGGTTTTGAAGTTTTTGTATGGCCAAAACTGAAAATGTTACAGATTGGCAGAACGGGCACTATAATTATGTTGGCACAAACCAGGGACGGTTTTCGGGTCCTGGGTTATAGCGGCAACTTTTTTGACACAAAACCAATTGAAAAGGCTTTTCCAGAAAGTTTTGACCGGTTTGCCAACGCCCGTGGCTATATGTGGTCAAGGACTTTACCGCTTTTGAAGAATGCCTTTTTCTGGGGCTATGGACCTGATACCTTTGCCGTTTTTTTTCCGCAGCATGATGTTATCGGTAAACTGAAAATCTGGCGAACTGCTCTTATGATTGTTGAAAAGCCTCATTCAATGTACTTTCAGATCGCAGTTAACTCAGGTGTTCTTTCATTGGTGACTGTTTTGATTCTGTTTCTTGGCTACCTTTGGAAATCTTTGAAGCTTTATTATCGAACAATTAGCGAGTCTTTTTGCAAAATATCTGGTATTGGGCTGATGGCAGCTGTTCTGGGGTACCTGATAGCAGCATTTTTTAATGATAGTGTTATAAGTGTTGCCCCTGCTTTCTGGGGACTTTTGGGGATCGGTATCGCTGTAAATTCGATTAATGAAGCGTATGATCTGAAAAGCTTAAGTGATGCAAACTAAAATTTTCTCTGCTAAGAATGGATTGAGATTGACAAGCTGGTTGCCAGTGACTTTTCTTGCTGCAATCGTGGGTATAATACCGTTTATTGTTTATATGCGGGTTATTTCTGGCGAAGGTGTTGTTACAGAGGTTTACAGCAGATTTAGAAACGTAGACTTTTTCTCGTATTATCGTTCATTGTGGTTATATCTTTTAACCGGGACGACAGCGCTGTGGTTTTTTCTAAACCAGAAAAAAGAAAAATGCTATTACAATTGGTTTTTGGCAATCTATTCATTTTTTATTATAGCTTCGGCTGTTTTTTCACAGTATAAAACAATTGCTGAATGGGGTAATCCATTTCGCAATGAAGGCATGTGGGTTCATTTGTGTTACATGGTTATAGTGTTTTTGTTCATTAACTTGATCAAAAGCAGAAAACAAGTAGTCTTTATTTTTTTGATGCTAATATTGTCATCTTTCTCGTTAGGGGTGATAGGTATATTGCAGTTCAGTGGGCATGACTATTTTTTTAGTTCTTTTACCCCTGATCATCTCGTTCCACAATACCTCAAGAATGCTGGTGTCGCATCTGTTTTAACCGCGAAACCTGAAGATCCGTATTCTGTTTTTATTACCTTTGGCAATAGCAATTATACCGGTAGTTACATGGCGATGCTGTTTTTGATAAGTTTCGTTTTTGTTTTTTTCGCGGAAAAACATCAGAGATTCTTTTTCTTGCCCTGGAGTATTCTGCTTTTTATAAATTTAATTTTGTGCAGGTCTCGAGCCGGTTTCTTTGGCGGTTCTGCGACTTTTCTGATTGTTTTACTTTTTTTGAGAAAAGCCATTAGAAAAAAAATCTCAGCAATGGTTTTCCTTATTGTGATTTATTGCTTTTTCGCAATATTTCTCGAAATTTATACTGTTGCAAATAAAAGGCCAGGGGTTTTTAGAAGCACCGTCGGAAAATCGTTTGCAAGCAAGGCCAGTCTTTTTGGCCGCTTTGATGGTTTGTCTTTAGGAAAAGATTCTGCAGAGATAATTTTTGACGGCATTACTCTTGGAGTTAATTATGCCAACGAAAAATTAGAATTTTATGAGGGCGAAGGTAAAAAGGTCAAATATAAGCTTTTGGCAAGATCAGATTTATCTTCTTTTTCTGGAAAAATTGCTTCTGGCAGCATCGAAAATATTTCTGACTCTTTGGCTTCAATTGATACGAGCATTAAGTTGAAAAGCGAAACCGTAATTTCTGATTTTTCAAAAATAGAAAAACGACCGGGCATTTTGTCTGCAAATAGAAAAGAAAACCGGGACACAACAAAGCCAGAAAAAAGTGATGAGTTTCTGGTTGTTTTCCCGGACAATAAATTTCGCGGATTTGCAGTAGTCATACAGCCTTCGGTAAATCTTATTTACATCTGCCGAGGGGCTCAAGGCATATATATGGTTTATACGGAAAGCGGTTTCAAAATTCTTGATCATTCTGGAAAAGTCAAACCGGTTGAATATGCTCCAGCGATTGGCTTTAAAGGAAATGAACGCTTTGCAAGTGGTCGAGGATACATATGGTCGCGAACTTTGCCATTGCTGAAAGATTCTTTTTTTGTTGGATATGGGCCAGACACTTTTTTCGCGCATTTTCCTCATTATGATTGTGTTGCCAGGTTGAAACACTGGGGAAAAATGCATGTGCTCGTAGATAAGCCTCACAACCTGTATTTGCAGATTGCTTTTAATTCAGGGATTATTTCGTTGCTGGCTATTCTGGGTCTATTTTATACTTATTTCAGGCAGTCTTTTAAGCTGTATTTTTATTCGACTTTTGAGAGCTTTTTTGAAAAAGCCGGGCTGGCGGTAATGGCGGCTGTTTTGGCGTATCTGTTAGCGGGCTTCTTTAACGATAGCGTTAATTCGGTTGCACCGGTTTTCTGGGGACTTGTTGGGCTTGGAATAGCCATTAATCGTATCGTTGAAAAGAAAAATGAAGAACCGGCGAAAGAACTTGATAATTAGCCGGATTCGTTCATAAATCATAGCCTTTATACGATAATAATGCTTGACCTGTCTGGCGGGGATTGGTTAACCTGCTTTGGCTGGACAAGATTTTTGCTTGTGGGGGTAAATTGCCTGTGTTATCATTTCCTACCATGAATAGACGCGCGTTTTCACTTATTGAACTGTTGATCGTTGTTGCGATTATCGCGGTGCTGGTCGGTGTGGCCATGCCCTATTATCAGGATTATGTCAAAGAAACCCGATTGACAAAAGCCAAACATGAGCTTGATATTTTCAAAGAAGCTCTGATTAAATTCGATACCATGGAAGAACGCCCCTTCGATCGTGATGATCTGCGTATTCTACTTGGTAAATATCTGCAGGAAGTCCCGAGAGATCCATGGGGCAGAGATTATCAAATCGATTATGTTTCCGGTAAAATCTGGTCATATGGACCTGACTACCAGAAAGAAACCGATGATCTGGTCGTTTATTACAAACCGCCTCTGGCGTTGCAAAAGGCTATCTGGGTAGATGCTGACAAAGACCGACATATCAGCAGCGATGATTTCATCAAACTCAGCTTTTCAAGAATTCTCAAGACCGATTTGATACCGACCCTTACTTATAGCACTTCTTCAGACAGCATGGATTTGTGGTTTTCTCCTGATGTTGCTATTGGTGTGCTGGGTATCGCCAGCCATACAGCCTCTACAACCGAAATTCTTATTCCGCTTGACGGCGGAGTTTTAGCCAGTGACACAGCATTTTATCCGGGTTCGTCAACAGTCGGCATTTCTGCGACCAATACCAAAATTGAAGATTTCAGCGGTCGAAAGGCCAACGGAACCACAGGCGAATACCCCGGAATAGAAGTTACAATCAAGGCAGACTGAAGATAGATGGCAAAAAAAAGACCTGGAAGAATCGCCGCCGAGAGCGTGCCCCGCGAAAAGAGGGCAAAATCAAGTTCTGTGTTCTCAGATTTTGAAGAAGTTCTGTATCGACTTTTTCGAAAAAGCAGTGGCGAAGCCCGAGCCGAATTAGGCAACACCGAATGGTTCGTCTATATAGGTATTCTTCTGGTCATACTCGTTTCGCCATTTCTTTACAGCAGACAAACCACAGAAAACTTTCTTACCCCCAA
>JASURT010000017.1 GCA_030446435.1 Candidatus Ozemibacter sp.
TAACAGTTATTTTTATACCGATTCTATCTGTTTTTATTTTAGGGCTTGAGGGGAGGCGGTGTCAAACTTAAAAGCCTTGCTTTGCTCGACAAATTTGTCGAAAATTCGGTATAATGTTGGTAAAGATAGAGTTATGTGGAATCGGTATAAGTGTGAGGAAAAAATATGCTGGAGGGATTTCGCAAGTTTCTTGTTGAAAAAAAGTTGGTGCACAAAAATGCTGTTTCCTGGTATTGTCGCTGGATTTCAAGCTGCTTTGAATCCTATAATCTCGATTTCAGAGAAGTGCTGTCTGAAAAACAAAATCAGGAATTTCTGATTCAATTCGGCAAAAACCATGAAGATTGGCAGGTCAAGCAGGCTCAAGATGCGCTGCGTCTTTTTAAATACTTTCAGGCTACCAAAGATTTCATCCCAAAAGATCAAAAACAAGACAACGTGAATTGGCTGACAATAGAAAAAACAGCAAGTGATTTGCTTCGCCTTAAACACCGGGCTCTCAATACCGAAAAAACCTATTTGAACTGGTTGCGCTCATTTGCCAAATATATCAACGGTAAGTTGCCAGATAATGTTACCACTGAAGATATTCAACAGTATCTCAGTAATCTGGCCGTAGAAAAAAAAGTGGCAACATCTACTCAAAACCAGGCGTTAAATGCACTCGTTTTTTTATACCGGGAGGTTCTCAATAAAGAGCTTGGTGAACACGCACTTGACGCGGTCAGAGCGAACTATAAAAGACGCTTGCCTGTTGTTCTAACCAAAAGAGAGATTCAAAGTATTTTCGCCCAAATGTCTGGAGCCTGTAAAACCATGGCAATGCTTATTTATGGCTGTGGTACCAGACTTCAGGAATGCCTGAACCTGAGAATCAAAGATGTCGATTGCGAACAGGGAATGCTGATTGTAAGATCGGGTAAAGGTAATAAAGATAGAAGAACAGTGCTGCCGGAAATTTTGAAACCTTTAATAACCCAGCAAATTTTGCACGCAAGAAAGCTTCATGAACTTGATCGCAAAAATGCTGTCGCCGGAGTCTTTCTGCCGGATGCGCTTTCGCGAAAATACCCGACTGCAAACAAAGAATGGAAATGGTTCTGGGTGTTCCCGTCGAAATCACTTTCAGTTGATCCGAGAACCAATATTGCCCGTCGCCACCACGCTCACCCGGCGACTCTGCAAAAAGCCTTCAAGAATGCCGTCGTAAAAGCAAATATTACCAAACAAGCCTCTATTCACACCCTTAGACACAGTTTCGCTACACATCTTCTCGAAAACGGCTATGATATCAGAACAATTCAGGAGTTACTCGGACACAACAATTTGCAAACAACAATGATCTACACTCATGTTGCCGGAAAAAACATACTTGGCGTAAAAAGCCCCCTTGATCAATAATTTAGGGGCAGAGCAGTTTTTCTCTTAAAACCCTGACCATTTTGCAAGGCCAACTCTCTATCTTATGGTAATGCTGGACATGAATACTTAGCTTTGATAGTATTGAACCATGGGGTTAGACTCTTGAACAAAGCCCTTAGCCTAAAACGTAAGAGAAAGCAGAGATTATGGTAAGACCATTATATCCGCCAAGAAAAAAAGCTCCGCCACCGCCTCCGCCACTCTGGAAAAACCCGCAACTGATGGGTGCAGCGGCGATCGTTCTGATTCTTGTCGTTGTCTTTATTCATCATTTTTTCAGCTCAGGTGTTATCGACCCTGAAGCCTTGCCTGGTGGAAAACAGGACCAGTCTGGCATTTTCTCTTTCCTGAAGCCTTCTAAGTATTTCAAACCCGATAAAAAAGTCGCCGATCTGCAGAAACAGAAACTCAGTGAAATGGGAATAAACGACTCTGTTGAAGCTCTTAAGCATGAAGTTGAAGCGAAAGACCTGCGCGAACAGCGAAGAATTCTCGCAATGAGAAAATATGAAGCTACCCGCGAAACGGCTGTTAAACACCAGCAAAATCGCGAAGAACTTAGAAAAAAACTTTCCTCGCCAACTTCAATGCAGTTAAAAGACGCTATTATGGCATTGGAAGCATCTGATAACCTTGGCATCATGAAACTTGAAAGCCTTCTTGAAGAAAAGCTCATGGACCACGGTGCTAAACGCGAAGACCTTGACGTGATTATCTATGCTTACGACTCACTGGCGAAAGTCTATGAAGACAAACAAATGTATGAAAAGGCTAAAGAAGCCTATGTTAACGCCTTTAAACTCATGAAGAAAAAAGCCCCCGATGAACAGGGGCCTGATTGGAACAATGCTATTGAAAATGTTGAACAGATGAGAACGACTACATCTCGTAGCAATTAAGAATGCAGTTGTCAGTCAGGGGAATATGGTTGGAAATGAGCGGAGCAACATCAGAAACTGGTCGCATGATTACAAATCTTCTTGTTTCGCCGGGCTTGAGGTCTTTTTCGTCATGCTTCAGAAGATTTACCAGCTCGGTATTGTTCAATGTGCTGTCTGCGAAAGTAGGGAAAATTCTTAGATGTTTTACAACCTGATCAGTTGTGTTAACAACATATCCGCCGATATAAAGGTTCTTGCGATCGATTCTGACGCCGGTCTTTTTAACCACGACCGGGCTCGCAACTACCTGAGGCAACTGCACATATTTTTCTCCGACCTTTTTGAAGGCAAACGCTTTTGCCGTTTGCAGAGCTTCAGTGGTTTTTTTTGCTGCCTGAGCAAAGTGACTGTTAAAGGACAAGGCCATGAATGATGCCAAAATCAGTCCGAAATGCTTTTTGTTTACCTTCATATCTGTTTACCTCGAAAAATCATTCTTTCTCGAGAAATCTATCGGCCGAATAGTGGAAGGAGTTTACCTGTTTTGAAAATAAATTTTAAATCGGGCAATGCCGTTAAGGGTTTGACACTGGTGGAAATACTGGTCGCTCTTTCGGTGGCATCTTTGGTGATGTTGCCAATTATTCTCTTGTTCGGAGTTTCTGAAAAAGTAACCTATAAAAGCATCAATGAAGTGGTTGCCTGCAATCTGGCTCTGCAAAAGATCGAAGAACTAAAGAGCCGAAAATTCTCAGACCTGAGAAAAATCATCGAAGTCGATGCGCCCGACCCGGTTGAAGGACCTTTTAAAGAAGTCATTCTTCCCCTGGAATTGAATGGCGTCTGGAACTCGCCCGGCGTTGAATATGCCCGTGAAACAAGATTGTCTTTTTATCCTTTCATCGACCCGGACCCGACCCGGCCAGATTTCGAGCTGCAGAAACGCAGAATAAGAATTCGTGTTCTGGTAAGATTCATTGAAGCGGCTTCCGGACAGAAGAAAAATGAAAAAACCTTTGAATTGGCAACTATATTAGGCGATGAAACTCTTGGCGCCGGCCTGAATGCTTCATTTCCAATGAATATCGGCACGCCATGAGGAGAAAAAATATGATGAAACAAATGCTTCAAAATAGAAAAACCGGTTTTACTCTCGCTGAAATTCTTGTTTCATTCCTCATTCTGGGTATTGCTCTGACAATTGGCTATACTTTTCTCGAAAGAACCTTTGTCAGCCTTGAACGACAAAAACAGTCCCTCGATACCCTTCATGAGGCAAGAAACTTTTTAATGGTCATCGAACGCGACTTAAGAGAAATGACCCAGGTAATCGAACTCGATACCATTTTTAAATCAAGCCTTTTCAATGAAGAAAACGCCCTGTTATACAAACTCGTGATCGAGGTGCCCGCCAGAAAGGGTGGGGGATACCAGAAAGTAACCTATTCTTACGAAGGGCCTGATAAATACACCGATAGCCCGAATGCAAACAAGGTCATTTACCGCCAGATCGAAGGCGGAGTTAAAAAAGCCTTGATTACTACCCAGCTTAATTACCTTAAAATCTGGGGAACCGATGGAACCATTTTCAGAAACAGACACCCCGACGAAAGCCTGGCTGATTACCGAAATTATCTGGCCCCGCATTATTATCATCCCTCAAATCCTTCTGCAGATGGATTGAGAGATATCAGCAAAATAAGAGGTATAGAAGTTCAGCTTTCAATGCACGAATTGTTCGATTCTGAAAAGAAACCGATAAAACAAAGAACTTTTGTTACAAGAATTTATCCAAGAATTCTTAATGCAAAATTCGACTAAAACTGATAATCTGTCGCAGTCAAAACGACCATAGCCGAAGGAGACACCCGTGAAAACCGCAATAATCAGGCAGAAATTTTTAGATTTTTTTGGAAAAAACGATCATAAAGTAGAGAAATCAGCGCCCTTGATTCCGCAGGACGACCCGACTCTTTTATTTATCAGCGCAGGAATGGCGCCTTTTAAACCATATTTCCTCGGCCTGAAAACTGATTTAAGCAGAGCTGCGTCATGCCAGAAATGTTTTCGAACAACTGACATTGAAAATGTCGGCTATACAGCGCGACATCATACCTTTTTCGAAATGCTCGGCAACTTCAGTTTTGGCGACTACTTCAAAAAAGAAGCCATTGCTCTGGCCTGGGAATTCATAACCCGAGAACTGGGCTTGCCAACAGACAAGCTTTATGTGTCAGTTCATCATAGCGATGACGAAGCCTGGAATATCTGGCACAACGATATGAATGTTCCTGCCGACCGAATTGTAAAGCTTGGCGACAAAGATAACTTCTGGACCATAGGCGTAGGCCCTTCAGGCCCATGCTCAGAAATTTATATCGATCAGGGCGAAGAAATAGGCTGCAAAAGTCCCGATTGCGCCCCAGGCTGTGATTGCGCAAGATTTCTTGAATTCTGGAACCTGGTTTTCACTCAGTATGACCGCGCTGAAGACGGCAGCCTGACACCTCTCGAAAGAAAAAACATCGATACCGGAATGGGTCTTGAAAGACTTGCTTCAATTATGCAGGGCAAAAAAGACAACTTCGAAAACGACGTTTTTTCAGGAATCGTTAAAAAGGCAGAAGATATTACCGGGCATCGATTCACCGATGGCGGTAAAACCCGAACAGCTCTTAAAGTGGTTTCTGATCATGTTCGAGCCTTGTCTTTTGCCCTGTCAGACGGCGCTTTGCCCGGTAACGAAGGTCGGGGTTACGTATTGAGAAAAATTCTTCGTCGTGCATCAAGGTTTGGTTTCAGCTATTTGGGCCAGGACAAGCCATTTCTTCATAAAATTGTGCCTACTGTGGCTGAAATAATGGCTGATTACCCTGAAGTAAAAGAAAACGCCGACCATGTCATTCGTATTGTAAAAAATGAAGAAGAAAGATTTCTGCAGACTCTGAAAACCGGCAGTGAAATGCTTTCAGAATATATCGAACAGCTGCGCGCTGAAAAAACAGAAATTCTTTCGGGCGAAAAGGCATTTCTGCTGCACGATACTTATGGTTTTCCGCTTGATCTAACCCGGGAAATCTGCCAGGAACAGAACTTCAGAGTTGATGAAAAAGGCTTTGATGTAGAACTCGAAAAACAGCGCGAACGTGGCCGTGCAAATGTGGTTTCGGCATTCGTTAACTTTCAGTCGATAAATCCCGGAAATTACCCGCAAACAGAGTTCACCGGCTATGATTGCATGCAGGGCAGCGGAGAAGTCCTCGATGTCATAGAAGAGGGCGAAGAAACCATTATTGTCGTCGATAAAACCCCGTTTTATGCCGAAGCTGGTGGTCAGATCGGTGATAATGGCACTATAAGCAGTGGTTCGGCCAGATTTGCGGTTAAAACCACCGAAAAAACCGAAGGGGTTTACCTGCACATCGGTAAGTGGCAAACTGCCGAAAAATTCAAAAAGGGCGATAAGGTCGATCTGGCAGTAGATTTCGCAACCAGAAAAGCCACCATGAGAAACCATACCGCCACCCATCTGCTTCACAAAGCTCTTCAGCAAGTTCTCGGAGACCACGTAAAGCAGGCCGGTTCATACGTTAACCCCGAAAGACTGAGATTCGACTTCACACATTTCGAATCAATAAGCCCTGACGATCTCGAAAAAATCGAAAATCTAGTTAACGAAAAGATTCTCGAATCTCTTGAAGTAAGCAAAAACGAAATGAGCTATGATGATGCAGTAAAAACCGGAGCCATGGCCCTGTTTGGTGAAAAATACGGCGACCGGGTCAGAGTGGTTACGGTTGGCGATTATTCACGCGAACTTTGCGGCGGCACTCATCTGAACAACTCTGCCGAAATCGGATTGTTCGCAATTACTTCTGAAGCATCCATCGCCGCAGGCGTCAGAAGAATCGAGGCCGTTTCGGGTTCATGCTCACTTGAAATAATGCACCAGCTCAAAAAGAATGAACGAGAGCTGGCCCGATTGTTTGATTGCGAACAAAAAGGCCTTGTGCACAAAGCCGAAAAAATTCTTGCTGAAAACAAAGAGTTGCGCAAGGAACTGGATAAGCTTAGAAAATCTCAGGCTCATGGAAAAATAGATCAGATCAAGGCAACCGCCCGGCAGATTTCCGATGTTTCGGTGATTCTTTCAAGAGCCGATGGTTTGAGCGTTGATGAATTGAAAGAGCTTTGCGATGAATTGATCGGCAATGCAAATGGCAAAACCCTGGCGCTGCTTGCTACCGGCGGTGATAAGGCGGGCTTCGTTATAAAAATCTCGAAAGACCTGGTACAAAAAGGTCTTCATGCCGGCAAAATCATTAAAGAAGTCGCAAAAGTGGCCGGCGGCGGCGGTGGTGGACGACCAGACATGGCAACAGCCGGCGGCAAAGATGTCGAAAAAATTGACGAAGCTCTGGTTCAGGCCGAAAAACTTATTGCCCAGGCTTTAAGTGCATAAGCCGAAAATGGTGAATCGAACATGAAAATTATGGCTCTCGATGTTGGAAATAAACGAATCGGCGTGGCTACTTGCGATCGCCTTGAAATAGCTGCCACACCCCATTCGGTAATTAAAGCTGGTAAAAATGCCGTGAATGAGGTATTAAAAATAATCGAGCAAGATGGAGTCGAAGCAATAGTCATTGGTTTACCGACTTCATTCGATGGCGTCGAAAGAGAGTCATGCGCCAGAGCCAGGTTCTTTAAAAACGAGCTTGCTGCAAAAACTCAACTCGAAATTGAGTTCTATGATGAAAGATTGACGTCGAAAATAGCCGAAGCTTCTCTTATAGAAGGCGGAATGCGCCGCGAAGAGCGAAAAGCCCATATAGACGCGGTTGCAGCGTCTGTTATATTGCAGGGCTATCTCGACAACAGGAGACAAAAGGGCATAAGCCCGACAAAATAAGTAAAGGTAAGGTAAATGAGTAATTTAAAATACAAATGCGTACTGGTTTGCGAAGATATTCGCCAGGAAGTCGGCGGAAGAGTGAGTCTGATGGGCGTTCTTGGTTCAAAACTTCTGGTGCAAAGTTTTCCTTTGCCTTTTCCGAAGCTGTGCCTGTTCATTGAATGGGGTGAAATTCAGGGAAAAGTTAACGTTACCCTTAATATTATTCCTCCTGAAGGCGTTGAAATTCCGGCCGTGAAACCCTCGGCTCCAATTCAGGGACAACCGGGCCTTGTGGCACGATCGATGATAGTTTTGAACAACTTCGCTTTCCCGGCTCCCGGTACTTATGTCTTCGAATTTCTTGCTGATGGCAAAGTGGTTGGCAGAGAAAACTTCGAAATCGAAAAATATGAGGTTCCTACCTCGCCACCTAACTGATCGAGTTTACCAATGAACAGGGCAGAAAATTCTAATTTTGAGACCATACTTGAAACAGCTTTGGGTAACCCTGAAAGCTTTCAGCAAACCCTTGCACCGCACCTTGAAGAACCCGACGAGGCAAAGTTAAACGCACTTTTACGTGTGCTCGAAAGCGCCGGGGTTGTTTCAAAACAGCTCGTCAGCAATCTTTTCGTCGAAAAGCTCGGCGAAAAGGGTGCCGCTTTTCTAAGTAAAAATCTTGATATAAAAAGACCTGCCCTGTTTATTGAAAGTGCCGGCATTCTCGGCACTCTTCGATACGAACCCGCTCTTGAAAAGCTAAAAGCGGCTATCAGCAGCAATTCGGCAGACCTGGTGCTTCCGGCTGTCAGGGCAATTTCACTGATGAAGCCTTCCAAGATGGTCGACGATATTCTCGTTGATTTCTATCTTAACTACGAAGGCGAAGACAAGCTTTTTTCTTCAATAAGATTTTTACTGCCGAGGCACGAAACCCTTGTGCACGAAATGCTTGAAAAATATCGTGGTCTCAAAGACGATCGAAAGATGTGGGTTCTCAAATTTCTTGCAGAAACCGGAAACCCCGAAGCCTTGCGTCTGTTTTCTGAAGAACTCGATGCTGCGCCCCTTGAACGCGGTCTATACTGCATTTCAGGTCTCGGTCGCATCAAAAAAGAAGAGTCGGTAAAAATACTTGTAAAACACATCAAAAATCCAGAATGGTTTTTGCGAAAAAGAATTGCTGAAGCCCTTGGACAAACGATGCACCCAACTTCGGTAGAACCCGTGCTGGGCATGATCGAAGATGAGTCGGTGCAGGTACGCGCCGCCGCAGTCGAAAGTTTGTCGAAAGTGGGTAATCTCAAACCGCAGCTTCTTCTCGATAAATTGCGCAACAGCAAAGGTAATCTCAAAGTAAATCTGATCAGGGCCATGGGACAACTTAAAAACGAAATGTTTCTCAAGCCGCTCATCGATGAGCTTAAAGACCGTAAATCGATGTTTTTTACCATCGATGCGCTTGGTGACCTTGGGTTTGCCGAAGCAGAAATACCTTTAAGAAGAATTTTGAAAGATGCCGAATGGTTCAACCGCCTGAATGCCCTTGAAGCTCTGGCTAAGCTGCCGCTTCCAAGTCTGGGGCAAATTGCCCAGGAACAAGCTCAGGATGAAAACGATATGGTTAGAAATTCCGCGGCAAGAATCCTGGCCAGCAAACAAAAGATGAACGGCGCCTGAGCGAAGAAATTACTGATACTATTCTTCAGCAGTTTTTCCGAAGACGATGCGGTGGGCGTTCAAAAGAATGATAATGGTATTGTCTACCTTGCCCACACCTTTTAAATAATCGATGTCTACACTCTCACTCACTCGGGTAGGCGGCTCTATCGATGTTTCGGGCAGTCTTATAACCTCTGCTACCGAATCGACCATAAAGCCGGCTTTAACCTTTTCTTCTTCGAAAGAGAGAATGATAATCTGGTTGTTTTCAGATGTTTCCAGTGGTGGAAGCCTGAGTCGGCGTCTGGTATTGATTACCGGAACGATTTCACCGCGCAGGTTGATTACGCCATCAATGTGAGAGGGCGCCTTGGGCACTCGGGTAATGGGAACCAGATTGATGATGGCCTCAACCTGATGTATTTCAAGGGCATAGGTTTCGCCCGCCATACCAAAAGTGACCAGCTGAACCATTTCGATGATTTCTTTTGCTTCATCATCTTCTTCTTCGCCGCCCTCTTCACCAGGGGCACCCTGACCTGAATCCTGGGGCGGCGCGGGTGGTGGCGGCGCAACAGCCGGCGCTGCAGCTGCCACAGGTTGAGCTGCCGGCGGAGCGCTTGGCACATGCACCGGAGTCGGTGCAACGGGCTCTTCTGCTGCAGGCTGGGCTTCGACCGGCGCCGGTGGCGGAGCGGATGGGGCAGCACCACCAAGTGAGCCAGATATCTCAACCATTTCAACGGTTTCAATTTCTGAAATCGATTCGATGCCCTCGCGTATCTGGTCTATCGATTTATCGGTTACCAGAACCATCTTGAACGAAGTGTCGAATTTTTCGTTTTCAAGATCTTTAACTTCAGGAATGGACTTGACTATGTCACAATGAAAATCGTCGAGAGTCCTGAGAACCATGAATATTCTCGGGCCTTTAAGCAGACAATCTGATACAAGCGCAACCTTGAGAAGCAGAGCTTGCCTGCCTTCATCTTCAGCTGATTCCAGGCCTGAAATTTCAAAATCTGAGAGTTCGAATTCTGAAATGTCAATGTTGCCTGCTCCACCATTCTGGGCCGGAGCTGGCGCGGGGGCTGAAGCTTCTGTGCCGCCCTGAGGCTCTGCAGCTGCCGGAGCCTGAGCTGCGGGTGCAGCGGGGGCGCCGCTGGCAATGGCGGTGAGCTTGCCTGAAATCTCGGTCAAATCAATGTTTGAGTCTGTTGACTCGATACTGTCTGCAACCAGAGTTCTTAATACGTCAAAGGTTTCGAAAATGACATCGATAACTTCGGTGGTTACCGGAATCTCTTTGTTTCTGAGTTTATCGAGAATATTTTCCATTTCATGGGTAAGATGAGCGATTTTTTCAAAACCCATGGTTGCCGACATACCCTTAAGAGTATGTGCAGCACGGAAAATTTCTTCGACAGCATCGAGGTTGGAAGGGTTCTGCTCGAGGTTGAGCAGCATCTTGTCCATGGTGTCGAGATTTTCCCGGGACCCGTCAATATAGGCTCCCATATATTCGGAAAGATCCAGATTCAACCCTTAACCTCCGTTTTATTCGACTCTGGCCGCAGCCAGGCTGATTTTTTCGTAAATTTCATCATTGAATATTCTGACCCTTCTGGAAGAAAGATGGAATATCAAGAATCAGGGCGATGCTGCCATCGCCTCTCATGGTTGCGCCCATAATGCCCGGAAGCCCCCCGAGAAGGTTACCCAGAGATTTGATAACGATTTCCTGCTGACCCAGAAGTTCGTCGACCATGAAACCTGCACGCTTTTCGCCTGAAGAACAGACAACAATCGATATCTCTTCTTCCTTGGCTTCGATGGCGCGGTTTTCTTCATCGGTGGTTGGAACCCCGAGAACATTGCGTAATCTGATAATGGGTAATACATCACCCCTGAGAAGTGTAACTTCCTGGTGTTGCACGATGTTTATATCGCTTTTGGTAATATCCATGGTTTCCTGAACTGAAGCGAGAGGAATTGCAAACATTTCTCTGCCGACTTTAACCATAAGTGCCGGAAGAATCGCCAGTGTCAGCGGCAGTTTAATGATTACCCGGCTGCCTTCGCCAACTTTTGATTCGATATCAAGCTGGCCATTAAGATCTTCAAGCTTGGCCTTGACCGCATCCATGCCCACGCCTCTGCCTGAGAGGTCACTGACGACAGATGCCGTAGAGAAGCCCGGCAAAAAGATAATTTTGATAATTTCTTCAGGCGGCATTTTGCTGATCTGCTCAGTATTGAATAGACCTCTTTCAACCGCCAGACGACCGATAATAGAGGGGTCGACTCCCTTGCCGTCATCCTTTACTTCAATGATGACGTTGTTGCCTTCGTGACGAGCGACCAGGGTTATGGTGCCGGCTTCGGGCTTGCCCTTGGCCATTCTCTCTTCAGGCGATTCAATGCCGTGGTCAATCGAGTTTCTGATCAAATGAACCATTGGGTCACCGATTTCGTCGATAACAGTTCGGTCCATTTCTGTTTCTTTACCTTCGACCACGAGGTTGATTTTTTTGTTCAACTTCTTCGAAAGATCGCGCACCATTCTCGGGAACCTGTCGAAAACCTGCTCGATGGGAACCATTCGCACCTGCATAACAACATTCTGCAGAGAAGAGCTGATTTGGGAAACGCGGGTAAGGGTTTCGTTCAGGTCTTTCAGCTTGTGTGCTGCCCCGATGTCTTGCAGTCTGGTGCGGTTGATAACAAGCTCACCGACCAGATTCATAAGTTCATCGAGTCTGCGCATGTCAACGCGAACGGTCTGACTGCTTCTTTTGTCAGCATGACTTGCACTTGGTTTTTTGGGCGGTCCGGCCGGCGGTTTCGCCGGTGGTTTTGGTGGCGCAGGCGGTTTGGGCGGAGCCGGTGGTGGAGCAGCTGGTTTGGCAGCCGCTGGTGCCGGTGCTGCAGGAGTTGCTGCTTGAGGTGCGGCGGGCTTCGGTGGTGTCGCCGGTTGGGCTGGAGCTGCCGGTGCAACAGGCGCGGCAGGCGCTGGTGCAGGCTTTGGTTCTTCTGGCTTTGGAGCGGGCGGTGCCGGCGCAGGGTCTGGCTTGACCGTTATTTCTGCGGCCTGAGTTTCAAAGTCTTCGGGCGAAAGTTCGGTCAGTTTAACCGACTCAATTTCAGAAATCGACTCGATAGCATCGCGAATTGACGCCGCGTCAGGCTTTCCGATCAACACCATTTTAAAAGACAGATCGAACTTTTCTTCTTCAATATCTTTGGTGTCTGGAACCGTTTTGATAATATCGCATGCCAGCTCTTCAAGGCTTCGCGTAACCATAAAAGCTCTGGGAGCTTTTAAAAGGCAGTCAGGAACCAGGGTTACAATCATCAAATGAATTTTTGAGCCAAGTTGTTGTGCTTCTTTTAGAACCTGGGTTTCAAATTCATTCATGGTTATATCAGCAAGCTCGAGAGCCAGCTGAGAAGTATCATTGGCCGCTGGGGCCGCCGCGGGGGCTTCTTCGACCGCGACCGGTTCCGGCGCCTTTTCAATCGGCTTGGCTTCTACTTTGGCCGAGGTTGTTTTGCCCTTGGCTGTATCATCGAGCTTTTTGATGATTGCGTCTATATCAACATTAGAATCTGTCGCTTCAATGCTGTCATTGACCAGAATTCTCAGAACATCGAAAGTTTCGAAAATTACATCGATAATTTCGGTTGAAACCTGAATCTGATGGTTTCTCAGCTGGTCGAGAATGTTTTCCATTTCATGGGTCAAATGGGCAACCTTTTCAAAACCCATGGTTGCCGACATGCCCTTCAGAGTGTGGGCGGCCCGGAAAATTTCTCCGACTGCCTCAAGATTCGAAGGATCTTGTTCCAGCGCCAGGAGGAATTTGTCCATCAGATCGAGGTTCTCTCTTGAACCGTCGACATACATCCCCATGTATTGCGAGAGATCAATATCCATCAAATGCTCCGGCAGATTTCTTTGATTGAAAGCATAATAAGCAGCATAAATAAAACATTATACAGAAAAATCGGTAATAATTGGGAAAAATATTATACAGGCAGAAGAGAACAGATGCAAAAAAATGTTTTGAGCAGGATTATCAGCCTTGTTATTGCCCCTGAACAACAAACTAAAATTCTTGCGCTTGAGTTCTTGAAAAGGGTAGATCAATTTTCGCAGAAAATGAAGCAGGAAAAAGTCTTGAGTTGAAAAAATTGAAGTCAGCCTTGCGAAAATCTTCAGGAACTTTTTGACCGTTGGTAATGTAGGCAAGAGATTTACCGGTTTTAACCAGAACTGCCAGCAGGGGGCCGAATGTGTTGGTCTCATCGATCTTGGTGAATATGAGATGCTCGAAACCGACTTCGTCAAAACAATAGACCGTTTCAAGCATATCGGTGTATTTGGCGGTGGCCGATAGAACCAGATACTTGTCTGATTCCGGAAGCCGGTCTAAAAAGTTTCTCAGTTCGCACAATTCTTCTGCATCTTTCTGACAGCGGCCGGCGGTATCTATTATGATAAGGTCTTTATCCATATGCTTGTCGATGGCCTGATCGATATCTTCAGCTCGATATAGTATTTCCATATCTACATCTATGATCTGAGCATATTGCTGCAGTTGATCGGCAGCGCCGATTCTGTAGGTGTCAAGGGTGAAAAGAGCGATAGACAAGCGATCTTTTACGCTTAATCCGTAAGAAGCGGCAATTTTGGCGATGGTTGTGGTTTTGCCTACCCCGGTTGGGCCTATCAGAGCAATGATTCTTGGCCCATTTTCCTGCTTGAATTCAGGCTCTGGCGAAAATCTGATCGTTTTCTGCAGCCAGCGACTTGTGTGCTTGATAGCTTCTTCAGGGCGCTGCAAAGCATTTTGCGGCAAAACTTCCTTAAGCTCGAAAACCATCTTGTCGGCAATTTCCAGGGGTGTTTCTATGTCCAGAAGATTCTTTTTAACCTGATACAGACCTTCGGGAATTTCTGGCACTTCTTTTTCCAGAGTTTGCCCGAAACGCTGATTGAGATTACGTAAAATCTCGAACATTTTATCAAGGCGCTGTTCGTAAACTTCGATGCGATCAGAAGCAATCATCGGGTCAGATTGACTGGCAAAGTCGGCTCTGACATGCTCTTTTGCCGGCCTCGTCGCAATGTTGGCTATCTTTTCCTGGCGTTTGCGGGTTTCTTTGACCGCGATTATTTCGTTGAGAATTTCGTCTATCTGCTCAGCTGCAATACATTTATCATCGAGAATCTTCTGCGATTGCGGCTCGCTGTTACCTTCCTGGTTAGATCTCAAACCATGAACGGCACGCATGTTAACGGGGCGTGGCGCAGAGTTGTAAGCCCTGATTCCGTGAAAAGAAGGATTTACTGCCTTGACCGGCGGTTCTGCAACCTGCTTTGCCCTTGCTGTAGTACTGCTTGCTGTGGGCTGGGTATGAACTGAAGTGTCGTGCTCATGATAGGTCGCGAAGGTCGTTCGAGGTGGTCTGACTTCGATAGAAGGCGACGGTCGGGAAGGCACTTCGGTAACCACGTTTTTTCTAATCTTGTTATTGATGATTCCTATGGTTATTTCAAACATTTCTTTATAACCAAGGCCAAAATAAATCGGGTGCTTTACTTTTTTGCTGGTTATAACACTGAAATTTTCTTTGCCATAGGTTTTTTCTGCTTTAACCTTTGCTTCAAAGAGGGTGTCACCAAGTATTTTGTCGTAGCTGTCAAAATGCATTACTGTGATGAACCTCCTTTGAAGAATTTTGTCAATCTGCCCAGAAAACCTTCGATTCCTTCGTTCGGATTGTCTTCGGGAATCTCGTGAAAAGTGCTCGAAACGATCTTTCTGATTCCTGCTGCCGCTGGAGACATAGGTGAAAACAACATCAGCGGCGTTTGTTGTCTTATTGCCAGGTGCATCTGGCGGTCCTGCGGAATCGAGCCGAGAGGATGTATTTCGAAATCAAGAAATTCACTGGCAACCCGCGATAGCCGGGCATGAATTTCATTGCCTTCTTCTGGACTGTCAACCCTGTTGACCAGAACCGAAACATGGCTGTCAGGGCGCTTGTTGCTGATGATCTTGATGATTCCATAGGCATCGGCAAGCGAAGTGGGTTCGGTCGTGGTGATGACGATGATCTGGTCAGCTGCCTGGCAGAAAGAAATCACACTGTCGCTGATACCTGCACCGGTATCGATCAACAGGTAATCAGTTTTGTCTTCTAAAAATTTTAGTTGGTCGAAAAGTTTGTGGGCCTGTTCTGTTTCGAGCTGTGCGAGCTCAGATACACCAGAGCCACCAGCGATAATCTGAATGCCATTTGGACCCTGAATCATTATTTCATCGAGAGTCATGTTGCCGTTAATGACATCCATAAGGTTGTGCTTCGGCCTTATACCAAAAATAACGTCAATGTTGGCAAGCCCTAAATCTGCATCGAGAATTATAACTCTTTGCCCGGCCTGAGCCAGACATATGGCTAAATTTGCAACCATGCTGGTTTTGCCCACGCCGCCCTTGCCTGAAGTTACGGTGATCGTGCGGGCAATTTTACTGCCTGCTTTTCGCGGGGTTCGCGCTTCAAGCCTTTTGAAAACATACGGATGTATCTGTTTTCTAGTCTCGGCTATGATTGCTTCGATCGGCTTGATTATAGGTTCAGTCATATTTTTAGAACATTCCCGGAAGTTGGTATATCAGGCTTTCAGACAAACAATACAGAAAATCTTTCGATGCGCTTTCGACTGACATGAGTCGGGTTCGCAAATTCGTTTCTGTTTCAGGTGGAATGTAGGTGCAGTTAGAAAGTACCATTCCTGCAGGCACAAGGTCAAGGGCCAAAAATTGTTTTGCAACAATTTTTATTCGTTTGCTTAAACGCTCTTCTGGAGCAGGTTTGGTCGGGGAAAAGTCAAGCAGGCCAACCGGTGAAAAGTAGCCAGACAGGTGAATGCTCTTAACCAGCTCGTAACAGCGAATAATCGCTTCTGAATGCTGCGGTATCACAACGCATACGGCATCGGTAGAGTGCACTATCGGGTAATAGCGCTTCAGTTCGCTTGCTTTTATGCTGATCCATACTTCTGAAGACGATTTCAGGCTGCGGGTCAAATGCTGAAGATAGCTTATTCGCCCTTGTTCATCGGATTTGCATATCTGGTCAAAGTTTTTTATGGCCGGAAGTATGGTTAACGGGGTTAAGCCCGCTTCAACTCTGACAGGAGTCGGGAATTTCAGTCTGATCTGTGTTCTTGGTATGCGTTCTTCCGGAATGAGGCTGGCCTGATCCCAGAAGCAGGCTCGTGGTGAGAATTGCATCAGGCCCGAAATCCAGTCCATGACCGGAGGAAGTTCCGGAACAATGTCGTCAGGGTAAACTATGGCGACCGCTGTGAACGGACAGGGGCGGGGAATCTGCGCTAAAAAGGTTTCGGCGTCGATTGCCTGAACCCTCGTGGTTTGGTCAATCATCTGCTTTAGTTTTCTAAGTGATGAGGCCTGATCTTTCATTGATTACCCCTGAAGCGAAATCAGGCCAACCGATTCGAGTCTTACCGAAGTGGGGATTTCCTGGTAGGACAAGACTGTCAGTCTTGGCGCGATTCTTTCGGTAAGTCGTTTAAGACTTAATCGCAAGGCTGAATTGCAAAGAAGTATTGGTGAATGTCCATCCTGCATGACTTCTTCTATTTTGTTTCTGATTTTTTCGAGTAATTTCGATGCTGAAGTCGGGTCTATACCGAGTTGAACCGAACCATCTATTTTCTGCAGGGCATTGGCAAGCATCTGTTCAAGTTGGGGGTCGAGCGAGATGACTTTTATTACGCCGGTTTCATCCATCAGCGATTTGCAGATATGCCTTGATAAGCCCTGTCTTGCAATCTCGGTGAGAGTATCTATTTCACCGATTCCTTTGCAGTCAGAAAGAGACTCAAGAATGTTAACCATATGCCTGATTGAAACATTCTCTTTCAGCAGATTCTGCAGAATCTTCAGAAGTGATGATTGACTGACAACATTTGGCACAACTTCATCTAGAATGAGCGGGTAATTTTCTTTTACTGTGTCGAGAAGCTGCTGCAGTTCCTGGCGGCCAAGAATTTCGTGAGCGTTTTTGCGGATCACTTCTGTTAGATGTGTGGCTATAACTGTTGAAGGATCAACGACTGTGTAACCTGCCATTTCGGCACGCTCGCGCAGAGAGCTTTGAATCCAGACTGCGGGCAGGCCAAAGGCCGGTTCTTCAACTTCTATGCCGCTTATCTTGCTGGTCGCGGTGCCGGGATTCATGGCCATGAACTGATCGGGAATGATTTCGTATTGCGCGAATTCAACGCCTTTGATTTTAAATACATAGCATGAAGGCGGCAGCTGAATGTTGTCGCGAATTCTGATCGGGGGAACCACAAGCCCGAGGTCGATGGCAATTTGCCTTCTGATAAGGGTTATGCGGTTCAGCAAATCGCCACCCTGGTTGGCATCTACAAGAGGAATAAGGTTGTAACCGATTTCGAGTTCAAGCGGGTCTACGGTCAACAAAGAAGAAACGTCTTCGGGGCCACTGGCAGCGGTCTGCTCTTCGGCCATTTTTTCTTCTATGTCTTTCTTTGATGCCTCTTCTTCATCGCGATGAGTAAGATAGGCGAGGGTTCCGAGAATTGCCGACAGAATCAAAAAACTCAGTTTCGGCAGACCGGGTATCAGCCCGAGAAAAGCCATCAGGCCTGAGCCGATGCCGAGAACCTTGGGGTGCGAAAGAAGTTGGCCGCTGATGTCGTGCCCAAGACTCGAATCTGAGCTTGCCCGGGTAACGACGATACCGGTGGCGGTGGCAATGAGAAGCGCAGGAATCTGAGAAACCAATCCGTCGCCTACTGTGAATAGCGCATAGGCTTGAAGAGCATCCATCGCCGTTTCGCCACGCTGAAAAATACCTATGACCAATCCGCCAAGCAGATTGATTACCGTGATGATAATACCGGCAATGGCATCGTTTTTAACAAATTTACTCGCACCATCCATAGCCCCGTAAAAATCGGCTTCGCGCTGCAGATCAAGACGTCTTTTCGTGGCCTCGTCCTGGTCTATTGAGCCTGCATTCAGGTCGGCGTCGATGGCCATACCTTTGATAGGCATTGCATCGAGAGTGAATCGCGCGGCAACTTCGGCGACGCGTTCGGCACCCTTGGCGATAACGATGAACTGAATAAGGACCAGAATTATGAAAACGACAAAACCGACGACATAATTGCCGCCGACCACAAAGTTGCCAAAGGCTTTGATAATATCTATCGTAGCTCCCTGTCCCGACAGAATTATTCGGGTGGTGCTGACATTAAGGCTTAGCCTGAACAGGGTTGCAATCAGAAGAAGACTGGGAAATGCGGAAAATTGCAGTGCATACTGGTTGTATATCGAAACCAGCAATATGGTCAGTGCCAATGCGATGTTCAGAGTCAGGAAAAGGTTGAGAATGAATGACGGCAGGGGCACAACCATCATTATGACGATCGAGACTACACCAAAAGCGAAAAGAATGTCTTTGCTTTGCAGCAGGCCTGCAAAGGGCACGACATTCAATGGACCAGCCTTGGTTTCAGCCAAACTTGCCTCCGCTAAACAATACAATCAGAAATCAGAACATTCTCTGGTGTAGAATACCCTGTCAGGCCTGTTTGCTTCTGGTTCGGTATACCTGCGCCAGAATTTCGACAACTGCACCATAAAGATCAGAGGGTATCTCGTCTCCTATTTCTACCATTTTATACAGTGCCCTGGCAAGGGGTTTGTTCTCAACAATCGGCACATTGTTTTCATTGGCAATTTCTTTGATTTTGCGTGCAATGAGACCGGCACCCATCGCCACGACAATTGGTGCATTATTCTGCTCGGGATCATATCTAAGTGCACAGGCGATATGCGTTGGGTTGGTTACAACTACGGTTGCTTTGGGAACTTCGTCCATCATTCTTCTTGTCGAAGCCTGACGCTGCTTTTCTCTGATTTTTTGTTTGATCCGGGGGTCACCTTCGCGCTGTTTGTATTCTTCTTTAATTTCTTCTTTAGACATTTTCAGGTTTTCTTCGTGGCGCCACTTTTGAAAAAACCAGTCGGCTATTGCCAGCGCCAGAAGAATGAGAATGATTTTGATCGCCATGTAAAAAATCGTTTTTAACAAAATAATGATAGCTGGCATGGGTTCGAGTTGAACGAACCTTATAATCATTGGAATTTGTTCCCTAAGGGTTGAATAAGGGATATATGCTACTATCAAAATTTTGAGAATAGATTTAACCAGCTCGGCGACCAGTTTCCATGAAAATATGTTTTGCAGTCCGGATATGGGGTTGAGTCGGTCAAGATTGGGTATTATCGGATCGAAGCGAAAAAGAAAACCGGTCTGAATCATGTTTGCAGCTACGGCACTCAAGGCTATGGCTACCATGAACGGTGCCAGCATTTTCATAAGAATATAAACCAGCTGATTGAAAAGCATTATTGTTTCAGGCAGAGCAAGATCTGTATGAATGGAAGTGCTCATACAATAGCGCATGTATTCTCCGCACAGACCGTAAAGTTGCGGTCCGTAAAAACGCAGCATAAGAAAGCCGGTAAGTAGAATTACTACCGACGCCAGATCTTGCGATTTGGCCACATTCCCTTGTTGGGTCGCTTCGCGCCGTTTCTTTTCAGTTGCAGGCTCGGTTTTTTCGCCGGCAAACAGCTGAAGATCAAAGCTTATACCTGAAAAATCAAGCAGCTTCGTTTCCGTAGTATCAAGCTGATTTTTTAGACTATTTTTCATTCTAGCTCATGTGGTTCAGCAAGGTGTTGACTTCACCCAGACTAGCATTGATCAGCACCCGAATAATGTCGGTGACATGGGGCATCAGGACGATAAGTATTATCAGGCCCCCCAGGATCTTTAGCGAAAAGCCGACCTGAAAGACATTCATTTTTGGCACGGTTCGGGCGATGATGCCAAGGCCCACATCGCCGACGAGAATGACTCCGATAATCGGCATGGCAATTTGAAGTCCGCATACAAAAATCATACGGCTGTATAGAATTATTTCTTCAACAACCCCTGAGGTTATCTGCAGCTTGTCAAGGCTTATGAGGTCGAAACTTTGAAAAAAAGCCTGCAACAAAATCAGGTGCCCGCCAATGATTAAAAAAAACAACGAACCCATCATTTGAAAAAATTCCGATACGATGCCAAGGCTTCTGTTTGAAGAAGGGTCGGCTACCTGAACGAAAGAAAAGCCTATCTGCATGCCGATTATCTGACCGGCCAGGCGTAATGAATCCATAATCAGTAATACTACAAAGCCTAAGCAAAAACCCAGAGTCATTTCTCTGATGATCATCAGACCATACCCGGGAACGCTTAATTCCGGCAGCTCCTGAGTTGCGAGAAGATGCGGAGTTGCAATCAGCGCGCAGAATGCTGATAACCCGGCCTTCAGCCGCATAGGAATCGTTGATTCGCCAAAAACAGGCATGTTTATAAAAAAACCGCTGAACCTGACCATTGCGATCAGAAACATGCCGACAGCTTTCAGGAAAAAGGCTTCAGTCATCCTGAAATTCCTACCGTGCGAACATTTGAAGTTGCCCCAGAAGTCTGATGGCGAACTGCATAAGCTTGGTGAGCATCCATGGAGCAAGACCTATCAGCGCCAGGGCGGTTATCAGAAGCTTTGGAATGAAAGTCAAACTTTGTTCCTGTATCGAAGTAGCCGTCTGAAAAATACTGACCAGAATACCGATAAGCATGCCCAAAACCAGTATGGGTGCAGAAAGGGTGAAGGCTAAAAAGATCGTTTCTTTAAAAAGTTCATAAAGGGTATATTCGGTCATGCATTACCCCCGAAGCTTACCACCAATGACCTTACCACCAGATTCCAACCGTCTACCAGAACGAACAGAAGGATCTTGAAAGGCAAAGAAATCATTACCGGCGGCAGCATGATCATGCCCATAGACATCAACAGGCTTGCCACGACCATGTCTATGACCAGAAATGGCAGATAAATTATTACGCCCATCTGAAAAGCGGTTCGAAGCTCGCTCGTTATAAAGGCCGGAATCAGGGCCACGGTGCTGAAATCGTCTTTAGTTTCAGGTTTTGCCCCGCCTTCCATGCCTGCAAACAGTGCAAGGTCGGTTTTGCGTGTGTGTTTGAACATAAAGTCGCGAATCGGATTGATGCCGCGATTGTAAGCTTCTACATAGTTTATATCTCGGTCGATATAGGGTTTTACGCTGTTCTGGTATATCTGGTCGATAACCGGTGACATGGTAAAAAAAGTTATGAAAAGTGCCAGGCCGATTATGATCTGATTGCTTGGTTCCTGTTGGGTTCCAAGGGCTCGGCGAACGAAGCTTAAAACGATGAGAATTCGGGTGAAGCTCGTCAGCATGATCAGAATAGATGGAGCAAGGCTTAAGATGGTGAGAAGTATGAGAATCTGTAAACCCGTGCCCAGCTGACTTCTTTCGCGCGAGGGATCGACCTGAATTCTGATGGCGGGGATTGGAAACGGGGTGTCCTGGCGCTCCATTCGGTCCACTTTGGTCGAATCTTCAAGATCTACTCTTGCCTGCGGCAGCGAAAGGTCTTGAGGCTGTGCACTTGCTGTGCCGGAAAATACAAAAAGCACGCAAAGAAGCACTAGGCTAAAAATCAGATTAGAATTGCGTTTTAGAAAGGTTTGGTGCATTTTGCCACAGGGAAGCCGAAAAAATTTGTTTCAGGGCACAGCTTCAGTAAATTTATACACTGAACTTGTGGCATGCGCAAGGGAGTAAAATAGAAAAAACCGAGATGATTCAATTATCTTCGGGTTTGTTTTCTGTGGAGTTCCTTTTAACCAGCAGGCTGTTTATTTTTCTCAGCCTTTCATGGTTTTTGCTTGTGCTGGTTTTTATGTCTGTTTCATTTATCTCAGGCTGATCTGCTGATTCGTCGGTTTTGTTGTTTTTCAAAAACGAGAATATTTTTTCCATTCCTGGCATGGTTGGGGTTTGCCCCTGAAGTCTCAGTGAATCAATCGTGTCTTTGTCGGTAATTTCGCAAAGCAGGTTGATATTAGAGTCTGTTACGCCAAGTATAAGGATTCTGCCAACCACATCGACAAGATAGATGATGCGTTTGTTGTCAAGAGGCAAAACGCCGATTACTTTGCCAAAAACGTTGTTGTTGAAGCCGCCTTTTTTCTGAATGAACCATGATAAGGCAAAAGCGATTATGATAACCGCAAAAAGGGCTGAAAGAATTCTAAGTGAGGTTGAAAAAGGGTCGGAATTAGGAAGAAAAGGAAGCGAAGAAGCAACCGGCTGATCGAGAAAAAGCGGCTCAGAAGCCAAAAACCCATTGCCTTCGCTGGCAACGGGCTGTGCGTGTGCAGAACAAACGCTGATCAAAAACAAAATCAATAAAATTTGGAAAATCCAATTTTTCACGTCAGGCCAGATTATGTTGTGTTGATGAGAACGAATCAGCGTAGCGCTTTTTGAACAGCTTCAAGAACGCGATTGGGTTGAAACGGTTTCACAATGAAATCTCTTGCCCCGGCCTGGATCGCATCAATAACCATGGCTTGCTGGCCCATGGCACTACACATGATTATCCTTGCTGCAGGGTCAATTTTTTTGATTGCGCGAACCGCATCAATTCCATTCATCTCTGGCATCGTGATGTCCATGGTTGTCAGGTCAGGCTTCAGTTTTTGGTACATCTCAACTGCTTCTTTGCCTGTCTGGGCTTCGCCAAGAACTTCATAGCCATTCTTTGTCAGAATGTCCTTGATCATCATGCGCATGAATGCTGCATCGTCTACTATAAGAATTGTTTTACCCATACGAACCGGTAAGTCTCCTTAGAGGGCCTGGAGTCTGTCTTGCGGATTGATTATGCTGGTTATCCTGACTGCGAAATTTTCATCGATAACAACCACTTCGCCTTTGGCTATGAGCTTGTTATTTACAAAAACTTCAACAGCTTCACCTGCTAGTTTATTTAACTCTACTACAGAACCAATTCCCAATTCAAGAACATCTTTTATTAACATACGTGTTCTGCCTAATTCAACTGTTATTTGCAGAGGTACGTCAAGAAGAAGGTCGATATTTGATTGAAGTCCAACTCCCATCGGCATTTGCAGCATGCCAAATTCTGCTGGAGCTCCCTGAAATTGTCCGGGCATTCCCATTCCTGGCATACCCATTCCTGGCATACCCATTCCTGGCATCTGGCCTTGCATGCCCATTCCCGGCATTTGACCAGGCATACCCATTCCGGGCATTTGTCCCGGCATGCCCATTCCCGGCATCTGTCCGGGCATACCCATACCAGGCATCTGCCCTGGCATACCCATTCCTGGCATCTGACCAGGCATTTGCCCCGGCATCTGTCCGGGCATCTGACCCGGGCTCTGACTGGGCTGGTTTTGATTACCCATTGGCATTCCTCCTGGAGGGGGCGGTGCTGGCTTGGCTTTTTTCGGGGGTTCTTTGTCTTCTTTTGTCAATTCTGATGCCATCAGATCGGCAAAGTCGGCCGGAAGTAACTGAACCATTTCGGTTTCAGCCACATCACCAATTTTCAGATTGTAACCAATTCTGAGAAAATGGGCTGACTCGCTGAAGTCTGGCATTGTTGGCGGCCCTTCTGAAAAATTAACCAGAATTACTTCAGGAGGGGAAATGTCAACTCTCTTTTTGAAGATTTCTGATAATGAGGTGGTGGTCTTGCCCATCATCTGGTTCATCATTTCGCCGACGGCTGAGGTATGCATTTCCTGGAATTCTGCGCCGACGCCTTCTCCACCCATCATCAGGTCGCCAATGACTGCAGAGATTGATTTCTTCAACATCAGATATGAATTGCCGTCAAAGCCTTCGACATAGGCAATTTTGGCCAGAACGAATTCTTCGCTGCCACTTTCTGATGCGAGCTCTGAGAAGCTTACTACGCGAACCTGTTCGAGGTTGATTTCGATTTCTTTGTTGAGAAGAACCTGAACAACTGAAGAGGTGGCGCCAAGCGAAAGTTTCGCCACTTCGGAAAGCTTTTCGATGGCTTCTTGAGACAGAGTCTCTGGTGGGGTTGAAGATCCAGATGAGCCCGATGAGCCACCCGCTGCTGCCGCCGGCTCTGGGGAAGGTTCTGGTGGGGGAGCGGCCTGCTCTGCCGCATCGCTGCCTGAATCTTCGGCTGAGTCTGAGCCTCCTGCGTTCAACAACGCATCAATTTCTTCTTGTGATAATAGGTCGTTCACTCTAATTCCTCCTCCACATCGGGGGGCTCTAGCTGGTCTGTTATTGAAATGGCCATCTTCTTGCCGAGTATTCCCGGGCGGCCATGAAATTTAACCAGATTTCCTACTCTGATGTTAAGATCGTTTTTTACCAATTGATCAGTTACGAGAATGTCGCCAGGGCCAAGACCAAGAATGTCTTGCAGAGTCACTGTGGCTGCACCCAGCTCGGCAATGACCGGAAGATGAACTTCTTTAACCTGGTGGCTGATTGCATCGACATTCGTTTGCATCGGTTCTTTGCGCACCGCGGCAAACCATGAGGCTGCGTTGAATTTATGAACAATCGGTTCAACGGTATTGTAAGGTATACAAAGGGTCATAACCCCGGTTACGTCATGAATTTTAATTTCGATGGTGATCGAAAGAACTATTTCGCTCGGCGGAACGATCTGGGCGAACTGCGGGTTCGATTCAACCAGTTCCATGGCCGGAGCAAGATCGATAATGTTGATCCAGGCCTCTCTGAGTCGATCTATGATGCCAACCATGACCTTGGTCATGATCTGCTTTTCTACTTCCGTCAGCTGGCGTAGAATTCCCAGGGGGGTGCCGTTGCCGCCAAGAAGTCGATCGAGAATCGTGAAGACTATGTTGAGATTTATATCGATCAGCGCTTTTCCGTCAAGATTGTCAGAGCGGAAAATCGTTATGAAGGTCGGATTGTAGATCGAGTGAATCATCTCTTCGAAGGTTCTTTGCTCTACCGCGATGATAGTGGCCTGAGCAAATGCGCGAAGGCGAGTCGAAAGATCTGTTCCGACCAGTCGGGCAAATGTTTCGTGAATCAGCTGAATGGTGCCGAGCTGTTCTTTCGAAAACTTTGTCTGACGCTTGAAATCATAGGTGATGATTTTCTTTTTAGGCTTATCGGAGTCGTCTGCGTCGAAAAACGAAGAGCCCCCGCCCGAAGGGGCAGGTTCTGCTTTGCCGGCTTTTTTTGGCGCTTCTGCGAAGCCGCCGCCTGATGCGGCGCCAGACTTTGTCGGTGGTGGAGGTGGAGCTTCTTCTTCCTCGTCACCTGTGCTCAAAGCTGACAATAGAGCATCAATTTCGCTTTGCGATAGAGTATCGACCATTCGTTAACTCCGGTATCGTGCTATAAACTTTAGTTTATCAGGAAAGTAGGGATGAATACTTTGATTATTCTACTTTCTGAAGTTGTTTTGCCAAGAATTCTGTTTAGCTCAGTTTCTATATCTTTGTGCAGAAAGTGATCTATGTAGTCTTCTTTGGCTCTTTGAATATTCAGTTTCATTAGAATAGTCGTGATGGCGTCACGCAGTTCTGCCTTGCGCTCTTCGAGTTCCTGTTCAAGATTGCCGATGTAACCTACTTCAACCTGAATCTTCACATAATGAAGCTCTTCATCCCGAGAGGTTGCGATGAACTCGCCAAGGTCGAAACGGCCCATTTTGGGAGAAGTGCTTACTTCACCCTGAGCCGGCGGGGCAGACGGTGCACCGCTTGGGCCGGTGATCGCCTTTCTGGTTGTCATATAGGCTATACCTACAACAGCCAGCGCAATTACCAGTATTACAAGAATAATTATAATCCACTTGGTTTTAGATGACATATTTTACAAACCTACCATGAGCAAATCAGCCAAGTCAATGCGTAAACAAGCTTTTGTTAATGAGTTGGTAATTTTATTCATTGTTTCGGCCTTTTGCGATTTTTTTTGAAGATAAGGTGCGAAGCCTGTGAATTTTTCGACGGTATCTGAGTATTCTTCTCATAACCGTCTTCACCGGCTCCGCAACCATTATCGTCTTTCCATTTATAAGGGTAATGACCGTGTCAGGCGTGGTTTCAATCTGCTCGATCAGATCGGCATTGAGTATGAACTTCTGACCATTCAGTCTTGACAATCTGATCATAGCTTTAGATTACCTGCCTTTATATTACCGCTTCAGGTTTACCACTTCCTGTAGCAGTTCGTCTGAAGTCGTGATTACTCTTGAATTGGCCTGAAATGCTCTTTGGGTTATGATCATCGTCGTGAATTCTTCTGAAATGTCTACGTTGCTCATTTCAAGAGAAGCCGGAACGATTACGCCTCTGTCCATCATACCAGGTTTGCCGACTACCGGCTGCCCGGAGTTTGGTGAGAATTCATAAAGGTTCTTGCCGAGTTTTTCAAGACCACCGGGGTTGTTGAAGGTTGTAAGAGCAACCTGCCCGATTGGTTGTTTCTGGCCATTAGAGTAAACACCTCTGATAATACCATCTTCTTCAAAGTAAATCTGCTCGAGCAGACCCATTTCGTAACCATCCTGAAATTCTGCCTTGGTTGTGAAGCCAGAATCGAACTGAGTGATCAGATCTGTTTTCAGTTTGATTGAAACAGGGTTGCTTCCTTGAGGCTGCAGTTTTACATCGGGAACCAAAGATCTTCCCAGATCTATTTTTCCATTTTCATGGAAAAACAGGGTGCCTTCTCTGTCGGTCAACAGAGCATCGTTTGCCCTTTCAAGATCGTCTTCGGTCGGGGCTTCAGGGTCGGCGATGTTATTTGCCGGATCCTTCAACCAGGCAACTATTTCGGGGTCATCGTCCGAGTAACTGACTTTGTATGACCATTCTTTGGTTTCTTTGTTGGTGTGTTCCCATGTGGTGACCAGGCCATGTTTCGCCCCAAGAGAGTCGTAGGCGATGATGTTGGTAGAATGGGTTGCCCCCTTGTTCACAGCGCCCGAAATGTCAAAGGTTTCGCCATTTACGGTGGTCGAGAATTTGAGCACTTCAGAAGAAGGCTGGGGAACATAGATGTTGATCGAGTCAGAAGCACCCTTTTCTGCAGTGGTTATGAAACTCATTGTTTCATTCGGAAGCCACTGATTGAGGCCTTCGGTCAAAGTGAATGACAGGCCACCCTGATTGAACTCGCTCACCGCTGCTGTGCCGGTAGTCGTTCCAGCTACCAGGCCAAGCTGATTCATGCTGCTGTTGCCAGAAATGATAACCTGTTCGCCTGAGCCTGATTTGTTGCCGGTAATAACCAGCTGGTCAGGGCTGCCATCGTTGTTGGTGTCTTCGAATGATGCCGAGGCGGCAACGTTTTCCTGAGCAAGCTTTGAATTTATTTCAGCAAGAATTGCGCCGCGGGTGTAGATCTGATTGTTGCCCGCCACCAGGTCGGTGAAATTGATCAGGGCTGAATGACCATCTCGGTCGGTAATGGTGAAGCTTACATCACTCGCAGGGTCCCAGACATCATTTGTCGGATCCCAGGTTGTGCTGTTGGTTGCTGCCAGCGAACCGTCAGCAAATATTTCAGGTCTTGCTCCGCCGGTTCCGGTGACTGTTTGTTCAGTCAGACCAAGGTCAGCAAAGTTACCGGTGCTGTTAAGCAGTTCGAGAGATCTGTTGCTGCCGGGTTCATTGCTTACGATCTGAAACTGCTGAGTTACTGAATCGTAGTAAGCGGTTGCTCTGACGCCATTTGCCTTCATTGCGGCATTCATGGTGTCGGTGATGTCTGCTGTCGAATAGGTGTTTCCACCGGTGAAGTTGACGGTCGCAACTCTTGGTGGGCTGAACTGGTTGTCGGCTATATCAAATGATGTGTTGGCTGCCGGTGTCCAGTTTGCGCCAAATCCTACCGTGGTTCCCATTATCTTGGCCTGCAGTCCGCCCAGAGTTCCTGAGCCGATAAAGCCACGTTCTGAACCGACTACGCGATATGAAGTGGCTCGAGTCGGGTCGCCGCCGTCGAAAATGATTTGAACGTTTTCATCCAGAATTTCGTTTCCTTCAGCAAGAACGCCTGAGCTGATACCGTCACCGGTATTGCCGGTTTCGTTGACCGGCATTGTGGCTGTGGCCGGTTGTGGGCTGCCATCAGGATCATAGGTGAAGTAGGGGGTGGAAACAGATGAAGTTGCACCCGCCGGTTCTACAGTACTTTCGATTACGTTTCCATCGGCATCGGTTTTGATTGTACCGGTGGCCACGTTGCCTTCAGTATCGTCGACCGCAGACCAGATCCAGTTTTCAGAGTCAAGCTTTTTGAACTTGAACGAAAGGTTCTGAAAGTTGCCCTTACTGTCTTTATAGGTTAATGTGTCCAGCCCAAAAAGAATGTCTCTTTCTTCTGAACCGCTGTCAAGGTTACATGAATAAGTGATTTCGTTCGTTTGATGGGCATGTTTTTTCAGATATTTGGTGATATTGATGTCGTATGGAACGACCCCGGTTTCTTTCATTTCTAAATTGCCGGTAACAGGGTTTTGCGTGGACAACCAGCCTTGAAGCTTAAACCCTGTGTTGGTCATTACCAGATCATGATTTGGATTGATGTTGAGGTTTCCGTCTCTTGTGTAGTAAGTGTTCCCGTCATAGCTGCTGACAGAGAAGAAGCCGGCACCTTCAATCGCGATGTCTGTTTGTTTGCCGGTGCCTTCAATGGCACCCTGGTCCATAAGCGTGTCTATCGACGCATTTTTTACACCAAGACCAACCTGCATTGGATTCAATCCACCATACTCGCCGAAAGCCTGCTGTCCGTGCCTCAGTGTCTGCGAAAACAGATCCTGGAACATGACGCGACCTCGTTTGAATGCAGTCGTGTTGACGTTCGCAATGTTATTACTGAGAACGTCCATTTTTGTCTGGTGCTGTTTAAGACCCGTAACTCCCGTGAATAGAGATCTAATCATAGCACAGTTTCCTCTTTGTTCGGCCTGTTGTGCCGATTAACCGATTAGTCAGTTCCTTCTTGAAATCGGTAGCTCCCTGAGTTTGGGAGCAGCCAACCGGTCGAGAGCATAATCACCTCGTGTGAAGCTCTCGAACCGGCCAACCCATAGGGTTTGGCAAAGTTCTGACTTTTTTTCTTTTTTACCGCCGTCGGTCGGTCGGGCGGTGTGGCTTCCCCGGGAGGGGTCCGGCCAATTTTTTGGATTGTTTGCTTTTTTCTTTACAGTAACTTTGCTTTACCCTGATTTGTCTGCCTTCTTTTCCTTATTTAACTCATGTTCTTCCTTCTGTTTGCTCTCCTTATCTATACTTCATACTTACGCTGTCTATATTGGTTACAATTCCGTCACGCATTTCATCCAGTCCCATTGCGGTTACCATCGTTCGATTCGGAACATTCATCAGAAAGGCACCCTGGTCGGTTAATACCAGAGAGTCTCTGGCTCCTTTGGCCGAAAGCTCTTTTAACGCGAGGTTAAGCGAATTTTCAAGCTCTGAACTCATGGTAATGTTTCTTTCTTCAAGGCGTTTTTGCGCATGGGCACTGATGCGTATCTGGTTTGTTTGTGGTGTGGAAAGCGCGTTGTTGAACAGATCGTTGAAACTGATTCCGGCCTGCTGGCCAGAGTTTTTCTGGATTCTGCCCGGGGCTATTCCACCACCCAGTTGTGGTCCTTGCGGTCCAATCATCAGTCTGGGATCCATGTTTTGCCTCTGATCAGGATTAATTTGTCAATTAGCTTTCAATACTGCCAGTTTAACTGGCTGAGAACGTTAGATCTTTTTGCTTAGGCCGATTCAGATGAATCTTCAGAGCCTGTTGAATAGATAGTCGGGCTGACGATCTGAACTTCGTCTACGCTGAATGAATAATCTCCCACCTTGAGGTAAGGTTCTTCACCCATGAAGCCAATCATCTCGACGACTCCGGTAACAGATTCTTCCATTCCTTCTGTTTTTGCCGTAACTGTGGTTCCAAGAAACCTCATTGCATCCATTTTTTTGTTGCTCTGAAATCCCTGAACGAATTCTTCGATGTTTTTGTTCATATTCAGCATCTGTTCAAGCGAACTGAAGCTCGACATCTGATTGATGAATTCCATATCGTTCATGGGGTTCATTGGATCCTGGTTCTTCAGCTGTTCGGTCAGCAGAAGCAGAAAGTCATCTTTCCCCAGTTCTGTCTTTGGGGTTCTGGTCGTGTTTGTGTTGTATACGCTTGATACAGGCACATCTACAGTTTCAATTGCCATAGTTCAGGCCTCCTAAACCGTTAGATCGACCGATTGAATGTTTAGTGCGACTTTTCTGAGGTTGGGCAGAATGTTTTTGCTGATTATCTGCTCATTGTCAGTCGCATTAAGGCTTTCAGTTCGGTTGGATTTGTTTTTTCCGTCAGACATTTGGTTCTTATTTCTTTCATCGGGTTGTCGTGACGAAATGTCCACTGTTATTTCTGTCAAATTGATTCCCTGACTGTTAAGCTGTTCTTTAATTTGCTGAGAAAGTTCTTCCAGCTTGAGTTTTGCCAGTTCATTTTCGGCAGAAATTTTTGCGGTTACGGTTCCATCCTTGGAGGTTAATTCCATTTCCATTTTCCCCAGTTCCTTGGGATCTAATTCCAGACTTAGAACTTTTTTTCCTTCAGTTGTCTTTATCATCTCTGCTTTTTCAAGCAATTGTGACAAGAACACACTGTTAGAAGGAGTCGCAGCCTGTCTGCTTCCTGCAATTGAGCTATTCATAGTGCCGTGATTGGAAGAAAATCCGTTTGAAAATCCATTCCCGGCGTTGCTCTGGAAATTGGAAG
>JASURT010000138.1 GCA_030446435.1 Candidatus Ozemibacter sp.
AGCAGGTCGGCACGTTTTTCTATCAAAGAAGTTTCTTTTCTGGTCAGTGATGCGAGTTTTTTTTCGCTTTCTTTTGCGGCTTTATTAAGTTCTTCGTAAAGATTTTTGTTTCTCTGGGGTGAAAAAGACTGCCTGAAAAAGCGGCCCGCAGAATAATCATAATTGCCCATTTGAGGGTGCAGAACCATTAAAAGTCGGGTGTCGACAGAAGCCCAGCCTTGCGCAGATGCGGGAACCGTAAAACCAACAATTATCAGGATAAGAAATGCTTTAATCGTGATTTTCATTCTATTTGCTCCCTGTTCTGCTTAAAAGTTCTTTTACGGCTTCGACGCGCTTGTCTTCAGCCCCGATAATTACCGGATTATAGATGTTGCCATGATTGAACCAGTATTTTCTGGCTTCATCGACCCATTCGAGTATCTCTGCCGGCTTTTTTTGCCCTGTTCGAAGATATGCCAGATAATTTGCCTGAACCAGATCTACTTTGTATTGCATAGGTTCTGCAGGCATCAGGGTCGAAATGTCTATTACCAGGCCCGCCCCGGTTCTTTTGCGAACGGCCTGAATTGAATCTCTTATATCTCTGGCAATTTGGTTAACCTGGGTAATGATTGAAGCCGGCTCGGTTAGACCCGGAACCCCGGGTATCGATATGGTTGCCCAATATCTTTGCCTGATTTCGCCAATTTTGCTTTCGTATTTCTTTTTTTCGGTCAGATAAAGTTTTTCGAGCTTGATTCTTTGTTGGCCGCTTGTTTTGGCAAGTTGAGCTGACCAGGCCTGGTTGAAGCGTGCAAAAGCAATCTGGTTGCTTTCAAGATCAGCTTTGATGAAATTTCTGCTTTCAAGCCCGGGAACAGGTTCTGAACGGGTGCCATCAAACCGTTTAGTTTCGGGGTTGTATTGGTGGAAGAGGGGATGAGCCAAAAGCATGGGGCGGGTATCGATGACAATTACACCGCCAGAATCAGAATTTTGTGCCAGGCATAATGGCGAAAAAAACAGAAAAAAGAAGAGAATGCTCAGATAACTTTTCTTTATCACGTTTGTATTCCTCAGATCAGACTTTTCTATAATCTATATTATACTATAGGAAAGCATTTTTTATGCCCATTATGAGTAAAATGTTCCGGGTCTTTATTCAAGCATTTGTTGGTTCTAGATCTTATTGAAGTTCAACGTTAGAGCGCAAAAAAATTTTACAGATTGAAGAATTTTTTTACTTTTTTGAGGTGGCAAGCCCGTATTCGCTTATTTTGAGGTTCAGACCGGAAAACTCAGTCTCGGCATCGCTTAGACTAAGGTTGAAGGCCATGCCGGTCAAAGGGTTGTTTTGTAAGGCGAGGCGATGCATTTCTTCTATGGCATACAAGAATTTTCGACTTTCGCGTCGCAGTTCGGCCGGCAATTTTGAGGGCAATGACATTGCTGCATTGTAAAGCTCGGTGGAATCTTCGCGAAGCTGCTTTAGATCACGGCCGTAGTAGTTGTTCCAGACTTTGTCGAACAGTGCCGGAAATCCGAGAAGAAATCTTGCCAGATCGTTCATTGGCATAAATTCATAGAGATACGACAGGTGGCGCGAAAATTTTATAACTGCAATATGAGATTGTCGCTGGTCAATGGGGTAATTTTTCTGAATCAGCCCGATAAGGTCGGCCAGATCATTCATTTTCTCTTTCCAGTTTGGGTCTGGTTTTGCCCATTCGGGCGGATAAATTCGAAACCGGTTCGAAAACCTGATCCATTTTTCCATCAGCTTTTTTATATTGGGTTTTGTCTGGTCTGAATCTTCAAAGTTTTGTCCAAGCCGGCGCAGGGCCACAGCTATCTCGCTGGTTGCTTCAACAAATTCATCTCTTTTAGCATCACCTGAAATGAGCGCGAACAAATTAACATCGCAGCTGAATGCCGGAATTATGCTACCTAAGGCAAAGATTACCGTTAAAAAAATGATTCGCAAATTTTTCTCCCGGGCAGGATTTTTCATTTTAACAAGGTTACAACAACAAAAATCATGCCAGTTTGTGCTTCGATTAAAATTGACCGGTTGAGAGCAGGACCAGGGTACAGGCTTCGATTACTTCAATGCCATTGTCGCGAAAATTGTTGATCAATTCAGAGTTTTCACTGCCTGGATTGAAAATTATTCTTGCAGGATTCAAAGAGATAATTTTTTGTTCAAGAGGCTGCAGATGTTCAGGTGAAACGTATATGGTCAGGGTGTCAATCTTTGAATCTATCTGATCGAGATCGTGCAAAACCTTTATGTTTTCAATAGTCGTGGCGGAAAGATGCAGAGGAATCACATTGTGACCGTGGTTTAGAAGCATTTTTACTGCTTTGTTGGAATATCTTTCTGGTCTGGGGCTCGCGCCCAGAACGGCTACATTTTGTTTCTTGTTTTTCATATCAATTTTTCAGCTCTGCTACCCAGTTACGAAATCTGGTTTCAAATTGAATTACATTCATTCCGGTCACTTCTTCCAGAAGCTTTTCGAATGGTTTTTTAATCTTAAGGCCATTCAAAATTTGTCTGGGAGCGGCGAGGGTATAGCTTTGAATGATGAATCTGGCATAAAGTCCCGCAAGTTGATAGGCTTCGTGAACCCTTTCAGAAGATTCTTTGCCCAGAGATCTGATTTCAATGAATTCTTTCTCCAGCTGCTCGAGAGACATTATCTTTTCTGGTGGCGGAATGGTCGGAACAAATTCATTGAAGTCCATTTCCTTTTTCTCGGAGTAGACGGCAAGGCCTTCATTAAGCCAGATAGGGCAACGACCTCCGCCTGCAAGAAAAACTATGTTGTGGGTGTACTCATGTAAAACCAGAGGTTTGGCGGGCAAAATTGATTCTGGTTCAGATTGGGGAAAGCTGTCAGCGGACAAGACCATTGACGAATCGTTTCTGGCGAAACCACCAGCCCATGATGTGGGCTTGATTTCTGCAAATTTTTCCGGTGGCAGAACAATGATCGAGGTTTTGAACCTCGGAATACAAGCCAGGTCATTGGTGATCTGCTTATATACTTCTTCGAGTCTGGTGTCGCTTAATTCTGATTCTACGTAAGTATAATTGCCGGAAGCCGGTGAATATACAACATAGCGTTTGCCCCCACGCATTATCATTTCATTTTCGCGGGCCATGCGTTCGAGTTGCAGCATGACTCTTTCGCGAATCTGTGCGGTATCAGAAGAATCATCTTCTTCGAGAATCTCGCGCAGGCTTTCCCAGCAGGATACTTCATCAGCTTCTTTCTGTAAGGCACAATAGCAGGTGGCAAGCATCTCAAGACTGTTTATGTCTTTGGGTTTGAGGTCTAGAGCCTTTCTCAGTCTGGGAATAGCGTTAGTGTAATCTGCTTTTTCAGTCGCAAGGAATTCGCCATGCCGGTAAAACAAATCGTAAGATTCGGGGTAGAGAAGTTCGGCCATGAAAAGAAGCTTGCGATCTTCTTCAGGAATATCAGTTACCGGACACCCCTTCAGAACAGGTTCAACCTTTTCCTTGATTTCTTTTATCTGTTCAGGAATCAGACCAATCGCAGCTTCTTCTGCAAATATGGGCCAGGCTGACATGAATACGCCGCAAAAAAATAGAAATATCAGACTTTTTAATATTCGGTTATCAGAAAAAAACATCAGGGAACCTCCATGATTCGGCTCTATTCAATTTTATTCTACGGAGTGTACAGCTGTCAAACCCACATGATTTTAAATTAGCCTGAAAACTAATGGGCAAATCCTGGTATGAAGCGCTCAAATACCCTTGAGTAGGGGCTCTGGTAAAAAGTGAGTAAAAATTTGCTTTTTCCTGATATAATTAGCCCGATGTCACACTTTTTTTACAAACTTTTTGCAGGAGAAGGTCATGAAAATTGATCTCGTGAACAAGCCATTAGCCGAAATCGAAACCAGTGCCCTGGTTTTGACGGTTTTTGAAGATGAAAAAGACAGAAACATTTATTGCTTTGACGATAAGTTGAATTCACGACTTAACAAACTTATTGGTTGCGGTGAACTGACCGGCAAGTTCAAAGAAGTTACCATGATTCACACAGATGGTTTCATGGCTGAACGTGTTTTGATAATGGGGCTTGGTAAGAGATGCGACTTTTCTCTTGAAAGACTTATGGCTGTCAGTGCTGTTGCCGCAAGAAACATCAGAAGAGTTAATCTTGATGAAATGACGGTTGTAGGTGATCTGAACCTGCTTGAAATAAGTGGCGAAGACTGTTGTCGCGCAATTACCGAAGGTATCACCCTGGGTCTTTACAAGTTCAAGAAATACACAAAATCTCAGCAAAAAGATTATCGGGCAATCAGCCAACTCAGTATTGCCATAATCGGTAAGGTCATTTCCGATGAAATGGTGCATGCTGCCTTGAATGGCGAAATACTGGGTGAATCAACCAATCTTGCCCGCGATCTGGTTAATGCTCCGGCAAATATTCTTACTCCGGTTACTTTTGCAGAACATGCTGCAAGAATTGCGCAGGAAAACAATCTCGGCATAAAAATTCTCGAACGTGATGAAATAGAAGCAGAGCAGATGAACGCTATTCTCGCAGTTAACGCCGGAAGCGTAGAGCCGCCCAGGGTTGTTGTTCTTGAATACAATGGCGGTTTTAAAGAAGGTAAGGTGCTGGGCCTGGTCGGCAAGGGCATTACTTTCGACAGTGGCGGTCTCAGCCTTAAATCCAGAGACAGCATGTTCAGAATGCATTGTGACATGGCGGGTGCGGCTGCGGTTCTCGGGGCAATGCAATGTATTGCCCGAAACAGGTTGCCGATAAACGTCGTCGCGGTTATGCCACTTACTGAAAACCTTGTCGACGCCCACTCTTACAAAGTCGGAGACGTTGTCAGCACCAGAGAAGGAAAAACCGTAGAGATTCTTAACACTGATGCCGAAGGCCGGTTGATTCTTGCCGATGCACTTTCTTACATTCGTTCTTACAGAAACATCGATTATCTGGTTGATATTGCCACTCTTACCGGCGCTATCGTTACTTCACTTGGGCATTTTTGCACCGGTGCAATGACCAATGATCAGGAATTTTTCAATCAGGTTGAAAAAGCCGGGCAGATTTCCTGCGAGAAAATCTGGCAGTTACCTTTGTTCGATGATTATATGGCGCAGATTCAAAGTGATATCGCAGATTATGAGAACACCGGCGGAAGCCCTGCCGGTTCGATAACGGCGGCTATATTTCTCAAGCAGTTTGTCGGCAATGTTCCATGGGTTCACCTTGATATTGCCGGCACCGCCTGGATGGACGAAAGCACGATGACCTACATGAAAAACCCGTTTTTGCCCAAAGAAGGTGGAACCGGTGCAGGAACAAGGCTTTTGTATCATCTGGCAAAAATACTTTCAGAAAACTGAATTTTCTTTTGCTTAAATCAGATTTCTGGTTTATTATGCGGACCGGCCTAAGGGGAAGCAGGTGCGATTCCTGCGCGAGACCGTCGCCGTGTTTGGGGACGAATGCCCGATTTAAGTCACTGTCGTAAGATGGGAAGGCTGGGCAGGAGAACGAGCCATCAGTCGGAATACCCGTAAGCCGCTTCGAAGCGATGTTCTTCGGGGTATTTTCAATGAGGTGGCGGCTACCCATGCTCAAAAAAGCGTTATTTTCATGCATTTTCTTTTCCCTTTTTCTTGTTTTATCAGCCCGGGCTGATGATTCTGCAAGAGTTTTCGTTCTCGATGATCTGATAGTAACTTCTTCACCACTGCTTTACCCGGTAGAAATAACCGGAACCCCTGATCGAAGCAAAAAAACCGATGTCGGCGCAGGGCATAATTTCACTACGGTTTCAGAATTTCTCGAAAGTTTTGGCGAAATTACCGTGCGTATTCCCGGAGGGCCTGGGCACATCGCTTCACCGAACCTTGGCGGCCTTTCGGGCAACAAGGTGCTGGTAATTAAAGATGGCTTACCTTTGAATGATCCGTTTACCGGGAGTCCGGATATTGGTGATTTGCCGTTGATAAATTACGAGGCTGTTGAAATCTGGCAGGACAATCGCGCGACCCTCTGGGGCAGTAACAGCATTGGTGGGGTAATAAGGTTGCGAAGCCGTTTTCCTGAGCCTGGCAAACTGAAATGGTGGAATGATGGCGTTGGCGGCAATGGCTTTGCTGCTGAGTGTGCCCTTGATTTTTCCCGATCCAGAGCCGGTATTAGAATAGGGCATTTTTTCACCCCGGGTTGGTCAGCAGCTTCTTCGCAACGTGGCAACACCGAGCGCGACAGTTTCGAACTTGACGACTACGCCTTTGCATTCAGGTCCGAACTGGGTTCAGATTTTGAAATGGATCTTTTAGCCGGTTACAAAGAGAGTCTGACTGAGCTTGACGGATTCGATTTTGTATCCGGGTTAGCGGCAGATAGCCTTACTTTCAGGCAGAAGAAGATTGAATCTAACTTCAATCTGGGACTGAGTAAAATTGTTAAAGGCGGCGAATGGCGTTTTAATCATGCATTCGTTCATCGAAATTATACCGGAATAGATGAAATCAACATTTTCAACGAGTATGGTCTTGAAGTTTCGCAGCAGAGACAGTCGATCAGCAGAACTATCAATGCTGACCGTTATGATTTGCTGGCTGAAGTTTCGCGGATGGAAACCCGTGCAATGAACCACGGTTTCTTCACGATCAGAGACATCGAACATTCAGCGGTAACGGCTCTTGATTACAGATTTGAACCAGATTTGCAGACAAACCTTGTCTATCGCTACGATAAAATAGATGGAGGCAATGCTGTTTCTTCAGGTAACATCAATGTTTCGAAGAAAATCGAAAGATTCGAGATTGCAATGGGCTGGGGCAGGGCTTTCCGACGTCCTTCTCTCAACGAACGATTTTACCCGGCTTATGGAGACCCTGAACTTTCAGCCGAATTCTCAACTTCGAATCGCATCAAAATCAGCTATTCATTCGCCAATGACGCCCGGCTTGCCTGCTCTTTCAGTCGCTTCAAAATCAGTGATCTGATTGGAACGACCAGCACCACCGATCCGGCCTTCAGCTGGGGCATAAAAGCTGCGAATCTTAACAGTGCAGAGCTTGTAACCCATGAATTTTCTCTTGAAGAGCTTAAGTTTGCTTCTTGCAAATTGAACGGGTCATTTAGTTTACTCGATCGTTCAAGACTTCTTGATAGTGGCCTTCAGCCTCCCGGTGTGCCGTCGAGACGGGCAATGCTCAATCTCGAGAAAAAACTGCATGAGTTTACTCTTTTGCTTAGCGGTAAATGGTGGGGAACAGCATGGGAAAACGCCGAAAATACCAAAGCATCTGAGGCCGGAGCAGACCTGTCGGTTACTCTTAGTCATGCCAGAAAAAATGTCATTACCAGTCTGTCTTTGCTTAACCTGCTTAATGAAGAAAAAGAACGTTTGCTCGGTTATACAAGGCCTGGACGAAGAGCTGTTTTAAGTGTTGAGCTTAAATTCTGATCCTGCTTCAGTCGGTGTCAGAGCTTTTAAGCCCGCCGCGCCAACGGTGCGAGAGCTTAAAAGTTTCGACATCGGCGAAAACGGCTTTGTTTTTTGATGGTAACCCCATGGCGAATGCTACAAAGTCCATCTGGGCCTGCGGGGTTTTGTGCTCAAGTGCGAAGGTTTCTACAATCGAATCTGAGGTAACGCCATATTTGCCCATTTGTAATGTATAGGGCAACTTCAGACCTCGTTCGTCCTGGCGACAGTAAGCTTTGCTGACCAGCTCGGTGCAGACCATCGTCTGTTCACTGTCAAAGCTGAATCTAAAATCATATTCACGGCCGAAGTAATAAAAAGCCTGATGTATGGCTTTTGCTATGTCGATTTTGCGCAGTCGCGGTCTAAGAGCGGCCAGGTAATCAGCGTGGCAGGATTCTTCAATAGAGTTGAAAACCACACCTTCGCTTATCGCTTCAATTACTACGTTTTTATGGGCCGCGATTCTACTACCTTTTAAATAAGCCCTGGAAGCCTTGGGGAAATCTTTTTCAAGAAGTTCTAAAAAGGTTTTGCAATCGTTCTTTCGGCACCAGTTTTGGACTTCTTTGTCTTTGTCGAAAAATTCGCTGAGCTGTTTTCTGTCGCCGAGATAAATGATGCCATGTGGCCAGAAACCTGGTAAGAACAGGTTCGAAAGATACCAGTCCTGGCGTTCGAGTATGATGTCTCCGGGCTTTAGCATAGCATGAAATTTTTTCAGCATTGCTTTTGAAACCAGTCTGGTTTTTTGTTTGCGTATTCTTGAATCACCAACCCAGGTGAAAATGGCTTTTTGAGCGGGCAAAATAAAATCAAGGCTTGAATCTAAAATGGTTCTGCCGAGCATTTTCCAGGCTGGTTTGCCGGCAACGGCTTTGAGCAAATGATCTAACACCTCTTTGTGGGCCTGAATCATATCAACAAGAATTTCCGGTAACTTATTTTCAGATTTCATTCTGTCGTAATGTGAAAGCCTGAATCGGTATAGTCGAGCCAGATGGGCCGCGCTGATAGCTTTGCCGACTTCTTTTTTCAGCAAATTTTCACCGATTTCAAATTCAGTGTTCGCTTCGTTTAAAAGTAGATGAAGCTTGGGGCGGGATTCGAGGAAATTCATCAGCTGCGATACCATGACGATATGAGTCAATCTCGCGGTAATGCCGAGAGTATAAGGTTCAAAATTTGCTGAGTTGATTGCTGAATGTTGCTTCAGCAACGAGACTTCATATTTTTCTGCAACCTTGTTTATCGTGGCAGAAAATCGCAAAAAAAGTTTCCAGAAGCGTAAAACCGGTCTTAAAGCCGTGGCATTGGTAAGGTTTTCCGGCTTTGAAAGACGGTCTAAATAAGAATTTTCTTTCAGAGCGCCTTCGCAAAGTCTGGTGAGTTTCGCGGCATGGTTGGTAAAATGTTCTATATCGAATTTAAGCCGCTGGGACCGGGCAGAATCAAAACCTTGAGCATAAGCTGTGTTTAAAGCTAAAGTTAAAAGCAAAAGCAGATAAACAAGGCTATTTTTGTAGTTTTTCAACTGCAATTCTCCGTTGAAGATTATCTATTTATTGTAATG
>JASURT010000139.1 GCA_030446435.1 Candidatus Ozemibacter sp.
CTGGCTATTAGATGGGAAAGAAAATGGTGCTATTGGAACGGTTTTCTTTTTGCAGGCGTTTGTCTGCTGTGGTTAAAAATTGTTTTGGGATAGGTTCATGATTCCGAGAACAAATGTGCTGGCTCTTGAGCTTAAGACCCCTATTGAAGAAGCGAGAAAGATCGTTATTCAGTCAGGTTTTTCAAGGGTGCCGGTTTATCGGGGCGAAATAGATCAGGTCGTGGGTATTTTATATTTTAAAGATCTTTTTCTAAAAGGCGATAAGATCAATTCTTTATCAGAAATTATTTCAAAACCAATGTTTGTTCCTGAAATGAAACCGGCTATATCCTTATTTCGTGAGATGCGCGAAAAAGCTGCTCAGGTCGCTGTTGTTGTCGATGAATACGCGACAGTGAGTGGTATCGTAACTTTTGAAGATCTTGTTGAAGAAGTTGTGGGTGAAATTCACGATGAATACGATTCATTAGATGTCAGCATAAAATTCAATGACGATGGGTCCGTAACCGTGCGGGGTGACGTTCATCTTGTCGATCTCAACGAGATACCAGAGTTCGATTTCTGCTCTGTCAACGGGGTTACGACTATTAATGGACTGATACAGTCTAATCTTGGTAGAATACCTACGACTGGTGAATTATTTCTTGTTGATGGATTCAAAATGAGAGTAATTGACAGTGATGAACGAAAAATAGAATGGCTCAAAATTTTCAAAGACCAGGCTGAAAAATGAAACTTCCAATACAGCATGAAAGATTGAATAGAACAATAGATCGTGGAATCGATAAGATCGAAGAATTGTTGGTGCTTATAAGAAAGTATCTGCTGACCGGTATTCTTGTTCTGGTTCCCATGGCTGTAACCATCTACATAATGTTTTTTGTTTTTCAGGTTACAGATGGCTTGCTGGGAGTTGCTGTGGCAAAGGCCATCGGCTATAGAATTCCCGGTATGGGCCTGTTTCTAACCGCGCTTATCTGTATTCTCGCGGGAATGATCGCGCAAAACTATGTGGGCCGAAGATTTCTTTCAGGCATAGAAGGGTCGCTCGAAAAAATTCCGGTGGTAAGATCTCTTTATAACGGCATAAAACAGGTTGCCGATGTCGTTGTACAAAAGAATCGCGGCGAATTCAAAAGGGTTGTAATGGTTGAATACCCCAAAGAAAACAGCTGGACCCTCGGTTTCGTCACCGCTGATTTTACCGTGCCTTTAAGGTCAAAGCAGATCGATGAACGAAAAATGGCAACGGTTTTTATTCCCACCACCCCAAATCCTACCTCTGGATTTCTATTGATAATCGAAAAATCGCGAATTGTTGATACTCATATGGATATTGAAGAAGCCATGAAAGTTGTAATTTCTGGCGGTCTTGTTCAACCAGGCAGATTGCCCGAAGGGGCAGAAGAAGCAAAAGTTGAAGAATTCAGCATTCCGCATTGATATTGTTTACGAGGAAAGGTCATGAACAAAAAAACTCTACTGCTGCTTTTGATTTCATTTCTTGTCGCTGTGGTTCCTGCGCTGAAAGCAGACAAGCTCGATGAGATAAAAAAATACTTTGAATTGCGCGACACCCTGAAACTGGTTAACCAGGAAATAAAAATTGCCCTGAAGCCTGATTCTAAATCGCCTCTTCTCAACAATGCTGATGCAGAACAGAATCTTACCCGACTTGTTCTTTTTCTCGAAGAGAGGGTAAAAAATTTCAGCCAGCTCAATTCGACCTTTCGCCGACATTATGCAAGAAATCTCGCCAATCTGTTTAATGAGACAAGATTTCTTTATTCAAACGCTGTTTTGCGTATCCGGTCAAAACAGGTGGTCAAAGCCCCTGAAAATAAGGTTGCGCCAAACCAGCAGAAGGCAGCACCCCCCCAATTGCAGGAAAGACCTTACTTTCATCCTATCGATGTAAGAACCTTATTAAGCCCGACTCTTGAGCCGCCTGAACGAATTATTCAGCCCGGCCTGGCATCAGACAAACCAGATCTGCCGGCAAATAACATCGAAAACGCAACCTCTGCAGTTGAAACCAAATCTGCTGCCGCTGTAGCACCGGAACTTTCACTTAAAACCAATCTCGAGGAGCAAACACAGACAAAAACTTCTGCTTCGCAATCAGAAAATGAGAAAGCTGAAACTGCTGAAAACCGGCCAAACGAAGGTAAACCGTTAATGACTGTCGTTTCACCGCCGGTCGAAGTGATTGCAACCTCTGTCGGGAACATAAACGAACCTGTTACGACAAAAACCGCTTCGGCAGCAAAACCCATCGATATTGTCGCTCCGGTGCTGCCTGTTAAAATATCTGAAAAATCAAGTGAGGAAGTGGCTTCGGCCACGGCGAAGCCGGAATCTTCGATTAAGATTGTCGCAGCCCCGCCGGTTGCATCAGAGACAGCTCTGGTTCCTGCCAGTGGCACGCCAGTTCTGCGCCCGCTTGCGGTCATGATTGAAAATCATCGCAAGGCCAGACCCCAAAGCGGTTTGATCGATGCCGAGCTTGTCTACGAAATGCCGGTTGAAGGTGGAATAACCAGATTTATGGCGGTTTTCTTTCATATTCCCGAGTTGCTTGGGCCGGTCAGAAGCTGTCGTGAATATTTCGTCGACCGTGCTCTCGAAGTTATGGCGCTTTATGTTCATTGTGGCGGCAGTCCAAAGGGCTATGCCTATCTTTCAAAAAGCAAAATAAATTCTATCGATGAAATAAAGCATGGCAAGCCCTTTCATCGCGATAACAGCAGAAAAGCGCCCCACAACCTTTATACAAAAGGCGCAAAGCTTATCGATTACATGGCGAAATCGATAGATATGAAACTGCCGGCTAAAATTCTTCCGCTGAATTACGGCGATAACCCAAGCCGGGGAACAAAACCGGGCAAACAGATTTATATCAGATACCATGGCAACTACAATGCTTCCTATAAGTTCGATAATGGTGCTTACGAGCGTTATATGAACGGCAAAAAGCACACAGATCGCGAAAATGGTCTGCAGATAAGGCCAGGTACGGTCATTCTTCAGACCGCCAATATGAAAACGGTAGATAAGGCCGGCCGACAGGAAATCAGCTTTGTCGGTAGCGGGCAGGCAACGGTTTTTTATGATGGAACCATGATTGATTGCCAATGGCGCAAAAAATCTGCGAAAGCCATGACCGAATACATCGATAAAAATGGCAACAAAATCGTTTTTGACCGTAAAAAGCCGGTTTGGGTGCAGGTGGTTTCGCCGAACCTTAAAGTTGTTTTAAATGGTAAAAATTCTGATTCGAATAAAAAAGCCGATTCAGACAAGAAAAAAAATACTAACGAAAAGAGCTGATATGCAAAAATTTGGTGCGATAGGCGTTTTTGGCCGGGCAAATGCAGGTAAATCAACCTTGATCAATGCCCTCGTAGGTGAACAGGTTTCGATAGTTTCGTGCAAACCTCAGACTACCAGAAAACGAATTATGGGAATTTTAACTCAGGACGAAGTGCAGCTTGTTTTTTGCGACACGCCGGGGCTTCACGAAATTAAGAATAAACTCGATGCTTATATGCATGACGAAATTCTCGCAACTTTAAAGGGGCTGCAGGGTGGAATGTATCTCGTTGACCTGACTGATATGCGGCCGGAACAAGACCGCATGTATCTCGAACAGATGCGATCAGATCTTAATTTTCCGCTCATTCTCGTTTTGAATAAAACCGACCTGGCGACGGCTGAAAAGATTGAAGAAGCAATAAAAATTTATTCAGAATTTTTTCCATTCAAAAAGGTTCTAAAGATTTCGGCGAAACGGAAAAAATATGTCGACAGGGTACTGAAATCTTTGATAAGAATAGCTCCTGAGGGCCCGCACGCTTATGATGCCGACTATTACACGAGTTTGTCTGAACGTGAGATCGTCGAAGAAACTATCAGAGAAGTGGCTCTTGAAAGCTATTATCAAGAAGTTCCTCATTCCATAGCCGTTGTGGTTGAGCAGTTTAAAGAAAGAGAAAACGGTAAAACCTTTGTTGAAGCCAATATTTACGTGGAACGAGACAGTCATAAAATAATTCTCGTCGGCAAAGGCGGTAGCGGAATAAGAAATCTTGGCAAAGAGTCACGCAAGAGGTTGAACAGTCTTCTCGGACGTGATATTTTTTTACAGTTGTGGGTTAAAGTTAGAGAAAATTGGCGACGCAGTGAAGATTGGATACAGAGGCTCGGTTACCGTAAAGTTTGATATAGGGCACTGCGATTGCTTTTCGTAAAAGGATAAATATGAATTCAATATTGATGATCGTTATTGCAGTAGTAATTCTTCTCCTTGTATTTGTGATGTTTTCGCTCGACGACCAGGAAGAAGAGATGGATTTTCTGCAGGAAGAAAATGATAAACCGGTTGCTGAGAGTGAACCCGTTAAAAAAACAGGCAAAGATACTTCAAGTGAAAAGCCCCCGGAGATATCACGAACGGCCGCTGAAAATGCAGCGCCGGTCAGACCGATAAAAGCCGAGCCGGTAAAACTACAGGAAACCGGTGGCGAAGAAGACCTTCGCATGAGAATCATGCTCGATCAGAGCCTTCCTTTACCAACCTCATCCGAAGAGGTGAAAGGGGTTGTGGCTGCGGTTCAGATCAGATTTCCAGAAGATATTATTTCGCCGGGCGACAGTTTTCTGAAACTTATCAGTCGTGCAGAGTCTTTGTTTGAAAAAGAGTTTTCCTTTCCCTTTTCCTGCTATCAATCGGCTCAACTCGATCGCGTATGGTTCTTCGATAAAGATGAAAACCGTGATGACGAGCTTTTCGAAGCTTTGGTAGTAGCTTTCGAAGTTGTTTCTCGCTTCAAAAAAGCTCTTGAATCAGATTCGGCACTGCGAGACGCCAAGGCCAGAATAGCCGTCGGGTTATCGCAGGGCACAATGTTGAAAGTTAAGCGTGGCCTGTCGGCAGAACCTTCATGGATCGGTAAACCTGTTTACATGGCAGAAACTCTCGCCGAAGCAGCCGGAGACTTCTCTATCTATGTCGATGAACAGATTCATAAAGCGGCATTGCCTCTTTTTGATTTTCGCGAATGGAAGCCGATAAAGATGCGCTCGCCATTGCCGGCCTTACCGCTTTACGAACTGGTTGGCTGGAACAAACCCCAGGAAATTGCAGCCTATGCTTCTGACAAAGAGCCTTTTTCACGACGGGCGGTTGCAATTGCTTATCGTTATCTTGAATTAGACGATATGATCAAGCCTTTGCTCGAACTTCTTACCGATTCAGATGAAAAAGTCGCCCTGGAAGCACTTGAAACCATTAAGGTGATCGGCAGTGATCAGGCTCTGGGTTTGCTGAAAAGAATCTTCCCGGAGGCCCAGGAAGCGGACTTTCGCAGTGCGATAATCGATGCATTTGCCAGCATAGGCAAAACAGAAGTGGTGCCGGTAATTCTCGGTTCGACCAAAGAGGGCAGCTGGAAAGTTCGTCTTAGCGCCGCCAGAGCTTTATATGCTCTTTCGGGTAAAGATTCGCTCCGGCATCTTGAGCATCTGCTTGAAGATTCAGATGGCGCGGTTCGGGCGTGTGTTAACAGCATTTTTTATCGTGAAACGGCGAAGTCACAATACCTTGAAGCTTTGGCAGACCTGCTGCATGACCTGTCGGTAAGAGCCCGAAAGGCTGCAGCTGATGAATTATTGAGTATGGAGTCAGATGAAAATCTGAAACTGGTAGTCGATGGTTTTGCAGATCAGGAATATGAGCTGCAGAAATACATCTTGAGAAAGCTTGAAACCAGAAAAAGTAAAATTCTTTATCAGTGCTTTCTTACAATATTTAAAATTTCCGGTGAGAAGATCAGACCCAGAGTGGTGGAGGCTGTGAGGCGAGCCGGGTTGGTGAGTTGATTATGGCGATAGATATACTGGTTGTCGATGATGAGGAAATGATTCGCTGGACCCTGAAAGAAGCTCTTGAAAGCGAAGGGTACAACGTAAACACATTTGAGAACGGAAGAGATTTTTTAACATACTTCAACGCAAACGGCGGGGACATCGTTTTGCTCGATGTCAGATTGCCTGACAGTAACGGGCTTGATTTGCTGCTTGAAGTTACGCGTATCGACCCTGATGCGATTGTTGTAATCATGACGGCATTCGGCGATGTTGACACGGCCGTAAGCGCCATGAAAAGAGGCGCTTTTGATTATATTTCCAAGCCTTACAGTCTTGAAGAGGTCAGTCTTCTAATTAACAAGATCGTTCAGGCCAACCTGCTGAAAAGTCAGCTGCATCATTATCAGGAACGCCTTGAAAACCAGTTTTCGCGCATACTCGGCGAAAACCAGAAAATGAAACAGTTGCGCGAACACATTCAAATGGCCGCCAAGACCGATAGAACCACGGTTTTGATCAGAGGCGAATCAGGTACAGGTAAAGAACTGGTTGCGAGACAGATTCACTTTCAGAGTGGGCGTGCCGATAAGCCGTTTATAGATGTAAACGCAGCTGCAGTCAGCAGTACGCTGCTTGAATCAGAACTGTTCGGTCACGAAAAAGGTGCTTTTACCGATGCTCAGCGCCAGAAGAAAGGACTTTTCGAGCTGGCCAACGGTGGAACGCTGTTTCTCGATGAGATTGGCGATCTCGATCCTTCTTTGCAGGTAAAGCTGCTTCGCGTTCTACAAGAGCGAAAGTTTCGCAGGGTTGGCGGAACTTCAGACATTCATGTTGGTGTTCGCATCATTTCGGCGACCAACGCAGATCTTGAAAAGGCCATCGAAGATGGCCGGCTGCGCCAGGATCTATTTTACCGCCTGAACGTTTTCACCATTAACCTGCCACCCCTTCGTGACAGAAGAGACGATATAATGCTTCTGGCCAAATACTTTCTTGAAGAATTCAGAAAAGAATTCTCCAAAGATATTTCCGGCTTTCGTGAAGACACCTGTAAGATTCTTGAAAGCTACAGTTTTCCGGGTAACGTTCGTGAACTGCGCAATATTATCGAAAGGGCTACTTTGCTCGAGACTACCAGCCAGATAAGGCCATCGAGCATGCCCGAAGAACTCAAAAAAGCGGTTGAGCTCGAGTATGTTTCTTATAATCCGGTCGAGAAAAAGCCCTGGCAGATGCCTGATTTCAATTTTAAAGAATACATTGATTCAGTTGAAAAACAGATAGTAACCGAAGTCATGGCAGAAGCAGACGGAAAAAAGAGCAAAGCGGCAGAAATGCTTGGTTTAACCAGATTTGCCCTTCGACATCAGCTGAAAAAGCACGATCTTGACTCAGAATTTTAAAAAAAGTTAAAAAAAACCACTGTATCTTAAAAAAAAGTGTGCTATATTTACACTAAGGTACCCTCTGTGTGAAAAATGCACGCCGAAACGGTGCAAATGTCCTGAAACAAGGGTGTCGCGGCTTGGCATGAAATATGCGTGCTATAATTACATGAGTCATAAGATCGGCAAGGAGAAACAGCTATGATATCAGAATTACTGCAAGATAGTTTTATTGACCTTCATCTCGATGTTCAGGATAAGGCTTCAGCCATAGATAAACTTTCAGGCATGCTTTGTACATCGGGAAAAGTTGGTGACCATGTACATTTTGTCAGCGCGGTGCTCGAAAGAGAGAAGCTCGGCAGTACAGCCATAGGCGCGGGTATTGCAATTCCTCATGCCAGAGCCAATACTGTCAATGAAGTATCTATCGCTTTTGCTCGCTCTGGGTCAGGTATTGATTTTAATTCCGTAGATGGAGATCCTGTACACCTGATCTTCCTTCTCGCTGCTCCGGTAGAATCTGGAAGCCTTTACCTTAAACTGCTGGCAAGAATTTCTCGCCTGCTCCGTTACCAGGATCTCATCGAAGATCTCAAGAAGGCAACCACCAAAGAAGAAGTCATCAAAATCATTGCTGCCAAAGAATAGTCTGTATTCAGGCGCGATTGAGTCATTGCTTATCAAGGTGCTTTACCATGCTTAAACAAAGAAAAGACGAGCTTTCTCTGCACATGAGAATACCTGCAGATAGATGCTATCTGGGTAATGCTCTTCTTACTCTCGAGGGCATATGCGAGCATTTTTCAGTAAGTGATCATTCAAAAGACCATATCAAAAAGGCTCTTGAGTCGGCCCTGGGTAGTACAATCGAACTTTCCTACAAGGAAGCATCAGGATTGTTTGACTTGAAATTCTCGGTGTTTAAAGATAAGCTGCAGATAACTGTAGAGGATTTCCTGCTCGATGACGGTCAGACTTCTGAACCTGTTCAGAACCCGATCAGTGAAGATAAGCTGCGTAAAAATCTTGAGCATGTCATTGTCATGGCAGATGAGTTCAAGGTTCTTCGCGAGAATGGCCGTCATTCAAGCTATTCAATGCAGTTTAATCTTTTGCTGGCGGAATGATGAATGACAAATGATCTGAATGAAAAAACCTTTCTTCTTCTTAAACCAGATGCGATTCAGCGAGGCCTTGTAGGCCGAATAATAGCCAGACTTGAAGATAAGGGGCTAAAGCTGGTCGCAGCAAAACTGGTGCATGTAACCCGGGATCAGGCAATGAGGCAGTATGACTGCCACAAAGGAAAGCCCTTCTTTGCCAGTCTGATCGATTTTATTACCTCTTCACCTTCTCTGGCGATGGTCGTAGAAGGTCGTAATTCAATCGATATCGTTAGAAAGCTGATGGGAGCGACCGAACCTATTGAAGCCGACCCAGGCACCATCAGAGGCGATTTCGCTCTCGATGTAAAGCATAATCTGATTCATGGGTCAGATTGTCCCGAAAGCTATCGTCATGAGGTTGAAGTTTATTTTACCTCGGAAGAAATCAAAGAATATAAGCTTGAACTCGAGCCCTGGATTTACTACATCTAGCTGTTGAAGTTCTTAACCATAACCCCCCAGAATTAAGTTTCCGGGGTTTTTTATTTGCACCAATCAGGAAAACCAAGTTTGAGTGAATCGCAAAAAACAGGCAAAAATTCTTCAGCCAGAATTTATCTGAGAATTTT
>JASURT010000018.1 GCA_030446435.1 Candidatus Ozemibacter sp.
TCGACAAAATAACTGTTTGAAGTCATGCTGCTGTTAGGCGTCATTGTTTGCGGGCTTAGCCTGGTTTCGGCATTGCGATAAATGTCGTCAACCATTTGGGTTGTCGGCAAAATGCAATTGAAACGGTCGGCGATTTGCTGTGCCGCCATCGGGGTCATCGGCACCCTTACATAGTCATTATCTGTGCCGATGGCAAGATAATCGGGCATCACCTTGTAGGTTATACTGTGTTCTCGGCCGTCACTAAGGCGTCGGCGCACGGTTACATCGCGAAAAATTCTGAGAAAGTCGGGCATGTTGCCGGAAGTAATGGCCTGAACGATTGCCGCATCTTTTTGTGCTCTCGACATGTTGGCGGTGCGCTGCATAAAGGCGCTTCCGGTCTCATTCGCTCCACCTGAGGGAAGGTTTGCAGCGGGAGCAGGAGATTGTTCGCCGGGGGATTGCGAAATATCTTCGTTGTCGCCAGCGCTGACAACTGTAGTAGAAGCCGCGCGTTCAGTATTTTCGGTTTCTGCCGGCGCGTTTTCGCGTCTGTTGCTCGCAGTGTTGTTGGCGGTGTTGTCAGCATCGGGGTTGACCGCTTGTGAAATTGTGTCGACAACCTGTTTGATCGCAGGAATAGCCTGTTGAATGCCCTGTGCGACCTTTTGAATTGTTTCAAGCACCTTGCTTGCATCACAGCCGGTGGTAAACAGTGCAGCGGTAAGAAAGAAAAATATTACCAGCAATCTGAATTTTCGCATAATTTTGCCCCCTTCAATGATCTCCTGTTTTTTATACGACCCTTGAAGTCACAGTGTAACAAAAATCTCCAGCTATATACCTTTTTTTGATAAGAAGGCTTGCCCGACCTGGCTGGTTTTGTTTTAATTTCAGGGCACCTGCTAAAATATGCGAAGATGGATTTTTGCAGAGGAAAAATGAAAAAAATTCAGAATAAATTTTGCATTGAATCAAATCGCTGTCAGCACTGGGATTATGGTTCGAATGCTGCATATTTTGTGACCATTTGCACCAAAAATCGCAAATATTTTTTTGGAAATATGGACGGCAGCAGAATGATTGCATCAGAAACCGGGAAAATAGCCCGCGAATGTTGGGAAATGATTGCAGAACGTTTTTCGGGTATCAAATTGGATGAATTTATTTTGATGCCCAACCATATTCACGGAATCATTATAATCGACAAACCCAAAAATGATCGTGACAACGCGGTTGGTTGTGGCAACCCGGTTGATCGTAGAGACGCGATTAATCGCGTCTCTACGGGAACGGGAACGGGAACGGGAACGGGGACGGAATCGGAACCGGTGGTGAAACCGGGGGGGATAACCGGTGACCGAAACCCGATGTTGCATGAAAATTTGTCACGAATCATCAGGTGGTATAAGGGCCGGGTAACGTTTGAATCACGCAAAATCAATGATCATTTCGCGTGGCAACGCAATTATCATGATCACATTGCGCGCGATGAACCTGAATTGAATCGCATCAGGCGGTATATTCGACAAAACCCCAAAAATTGGCAATCTGATCGTCAGAACGCGAATCTGTTACGTATTGTCGGTGGCCCGATTGCTGTCTATGAGGCTGAGATATGGATGATCTGAATTTTTTGGGGGGGATTTTTCGGGAATTTACGGTGCAATTGCCAGTGAAGCCTTAAGCATGTAGAATATAGGGGAAAGATTTTTACCGGTATGGTCGGTTTAAGCAACCCTGCAGTGAATTTTTTGTTTGGCGAACCGCATACCGAAACAGATTTCAGGAGAAAAAAATGACAGTGCACGAAGGAACAAGAAAATATTTTGAAAGAATCGCAGAAAAATATAATCTGCCAAATCTCGCGGAAATCATCAAAAATGATGAGCATATTATCTGGAAAAAGGACATTGCCATCTGCATAACCAATATTCTTAAAGCTGTTGAGGCCGAAGGGGATACGAAAGAGCTGCTAAAAGAAGCTAAAAATATGTACAACGGCCCGATTTTTGCCATCAACGCCCAGGAAGGCAAGTATCTTATCAAAGCCGAGCCTGATTTTGAAAAGGCCATCGAAGATCTGGGCAAATTCGATTTTTGCTTCAAGCTCAGCCCTTATCATGTGATTAACACTTATCTGGCAATTCTCGTGGCCCAGGTTACCGCCCAGGATTTAAACACGCTGATCAAGAAGGGCGAAGAGCATATGGAAGCTTTCATCGCTGCTTCTCTGAAAGAAAACAAGAACTGGAACAAAGACAGCCTTACATCTGAAAAACCCATACTGATTATTCCAATCGGTGCTGCCGGCTGCGGAAAATCGACCTTTTACCATGAACTTGGCAACGTCGTTAACGCTTCTTGCGATAACATCAGATATATGCTTTTCAAAGAATATGGCCCCTGCTTCGCCCCCTGGGAAAGCACCCTGGCCTGGTTTGTGGTGAATCGTATGACCGATCTTTATCTTGGCCGTGGTTACAGCGTTTTCTACAACGGTGTCAATACCGATCTTGAATACCGCTCGCCAATTACCATGGAAAACCCCGACCCACTTTATGCCGGCATTCCTTACGACATGAAGCTGGTCTATTTTGAACCCACAGTTCGCCTCACTGCCAGTGAAGTCGATGAACTCAGGTCAATCAATCTCTGGGCCACTTCTCTCGACAAGGTCGATAGAGCAGGGCTGAGCGCGAATGTCTGCAAAATTCTCGATTTGATTCAGACCAATACCGAGCGAACCATGGAGCGAACAAAGGCGATTCGTGAAGGAAAAGCCGAGCAGGACCCGTTCGATATTCTTTACCCGGTGCCTCCGGCGATTGTCAAAATGTTCATGGAGCAGTCTTTCGCAAAGCCAGAAGGACCGAATGTCGTGGTTGTTCCTCGCAAAGAAATTCCTGATGCTGCCCAGCGTGCCGCATTTTACCGAGAATACGCTGAAAAGGCAGTTAATTAACTATCTGCTAAAAACAGGCAAATCCTGCAATTCGCGCAGGATTTGCCTGAAAACAATTTATTAAAGGGTCTTAGCTACTCATTGCCGTAATAAAGATAGTCTAAATCGTCTTTCGAAAGCATTTTCGACAACTTAAGAGATGCGACGGTTCTTCTCAGCTGTTCAACGCTGATCGGACCAATTACCAGAAAGTCCGTTCTTTTATGAGCCAGTGCATAAGCGTTCACCATCTGATCGACCGTATATGAGGTTCGATGCTTTTTATTGAATTCTTCGGTGAAGTCGACAACCCGGTTGTATCTTTCTTCGTTGGCGCAGGTGAATATGGCATGATAGACATTTTTCCAGTAAGGGTCGCCCTGACCGTATTTTCTTCTCGCATCTTTTCGCGCGTTTTCCCAGCACGGTTCGGGTCTGTCGAGAATGCTGACGCCTGCTAACGGAGAATAAGGCATGAGTTTAATGCCCTTCAAGAAGCTTTCATTCATCATATCTTCATGGGTAACCTGAATTCCACCGGCATGTATCGACCTTTCAGACATTTCGAATAAAGAAAAATACGGGCTGTTGAAAACCGGTTTCGCCAAATCAGAATGCTTTTTTGCCAGCTTCAATGATCTCGTGATTCTGTGCGGTTTCCAGTTCGACCAACCGAGAAAGGTGTAATTATCGCGAATTTCTTTTTCGCTGAGCGCTTCCATTATTGTTTTTACCGAATTCTGGCTTCGTTTTACCGGCTCGAAGTTGATAAAATCAGCGTCATCACGGTGCATTAGATAGACAGTGGGGTAAGTTCTGAGGTTTTTCAAAGTGTGGCCCAGTTCTTCGCTGATTCTTTCGATTATCTGTTCTTTACTGCCAAACAGGCGACTGGCGTAAGTGCCGTTCGGCGCGTTCGGCAGGGCAGCATAGCCTTCGGCCATCATATTTCTGGCTTTTAGCATCTCTTGCAGGCAATAAGAATTTTCGCCGGCAGGTAATTTTTTTGACCAGTACAAATCAAACGGAAACCCGCCTTTTGAAAGGGTATAAATTCTCTTGCCGGGATTTTTCCGGCGATACGATTGCATCCATTTCCCAAGCTTGTATTCAATATCGCCGACATAGATCGGGGAAGTATCGAAAAGGTTGATGCCTAGTCTGACCGCTTCGTCGAGCAGTTCATGAATGCTTTCTTCTGTGATTTTTCTTGGGGTTGCGCCATACCAGTCTTCCTGGGCAATATGGTCAGTGCCCATAATCAACCTGGAAAATTTTACCCGTTCGTTTTTTTCATTGCGAACTTCGATATATTCCATTTCCGACTGCGAAAGGTTCGCCGCCGGCAGAAAATTTACAAAATAAAGATTGGAAAATAGCAGTAAGGCTATCAGCAGTAATGCACGAATTTTTTTCATTTCATTTTTTCCCGGTCCGGAAGTTCTGGCTTCCGGCTTCAAACTAAAATATCTTCTCAACGGCCTGATCATTCTTGAGAAAAGACCATATCTTCCTGGTTAAGCTGAAGAAGACAATTATCTGGGCAGCAGGTTTTTGTCGATAGCTTTGCCACAATGGGGGCAATGATAGTCGTTGTTTTCTTCATCTGTGTGCCAACGGTAAACAAACACGCGGGTCGCATGGACTTTGCTCGTCATCATCAACAGTTTGATGCCGTATTCGTCTTTCCCTTTGCTATGAGCAGCAGCTTTGAAGGAAAATTCCTTTTGCGCTTTCCGGTTGGCCGAACCGGCTACTCCGGGCAGATCGAGTTCGCCGAGACGAAAGAATGGAACCTTTTCGAGGGTAGTGATAGGTTCTCGCGCTCTTGTATGTGAAAGGGCGATTATGGCATCGACCAGGTTCATTTTGCCCAGCAGAATGAATTCGATCTCTTCTGCTTTTAAAACGGTTTTATAGGTTTGCCCCGGCTTAAGAATCAGCGGCAGACCGGTAGATGAAAGTTTACCTCTGAATATGCTTTTTTTGCCGTCTTTCAGGCTTTTGATTTCAAAATTCACAACCAGAGATCCGGCGCCGTTGTCGGTAAAATTGTCGTTCGTAACGTATCCTTTGCGCTCAAACAAATTATTTGAAGCAGGTGAACCCTGTTCTTTGTCTTCTTTCAGAATATGCGAAAATTTCCAGTATCCTTTTTCTTCGTCGGCTTTAGCCGCACAAGACAAAGAAAGAACAAAAACAAACAGGCAGAAAAATTTGAAAAACTTTGAAAAAGAACCTGATTTCATCAAAAAACTCCTGATAAAAAATAATTAGCTCTTCAAATTTATACCACAACAACTGGTTAAAAACTCTCAAATGAATTGCTTTCAGAGTTTGCCAAAGTTTGGCGATTTTTAATCAGGCTTATCGATTGCTGTTAATAAGTTGTTGACCATCTGAGTGGCCGGGCCTTGCAGAAAAATATCGGTAATCGTCGGCGTAAAAGCAGAAGGCTGAGGATTGATCTCTATTATTACCGCACCGTTTTGCTTAGCCATGACCGGAATCATGCATGCAGGCATAACTTCGCCGGTTGTGCCGATTACCAGAAACAGGTCAGACAATTCAGCTTCGGCAAAAGAATTTGTGGCAGCCGGCTCGGGTATTGCTTCGCCAAAAAAAATAAAGTCTGGTTTCAGTCGCCCGATCGAACAATTCGGGCACTCGGGGGGCAGAACTGTTAAATCGATGCTTTCAGCCGCAAAACTTTCATGGCAATCAAGGCAGATCATACGACCGGCCGTGCCGTGAAACTCGTGCACGACGCTGCTTCCCGCCATCTGGTGCAGGTTATCTATGTTCTGGGTAATAAGGCTTTGCAGCAGATTCATCTGCTCGAGCCTTGCAAGCCCTGTATGGGCAGCATTTGGTCTGGCTTTACCGAAAAAATCGTAAAATATTTCGCGAATAAGGCGCCAGCATGGCTCGGGTCGGGCCAGAAAATTATCGATCTCGATGAAATCCGGGTTATATTTTTTCCAGAGACCACCGGGGCCTCTGAATGGCGGTATTCCGCTTTCGACAGAAATACCCGCGCCGGTAAAGGCGCATACGCGTCTGGCTGCTTTTATTGCTTTGGCGGCCAGCATGATTGAATTACCTGAATTTATCATTTATTTTTCGATGGAAAATCTTTTCATGAATCTTTTATGCACTTATTCGTCATAGACGAGAATCAGGCGGTTGGTTCGTTCATCATGAGTAACTCTTACTTTTTTGTCACGCTTGATGTTCTGTATGATTTTCGCCACTTCTGCCGAATTTGCGTTTTGTAAAGAAATCACTTCTACTCTGGGTTTCTTGCCCGGCAGTTCACCCTGTATTACCGCGATTATATTGCCGCGTTCTTCTATCTCAAGACCATTGGTGCGGGCAATGAACTCAATCAGTTCGCGCGCATCCATCTTTGTAACTCTGCAGGTCAATTTGCCGGTAACTTTTGGCGAAACAATTATATTAATCGAAGCTTTACGGGCGATCTTTTCAAGGGTCTGACGAATATCGGCGTCTTTTACATCAAGGTCAATCAGCTCTGAAGAAAATGCCGGAAGAGCGATCGCAAGAAGCAAAACAAGAAGAATCATTCTAGTCTTCATATATTACCTCCTCTGTAAGCATAAAGAAAAATTGAAACCACCACAAAGATTATTTCACCGAAATTGGGTTAACATAACCGGGTCGACTTCTCAAAAGTCTATTTGCAGCGGTAGTAAGAACTACCACCGGCAGTCTGTGATCGGTATTGTAGACCCAGCCGTGGTTTCCGGCTGGTGCAGTTCTTACGGTCAAAGGAATAGAGACTCGTTGTTGATTCGCTTTGTCGGCATATTGTCTGGCGTCATTGGCATCGAGAGTGCCGTAAACCCAGGTCAATTTTTTCCATTGTCTGTTGCCAATCTGCTGAGAAAACCCTGATGAGGGAAAATTGCCGCCGTTAATTATTCTTGCAGAGTTGCGAAGGTTTCCGCCACCGACTGATTGTCGCTCTACCACAACCCAGTATACGGTTTGAGGCTGCGTTGAAGCTTGCGTCTGAATTTTGGGTCTGACAGCAATGCTCTGACCTGAAGACTTTTGCGAATTTGATTTCGGTGAAAGATTAAGATTTTGATATTTCAAAGTCAGCGGCGGTGTGAACTTAAACCCTGATTTGTTCGAAGCCGTTTTTGGGGGCGTCATCTGACGCTGTTTATTTTGTCTGGCGGTCTCTTCAAGGCCCATTTTCATGCTCATTGCCAGAGCAGAAAACGCTTCGTTAAAAGCTTTAGCAGAAGCTGCCCGCTGTCTTGCCTCGTTTCGTGGTGCCGGATAACCCAGTTTGGCGGCCTGATTCTTATTTTTGCCGTATTTCCAGTAATAATAGTATCCGGCAGGTTTGCCACGATTGTCTTTAAAGCTGGTTTTTGCACCTTTTTGCAGCAGAATTTCGGCAATTCTCATCTGGTTGTGTATCGCGGCCCAATGCAGGGCGGTCATGCCGTTGTTGTCTTTTACGTTAACCATGGCTCCGGCGTTTAGAAGTGCCCGCACCGATGCTTCACTGCCATTGGCAGTCGCAAACATCAGTGCGCTGATGCCTGAAAAGCTTTTGTTTACATTGCCGCCGGCCTTGATAAAGTCGTTTATGCTATCGACGTTTCCTTCCTGACAGGCAAGAATGAATCCGGTTTCAGAGACTTTGGCATAGCCGCCTGCGTCTCTTATGGTTCTGGCTATATTCGAGCCGAAAGAAGAGTTGTCTAGAGGCAGATCACCGTTTACATCGCGATTATTGGGGTTTGCCCCGCTTCTTAACAACATTCGTGCAAGGTTAACATGGCTGTCTTCCTGATCATAAGTCACCGCTTTGCAAAGGGCGGTTTCGCCCATGCTGTCTTTGGCGTTTACATCTGCACCGTTACTTAGAAGAATCGCGAGAATTTTTTCGGCGCCAGCTGCAGTTGCCACATGAATAAGGGCTTCACCCTGATTCTCAGGCATAGGCCTGTTTACATCCAGACCCTGAGAAATAGCCTCCTGAAGCGCTGCGGCTGCGTTGTTCTTATTTTGCCTGATCAGATCAGCAATTTTTTCAGTGGTTTGTGGTGAAGATTGTCTAACCTTGTGAGGTTTGCTTGACTTTTTGTCAAAAATTTTCGTTGGCTTTTTGTCTCTCTTTGTCCATGCATCAGCTGAATTCACAGCGTTTTGCAGGGCGACACTCACTGTACTGTTCATTTTTTCGCTGGCTTCTCTGGCAATTCTTTTCGCTGCAGGCGTTAAGTAACAGGTGTGCAGATTTTCCAGTATTATTTTTCGCCATTGATCACTTGCGGTTATTCTCATGAGAAAACGGTTAAACAGTTCGCGTGGGGTAAGAACTTTTTTGTAAACATTTCTTACCTGGGCTGCCAGGGGCGCCATCTCAAGTTTGCGCACAGCCTCTCTATGCGCCGGGTCTTTCTCAGACCACTCGGCAAAAAAGACATTTTCCCATTTGATCATGTGTTGTCTTAAAGATTCCAGAAGAGCAGCCTGTGGCGAATCAGGGTCGAATTTTATGTAAAAACTCGGAATGTAAGGCGCTTTTCCGTATGCACGCGCCTGGTCAAATGGCGGCGGGGGAATCCAGGCATCGGGTCTGCGTGGAAAATGTTTTTCTGTAGCCCTGAAACGACTCAGGCAGTTTAACGAGGGCATGATAATGCTTACCAGATTCGTGTAGGCATTGCTTTTATAAAGATCATTCTCTATGACCTTCTCGACGAATAGAAAGCCCTTTTCTACTCTTTGCAGCGTGCTGATATAATTGCCGAGTAACGGTATTCTTTTGGCAATAAGCATCAGGGCGTCTTGTTTCAGGATATTGTCGAGACGATTGTTTTCCATCGAGTTGATTATTTTCTGTATCCCTGAAACGGTGCCAAGGCTGGTGTCGTTGCCGAGATCGCGGTTGAAGACTTTTTGAATGTTGGTTTTGATTATATTGTTGCGGTCTTCGTAACTGAGCTTTTTTTTGAGAATTTCCAGGTGCTGCCGGGTTTTATAATATCCGGGGTTGCTCTGAAGCCATGATTCTACAAATGTTTCCCAGTCGGCGGGAATTTCGTAAGCCGAAACAAGCTGTGTTGCCAGAATAAACAGTCCCAGAAGGGTTGCAGATATTAACCGCGACTTGATCATTTTGCTTAACTTCTCCTCTTCATTTTTCCTCGAAGCATTGCTTGTGGATTGTAGTTGCCAGGTTTATTCTTGTCTTTGATCAGTTTACCATCAGATCGTTACAACCAATTACTAAATTTTTTTCGCGCGACTGAAACAGTTCTCAATTTCAACAACCTCGACCAATAAAACATCCGGCAGACCATAAAAAAACAGGTCTGCCGGATGGGCTTTTCAAAAATTGAATGCGCTTGTTACCGCATTGAATCAGTTGCTGAGAATTTCTTCGAGAGTGATGTAATCACCAACTCTTCCGGTCATTTTTTCAGCATCGGTGTTAACAGGAAGTGTCTTTTTACCAGGTCGCCAGCCGGCTGGGCAGACTTCTCCGGTTTTGGTGGCGTGCTGCCATGCGCGAACCTGACGTAGAAATTCATTAACATTTCGGCCGACTGAGTCAGCCTGAACTTCCTGGGCAACGCAGATTCCTTCAGGGGTGAACAAGAATCTGCCTCTCAAGGCTACGCCCTCTTCTTCAATCAGAACGCCGAACGCACGACTGACTTCCTGATTCGCATCAGCGCCGATGGTCAGCTTAAGGCCTTTAAGAATCGGTTCGGTTTCAGCAAAACGCTTGTGAGAAAATTTAGAGTCAACAGAAACGGCGAGTATTTCGGTGTTCAGTTCCTGAAATTCGTCGTATTTGGCATTCATTGCTGCAATTTCGGTGGGGCAGACAAAGGTAAAATCAGCCGGATAAAAACATACCACGCACCATTTACCTTTATAATCTGAACTTTTGACTTTTTTAAAGTGGCCTGTGGCTGCATCGTAAGCATCCATTTCAAATTCGGGCATTTCTCTTCTTACCAGACAAGAATTCATGTTTCTTTCCTCCATCTGTGGTTGATCAGCTTTCGCTCCAGCGCTCGGCTTAGGACTTTTGATCGGTTTAAGGCCTGTGTCACAGCCCATTTGATTAATCCTCCTCGGGTTACTTTGTATCACTGATTGGTAATATAATGTAATAAAAGCAAAAGTTCAAGTAGGAATCATTACTAATGTTGACAGGTGCTTGTAAGCCAGCCAGGTCATTAAACTGCCTCTGAGCAACGTTCTTGCAGGTCGAAATCTTAAAAAAAGCTGGTCCCGAATAACTTTATAAACCTTCAAAGTTCAAAGCAGCATGCAAAACTCAACAAACCTGCGGCAATTCAATGCGGTATTTCTTTGTTTTACTTTTGTCGGGGATTGCTGGTATTATTTGCTTGTAAAGCTCAAAAGGAGTTGATCATTTTGACCGGCGAAACAGAATTGATAAAAGAAATCAGAAAACATGACTGTATTTGTTATTACCCGTCTTCGGGCACTGATTTGAGTAATATTGATTTTTTCGGATCAGGTAAAAAGCTCTGGGAAGAAAGAACCGGTGGGGAATCTACTGAAGCGGGTGTTTCTGCGCCGGTGGTTGATGATGACCCTGACCTTTTTATTCATACCGATGTGAATTTTTATCAGGAATTCGCTTCCGGACTTGATATCGATGGAAAAGACCAGGGTATTCACGGAAGCTTTGAAGTGGTTGAATATAAAGAATTACCGGCACTGTACGAGCCGAATCTGATCTATGAAAACTATGACCATGCCGGTAAATGCTTCGTTTACAGGCTGAAGGTCTGGGGTTGTCAGAAAATCAGAACTCTTATTTTCTGTCTTTGTGAAAACGAATATTTTGTCGCCAAGATTCTGATCGCGAATAACCTCAAGGTCGATTTTATCTGGTCGAGAAACTGGAATGGCGGCCAGACCTATGGTACCTGGCTGACCAATGTGCTCGACAAGCTGCAGACGAAGAAAGTTTATACTGACTGGCTCTGTGTTCCTGGTAAAAAGGGCGAGCCGCGCAATCGCAAGGTTGAAGAAAAATACCCTGAACTTATGCTTGCACCAAAGGTCAGACTGGTGCGCAATGATGACATCCACTGGATCGACCAGGGCGGCCATGGCTGGGTTGAAGAATTCGACGTGATGCCAATCGATTAAAATTTGAAGATGTCTTTGAGACCTTCAATGATTTTTTCTTCGGGTTTTTCTTTTTTGGGTTCCTGTTGTTGCTGTTGCTGGTTCTCAGACTGGTCGGCGGGTTTATCTTTTCGGGGCAGAAATATGTCTTGCAGCATGCGTTGCCCTTTACGTTTCAATCCGAGCTCAAGCAGTTTCTGAGCGCTGAAGCCCGGAAAAGACGGCGTTAAAAGGGTGCCTTCGACCCGGGAAGGTATGCTTGCGCTTCGGCCGTCAAGAGATATCTGTTGCAGAGCCGAACTTCTTCTAACTGCTTCCTGGACAAAAATAATCGTCATTTTACCCGAAAGGCTCGTGTCAAGACCAACCTGACCGCGGTAATAAGCTTTGCCTGCGCGGGCAACGAAGACCAGATCATTGGTCGATAGATAGCCGTTGTTCAGGGCGAAAGTACCCTTGCCTGACTCTATATCACCCGATGCAAATTCGCGCAGATTTACAAGTGAAAGCATTGGCGTAATAACCGGTGGTGCCTCGTAATGGCCGTTTTGCATGTTGAAGTTTCCTGAGCCTGCCAGGGTTGTAAGCCCGCTTGAATTGCCCGAAACATTCAGATTTGCATTAACCGGCCCAGAAACGACGTTTTTCTGGGTTGTGTTTTCAGAAAGGAATTTTTCTGCTCTCAGACCTGTTCCATCGACCCGGAATTCAAATTTTACCGGACTGGTGCCGGTAAAAACTTTACCCTGTCCGGCGAGTCTGCCGGCAAAGATTTCGGCTCTGGCTCGCTGAATCAGGATTTGGTTTCCTGAATAGGTATACGAAGAAGTCAGATTTCTGAAAGGAAATACGTATTTCTGGTTGCTCGCAGCTTGTACCGGCGCTTCAATGGTGCACAACGGCACGCTAAGGCTTCCGTTTACCGAAAACCCTGAAAGCGAACCTTTTACAACGCCCTCACTGGTTCCTGTGCCGGTGACAGTAATTCCTTTTGTCGAGATGAAAGCCGAACTTAATTCTGCGAAAGCAAGAGGGTCGATTCGGTAGCTTAAACCCAGTTGTAGCTGCTTAAAATTGCTTGCAGTGCCCGAAATGGTTACCTTTGAGTTTCCCCAGGTAACAGGAAAGTTTCTGGTTTCGACGCGATTTTCAAAAATCTGAAGAGTGCCGGCTGTAACGCTTACAGGTTGCTTCAGAAGCTGGTCCTGTAATTTCAGGCTTTTGATTTCAGCTATACCATTTACTTTTGGGGCAGAAATCATTCCTGAAAGATTTACTTTTGCCTGCAACTTTCCTGAGAATTCAGAAGGCTTACCCTTGCTGCTCTGGCGACCTGAAAGCAAGCCCGATATTTGAGCAAGAAGTTTGTCAGAGCCTTTTTCTCTGGTTATTTCGAGTGATTCAAGGGCAAGGTTGAAAACTCTGCTTTTGTCGATGACTTTCAGCTCAATTTCTTTAGCGCTGAGATTCAAAAACGGCAGATCAGCAAAGCTACGATCGATTGCCGGCGAAGATGCTTGGATTTTTTGCTTTTTTCTCGCTTCAAGCAGCAGAGTTGCAGGAATGTCACAAATCATCCCGTCTAGATTCAGGTCTTCCAGAATAAGATTCCCGCCCAGCAGGGCCATGAAATCACAGGTTGCAGACAGATTGTCTATTCTGGTCCAGGGCTTGTCGGGCTGATTTTTTTCACCAATCAGTATTTTGCGAAGTTTTACGGTGGTGAATTGCAGCTGATAATCTTCAATGCTTACCTTAACTCCGAGAAACTCAGACATTTTCTGCTCGAACTGTTGCTTCATGTCAGGCGAAGTCTGGCTGTAGGCCCTGAACGAATCTAAGAAAAAGAAGGCCAGAAGAATCAGTAGAAGAAAAATCGTTTTACCTGAACTGATCGGGTTTGCTACCGGATTTTTCATTTTTCCTGCTCACTTTCTGAATTGATGTCTCTTATCTAAATATAACTCTATAGTAGAATTAGGCAATCAGGTCAATAATGCGCTGAAACAGACAAACTTGGATTTGCCATAAGCGAGCATTCGTTTTATGATATTTGCATTAGATTAAAATACCGGAGGGTTAAAACATGTTTTTGAAGGATTTGAACGAACATCAGCAAAAACTTTTTCTTGGGCTGGCACGCGAACTGGTTGAAGCGGATGCGAAAATCAGCGAACAGGAATCACGAATGATCGCCTCTTTGAGCGCTGAAATGGGTCAGCCTGAGTTGATTCGAAACCCGAGCGACGAAGTATTGAAGCAGTTTTTTCCTGACAAAAACAGCCGCGTTTCGGTCATGCTTGAACTGATCGCACTCGCCGGTTGCGATGATGAGATCACCAAGGAAGAAGGCACGATCATCGATCGGCTCAAGAATTTGTTTGAATTGACCGATGATGACGTAAAAGCCTATACAGAATGGGTTAAGCGGGTTTTTTCGACCTATGCCGAAGCCGCAAAGTTCTTTGAAGTTGGTAATTAGAATTTTGCCTGAAATTCAGCTGGGTTTGTTGAAATTTCAGCAATAATAAAGAGCAGACCAAAGTAAAAACCACGGCAGAAAGGGCAAAAAAGACCTCGCTGTTGTTGGCATACAAATTGCTTCATGCCTCCCTGCCGCTTCGCGGCATAAAAATTTAGTTGTATAACTTTAGAGGTATGTTTTATGAACCGCAATTTTGCCAGGGTTGTTTCTCTTTTTCTGGTCTGCTCTTTTGTCTTTTCTGTGTGCTTACCCTTAAGTGCGGGCAACTGTGGATTGAATAACCAGATAAATGCTGTTTATTCTGACCTGACTACAGCTGCAGATATAGTGGCGAATGGTCAGATCTATATTGAAATTCAGAATGCCCGTCCTTATCTGAGCCATGCCCAGCGCTTGCTGAAAAAACATCGAATCAGCAGATTCTTTGACCACAAACTTGACCGGGTTATTGACAAGGCAAAGACCAATATTCTCTGGAACGATCGCTCTGATGCTCTTGGCTATATCAATAGCGCGATAAGAATGGTAAGAGCCGGTGCCGGTTCAGTTTGTTCTGGCCAGAGCAATGGCAAAAATACTGTAGTAAATTCGGTAAATGGCTCAGGGTCTGGTGCCGGTGCACTGATCGCAGCTCCAATAGCCATCGGAATTGGTGCGGTTCTTGTGAATATTTTTCGCAATTTTGGCTGGGGTGGCTTCGGAACCAGAATTCGCATGCCCGGAATACCTGGTTCTGTGGTTACAGTTCGATGAATGGTGGGGTTTCGAACCGTTGAATCGCTGATATTTTGCAGGCCAGCAATTTGTCAGGCCGGATTTCAAAGCTGTTTGGCGTCTAAAATAGAAAAATTCAAAAAAAATAAAAAAAACTCTTGACGCGGCGCAGCAAAAATGATAATTTATTCTTGCAACGCAGCAATCAGTTAAAACAAAATCTCGAAATCTTAAACCTAAGTCAGGAGTTTTAAAATGAATAACGAAATGAACAAATGGATGGAATTCTCAAACGAATACGCTCAGCTTATGAAAGACAATTTCCAGGTAATGAACAAATTCTGGAACACCACTTTCGAACAGCACAGCGGTTACAGCAGAAAGAACATCGAATTCTTTTTCGATCACATGAACCGCAATGTTGAACTGATGCACGAAATCTATAGAAATACCTCCAGCGCCAATGATGAACTGCAGGGAATTTTTAAAGAAAACATCGAAAAATTCAACAACCGCTATCAGCAGGTTTATGAAGAAGCTGTTAAGGCTACAACCCCTAAAGCAGCAACAACTGCAAAAACAACAGCAAAATAAGAAAAAGCAGATCATTAACCCTTGCCGTGAATTATATCGGTAAGGACTGAAACCCGGTCACAGAGCCTTTCAGCTCGAAAAGCAATGTGGCCGGGTTTTTGCATTGCCGCAAACCTGATGTCGCTTTTTCTAAAATTTTTCGGGCCTGAAACTGAATTTGAAAATTAGAGAAAACTATTTTTAAAAAATTGCGGTATTATTGACATATATTCTAGGGAGATGTCGTCATGAACAAATTCAAATTTCTGGCTATAATTTTCTTCATGGGTGTCGCCATTTCGCTGATTGCTGCTGATAATCCATTCGGTGAATCCAGCGTGGTCGTTGAAATGTCAAACAAGCAGGAAAAAACCCTTACCGGAGAAACGGCCGTTAACTCTTCAGCAAAACAAAAACAAGAAGCTAAACAAAACAGAAATGGCAAAAAAGACAGCAGATTTCCGGTTACGGGAACCATTGAAGCTAACTCAAGATTGCGTCTCAGATCCTGGCCATGGGGCGTTGTGCTGGGCCTTTACAACCCGGGTACCAGCATCAAGGTTACCGGCGTCAGCGGTGAATTCTATTCTGTAGAAGTGAATGGCCGCAAAGGCTATATGCATAAGAACTATGTTTCAATTCCTTCTGCCGGGGCTTCTCGCGTTGAGCCATATTATCCCGGTAATACACGAAGTGGAGGGTATTTGCCCTTGTCTCAGGTTTCTTCTGCCTCAAATAATTCTTCAAGTTCGAGCAGCAGTTCTTCTTCATCCTCATCATCTTCTTCCTCTTCTTCATCGTCATCGACTTCTGCATCGGTTGCCGAAGCAGCTCTGGCTGGCTATAGAGGTGGAAAACTTTCACCGACAGAATTTGCCCGTCTGTTTGGGCCGGTTGCACGAGAGAATATGAAGAAAACAGGAGTTCCTGCTTCGGTTACTCTGGCTCAGGCCGCTCTTGAAACAGGCTGGGGCCGATCCAGCATCGGTGATGCCAAAAATCTGTTTGGTATTAAAGGCACCGGTCCTGCCGGTACAATTAGGGTTCCAACCCAGGAATTCCAGAATGGTCGAATGGTTACAATCAATGATAACTTTCGAAAATATAATAGCTGGCAGGAATCGTTTGAAGATCACGGAAGATTGCTGCAGAATTCAAGATATGGTTATGCTTTGCAGTATAAAAATGATCCTGACCGATACGCGCGCGAAATTCACAAGGCCGGTTATGCGACTGACCCGAATTATGCAAGCAAACTCATCAGCATCATGAAATCGAACAACTTCTACCAGTATGACGTTTAAGAGAATGTGAGGCTTTGAAGTAAATGAAAAATCTATTCAAAATTGTTTTGATTGCCGCATTGATATGTGCTTCGCCGTTGTTCGCCGATCTTGAAGTTCCGGGTGAAGTCAATCCGGTTCTGGCAACCGATAGAATTGAGATTAACAAGGTTGGTTATATTGTCGAAAAAAGAATCGACAAGGGTGAAGTAACTTTGAATCTCAAAACTTCAGACGGAAAAATCTTCTGTTCATCTGACCCCCTTGGAATCCAGGAAAAGTTCTTTGTCACCCCCGTCGGCACGAAAAACCTGCTGATCGCTGATTTTACCGGCGACGGCGTTGACGAAATCGTAACAGCGGCAATGCTAGGTTACGATAGAAGCGCACTTTATATTTTCTCTGTTGATGTTGCTGATAAAAAGCTGGTTCCGCTTGAATTTCGCCATGTAAAAGAAAAACTGGCCCGGGAATTTCTGGTATCTGATATGTATCAGGAAGACGGCCAGGATTTTGTTTTCTCGAAAGACAACAGCATCAGGGTTCTTGGCTGGGTTTACAATGTTAACGGCGCTCCGGTAGGTAGCTTTTATTACTTCAAACCCGCCGGCGATTATTATGTCTGCAGCAAGATCATACCTGTACCAACAGGAGACGCAAGCGAGACAGAACCTTGATTATATAGCCAGAGCATGAATTTGTTACGGGGGGCTGATCGATAAGATATATTTAGTAATTTTTTGAAAGCCCGCTTCTTTGTGGAAAATTAAAGATTCAAAAAAAAGCCGGTCACTGAGCTTGTTTCAATAAGGCAAAGGACCGGTTTTTATTTGCCATTTAACGAGTGCCGCGTGCTATCCTGCGGCGACTCAGTATTCGCTTCTTTTGCATGTTCGACCCGATTTTCGGGCTCAGTTTGCTCTTTTTTGAAGCTTCCCGGCCAATTGTATCGTCGCTTTTTTGATTAGACTTGTGGCTCTTAATAAAGTAAAATTTCTAATGTGTTGTGTGAGCCCTTTTGAAAGGGCAGAGAAAAAATAGAGGAGAGTTGGATGTCATCTTTTAACCCGAAACTTAGTTTTTCGATCAGATACTTTGTTCTTGCTGCCCTGGTTGCTCTTTTATCACTGCCTGCTTTTGCCGGCAGCGACTGGGTCATCGATGATCAGGTTAAATTCAAAATCAAAATTCCAAAAAATTATCAGCGAAGCCGAATGGTAGAAGGAACTGATGTGGTGCATGCCTTTTTAAGCCCTGATCAGAACGTTGCAGTCAGGGTCAGAGCTATCGCTATCAATGGTTCGCTCCCGGTTGATACTCTAATACAGATATTTGAACAAAACATCATTAAGGGTGCTCAAAGGCTTTTAATCGATAACTATAAGCTTAATCAATTATCAGGAAAAATCTGCGGCTACAAATGGGCTTTCAACAACGTTCCCGTTGGTCTTGCTGTTTTTTATACGGTTCAGAACAACTTCGCCTATGTCGTCTGGTCGATTGTTCCACAGAATATTTATAAACAAAGAACTGCCGAAGGTGACGCGATTATAAACACTTTTGCTTTGCTTCAGACACCGTCGCATCAAAACACATCGGGTTTGGCCGGCACATTGACCCGAAAACCGCAAAATAAACCGGTTAAAACGGCTAAACCTTCAAAGTCGTCTCATAGCCATGCGTCTGCCCATTCATCTGCGAAATTTTTCGACCTGGTCTCTGATGATGCGAAGATTACCCATCGGGTTCCAAATGGTTTCAAGCTTGTAGAAAAAGAAGAAGGCCAGTCTATCTGGAAAAACAGCACAAACATCAAAATGGTTGTTCAGACCATCATCAAGCAGGGAAGCTTTGAAAGCTTCGTCGATGGCCTGGTAGCAGACATCAAAGACAATGGTGCAACGGTTTTGAGCAATATGTACACGGTCGAAAATGGTTTGAAGGTGGCCAATTACTCTTACAAATATGGTGACAATTATTTCTCCTATGGTGCAACCTCGGGTACCGGCGTAAATTACATGGTCGGTTTTGTCGGAACCATGTCACAAAAAAGTGTTATCGACAATTATTCCGAAGAAGCCAATTTAAGTTTAAAGGCCGTTAAATAGGTCGTTTGATAAATAGAAGGAAGCACCATGTATAGAACTTATGCGCGTTCACTCGCTCTTTATTTAACTTTTTTCGTCTTTGCGTTAAGCCCGCTAATTGAAGTTCAAGCTCAGCAGCAGCAAATGAACCGTTTTGTTTCACATTCCGAAAGTTTGCTTGCAAAGGCTAACGAACTTATGGAATCAGGCCAGGTTCAGAAGGCTGTCGGGGTTTTGACCGATCTTAACCGATATCTTGACAGCGTTGTAAATCACGAACTTGAAGACTGGTTTTACAACGCAAGAAAAGAAAACCCCTCTTTCGATTTTAATCTTGGCACTTCGCTTGCGCGGGGGTTCGATTCAGCTTACTGGAAAAGAAAATATGATCTTGCCAATTCTTCACTGAACTCGGCAAAAAGCGCGGTTTCAGGCCTTTCAAGTCATCGCGTTCTCGATCGCCAGGATCAGGCCTGGTCTTATCTCAAAACCACCTATGATGCCGTAAAAACCGTTAAAGACGTGGTCGAAAACGTTACCACCCAGAAATACTATGATGCGATAAAAGCGGCTAAAGAAGGCGTTGATGGCTTTATAGAAAATTACAAGGCCATTGAAGAAGCACATCTTCAGAAACAGAAAACCGAATTGCTTCAGGTCGAGATAAATGGTTTGATTAGAAGGGCCAATCGTGTAATACGAAACGTTGAGCCGGTTTTGAGTTTTATGAAAGTTAACTCTGAAGAGGGCGAAAGATACGAAAAACTTCTGGCCAGAATCCAGGTCGTTCGCCAAAAGGTTTTGTCTAATGCTGTGCGGGAGATGGTTTTTGGTGACCCACGCTATACCTTTAACTATGGCCCGTTTCTTGACGAGATAAAAGAATACTGCAAAGAATTCAAAGAACTCGAAATTGAACCAGCAAAGCTTCGGGCTGATTGTCAGGCTGTCCAGCACAGGGCCAGAGAAAGCTGGCAACAGGTCAAAACCAATATTCAGGAATCTAACGACGAGAAGCAAAAAAGCACCTATCTGGACTGGGCTGACAGCGAATGGAGGGACTTTGAAAAATACTCTCAGGAAGCCGTTAATCAATCAATAGCCCAGGTTTCGGGCAAATCTGCCCCTGAAAATAAAGAATCCGGCAAAGCAAATCTTTTCGCAGGTATGAAAGATGTCGGCAATGATGCCAAAGCGGCCCGACCTGACAAACCCAACCTCTTCGCCGGTCTTGGCGATAGCTCTAAAGAAGGCGACTCTGAATTGCCCGATGAAGATGAGAAAACAGATGATAGCGCCAAACCGAATCTCTTCGCCGGCGCAGGCAAGATCGATGGGGCAGACAAAACCAGCGTGGCACAGACTGAACGCAAACAGCATTCCAACAGCGACAATCATGCTTCTGGCGGAATAAAACTTGGCTCTATTTTAAGCAATGGCGAAGGCGATAACAAGAGCCAGGGTGGTGGAACCTATTTTAGCGTTGATCTGAAAAAGGCCGAAGACGACGACCTGGTAGAAGTCAGAGTCACTTCGGGAAATTTCAGGTTTGTTCATGCTCATCTGCGAAACAGTCGTGGAATATGGTATTCAGTCTACAATGGCACCAATAGAATTTTTCGGGTAGAAGATCTTCTGAAGGGCAAAAGATCAGCTTTTACCCATATAAACTTTAGTGTTAACGGCCAGCATGTCAGATATCTACCGGTTGCCTGTACTGCAGACATTTATCTGCATAAAAGCGGTTCGGTCCCAGCCGCGATAGAGAAGGAATTCGCAAATCAATGGGCCAGAGGAAGCGGTGAAACGCCGAACGAGTTTATGAACAGTCATGCTCGTCTCTGGCTTGGCGGTAAAGCGCCGGCCGGTTCTGCCGGAACAGCCCGAAAAAGTGATTCTCTGGCTGACAGTAAAACCACAAAACCGATCAAGAATGCTTCTGCAAAAAATACAAGTCAGGCCAAAACCCCCGCAAAAAAGCAGAAAAACACTGCTGCGAAAACCGACAAGGGTTATGGTAGTGATGTGCTGAACGAAGCCGATGGCGAACTTCGCAAGCTTGTTTCACAATTGAATGCTGTTATCAAACGTGCCGACGCCGAATTCAATAAAAAATACTGGCAGGAAAAAAGTGCGCCAAGAACGACTCAGAAGGCTACCAACCCGAAGGCCAGTACGCTTGCGATTATGCGTGAAGCGATTAAAATTGCGAGAAGCGCGAGTTATCCAAAGAACCGCGTCACGTTGAATTATATGGCTGCGAGAAAGCTTATTGAATACTCAGGTCGGGTTTTTGTTTTTGTCGGAAAAAGAGAATTCTTTGTCGAAGCAGCTGCAGCTTTGAAAGACGCAGAAAGTTACCTGAATAAAGTTAAGAAAGACAAGGTTTCCTTGTCGTTCATGCATTATGACCAGGGTGCGATGTGGCGAACTCTTGGCAGCAAAGCATTGGTTGGCGGACATTCCTACAATAAGAACGATTGCTATAAGCTTGAAGTAGCTTGCTATGAAAGGGCTTTAAGTATCTATCCCGAAAATTTCAAGGCCAAAAGAGCGCTTGGAAGGTAGGCTTAAAATTGTCGAATCCGTTAACTCTTTCATTACTGGTTGGTTTTGGTGGCTTTGTCGGTTCTCTGACCCGTTATGGGGTCAGCTTGCTTGCGCAACGTTTCGTTATCGACTGGCCTTTGGGTACATTTTCTGCAAATGTGCTGGGCTGCCTGACAATCGGTTTGGTGGCCGGCATTAGTGCTCAGGGCGAGACTTTAACCCCGGCAATGCGCCTTGCTTTAACCACTGGTTTTTGCGGAGGATTTACCACCATGTCTTCGATGATTTACGAGACGGCAGAAATGATTCGAGCCAGTGAATACCTGCATGCCGGTACCTATGTGGCTTTTACTTTTATTCTGTCTTTGTCTGCGTTTTTTACCGGTCTGATCCTGATCAGATATCTGACAAAACTGGGAGGAATCTAATGGAACTGAAGGCAGAAGCCAGACTGTTGCGTATTTTTCTTGGCGAGGCCGACAAGGTTGAGCATACTGCCTTGTATGAGTCGATTATTCGCGAAGCACGAAAGCTTGAACTTGCCGGAGCTACAGCCTGGCGCGGTATAATGGGCTTTGGTGCTACCAGCAGAATCAGAACTTCAAGAATACTCGATTTATCGAGCGATCTTCCGGTGATAATTGAAATCACCGATAAAGAAGAAAAAATCGAGAAATTTCTTCCGGTTCTTCATGAGCTTTTTGAAAAGGCGCAGTGCGGAGGGCTGGTGACAATGGAAAAAGTGAATGTTATCAGGTATCTGCATGGCAACGGTAACGAGAGTTAACTGACTTTTTCGATTATGAGAAAGGGGCCGTCTCTTACGAGGCGGCCCCTTTTATCAGGTCGTTTTCTTTCTGATCAGCTGTTCATGAAATTGTCGATAATGCTGTTCAGAGTCTGGCTTGGGCGCATTGCCATGGTTACTTTGGTTTTGTCGGGATTGTAGTAACCACCGATGTCAGCCGGTTTGCCACGAGTAGCATCGATTTCGGCCAGAATGCTGTCATGTTTTTCAGCAAGTTCCTTCGCCAGTTTGGTAAAGCGTTCTTTAAGTTGCTGGCTGTCATTTTGTTCGGCCATGGCTTCAGCCCAGTAGCGAGCAAGATAGACATGGGTGCCGCGATTGTCGATACCTTTGTTCGGTGATCGGGAAGGTGCTATGTCGGCATCGAGAACTTTGCCAATCGCTTTATTAAGAGCTTTTGAAAGAATGCCTGCATCTTCATTGTTGTTTCTGCGGCCAAAATCTTCGATTGAAACGCAGAGCGCAAGGAATTCACCCATTGAATCCCAGCGAAGATGCCCGGCTTCGACGAACTGCTGTACATGTTTTGGTGCAGAGCCACCGGCACCTGTTTCATAAAGTCCGCCGCCATTAAGCAGAGGTACTATTGAAAGCATTTTGGCGCTTGTGCCCAGTTCAAGAATCGGAAAAAGGTCGGTAAGATAATCGCGCAGAACATTACCGGTTACCGAAATGGTGTCTTTGCCTTCTTTGGCTCTTTGCAGGCTTACTTCGATGGCTTTGCGCGGGCACATGATCTGAATGTCGAGACCTTCTGTGTCATGTTCCTGCAGATATTTTTTTACTTTTTCAATCAGGCTGCGGTCATGAGCTCTTTCGTCGGTCAGCCAGAAATAAGCGGGGGTTCCGGTAATTCTTGCACGGGTGACTGCCAGTTTAACCCAGTCGCGAATCGGCAGGTCTTTGGTCTGGCACATTCTCCAGATGTCGCCGGCTTCTACGTCGTGTTCCATAAGCACTTTGCCGTCAGAATTCACGACGCGAATCAAACCATCGTCATGGGCTTCGAAAGTTTTGTCATGCGAACCGTATTCTTCGGCTTTTTGTGCCATCAGGCCGATATTGGCAACGCTGCCCATGGTTTTGGGGTCAAAAGCGCCATTGTTTCTGCAGAATTCTATGGTTGCCTGATACAGTCTGGCATATGAGCGGTCAGGAATAATGGCTTTCATGTCCTGAAGGTCACCGGCCGGATTGTACATTTTGCCGCCGGCGCGAATTGCTGCAGGCATGGAGGCGTCGATGATAATATCGCTGGGAACGTGCAGATTGGTTATTCCTTTGTCAGAATTAACCATCGCCAGTGGAGGCTGTTTTTTTAGAACTGCATCTATATCGTTGCGGATCGTTTCCTGCAGATCGGCCGGAAGAGCCTTTATTTTTTCAAGAAGATCGCCAAGACCATTGTTGGGGCTAATTTCAAGTTTCTTGAATGTCTCGGCATGCTTTTCAAAAACATCTTTGAAAAATACGCTGACAACATGTCCGAACATAATCGGGTCAGAAACTTTCATCATTGTCGCTTTAAGGTGCAAAGAGAAAAGAACGTCTTTAGACCTTGCGTCTTCGATTTGTTCAGCGATGAATGCCCGCAGTGATTTGGCTCTCATTCGTGCTGAATCGATGACTTCTTCTGCCTGCAGATCTACTTTTTCTTTAAGAACTTTTTCGCTGCCATCTTTTCCGACAAAAACAATTTTTACCGGGCCGGCTTTGTCGACTACCACTGATTGTTCACTGCCAAAAAAGTCATCAGAATTCATATGAGAAACGTGACTTTTTGAATCTTTTGCCCATTCGCCCATTGAATGGGGATGGTTTTTGGCATAGTTTTTAACGGGTTTTGCCACTCTGCGGTCAGAGTTGCCTTCTCTGAGAACGGGGTTAACCGCGCTTCCGAGAATGGTTGCATATCTTGATTTAATGTTTTCTTCTTCTGAATTTTTGGGTTCATCGGGGTAATCAGGTACCTTGAAACCCTGACTTTGCAATTCTTTTATCGCCGCAGTCAGCTGCGGAATAGATGCGCTGATGTTTGGCAGCTTTATAATGTTGGCTTCGGGTTTTTTGGCCAAAGCGCCGAGAAAAGCAAGGTCGTTGCTTTGTTTCTGGTCTTCGGTCAAGAATTCAGGAAAAGTTGCCAGAATTCTTCCGGCGAGAGAGATGTCGCGTAACTCCATCTTGATTCCGGCCTGAGAGGTGAATGCTTCAATTATGGGCAGGAGAGAAACCGTTGCGAGCGCAGGAGCTTCGTCAGTTTTGGTGTAACAAATCTTGAGCTCTGTGGTGGTCATGTCGACAAATTCCTTTCATGTGTCACTTCTTTATGTCTTTGCCTTAAAATCGGGAATCGTGCCCGATGTTAACGGGGCAAGAATAACATATGAAAAATTTTTCGTCAATCAAGATAAAATGCTTTTACAGCGCCAGATTCAAAAGGGTGATTACCCGCAGTTTTGCCGGATATCTTACTCTTTTAACCAACTGTAGGGAAGATCAACTTTGTGTGTTTTCACCAACCGGTTGCCTTTGCAGAAATAAATACAAAAACATCCAGCTGCCGATACCGGCGATGAAATATGATATGCCTATACCGGTGAAGATTCCTTTTAATTGCCAATATTTCAGGCCAAGCCAGGCAAGGGGTACCAAAAGAACGATCAGCTTGAATACGTTTATCAGCATCGCAGCAAAGGGCTTGTTTAAAGCGTTGAACACAGATGCTGCCACCATCGAGATACCATGGAAACCATAAGATAAAGCCACTATGGCAAGGTAAAGGCCTACTGTTTCGTACACTTCGGGTGAGTCGTTGAATAACGCGCCGGCACTTTCACCGAAGAAGTGAAAAGTAACCCAGATAACAGCTGAAAGTGTAAGAGAAAAGACCGAGCTGAATTTAAGCCCTTCTTTAACTCTCTCAAGTTTTCCCGCTCCGTAATTTTGCCCGGTAAAAGGCGTTATAACCGCACCCAGAGCGACGATGGGCGAAAGGACGAACATTTCAATACGGCTGCAAACCCCGAACGCGGCAATGGCGGCATTTCCCTGAGTCGCTATCAGTCTGGTGATCACACCCATCGAGACCGGAATCAAAATTTGGGTTACCGCTGCAGGTATGCCTATATAGACTACTTTTTTCCAGGATTCAAAGGTGCTCTTAAAACCTTCAAATCTGAACGTGAGCATGCCGAATTTGAAATGCAGAAAAAGCAGTGAAACTACAAGAGTGACCGAACGGGCGAATACGGTCGCCAGCGCTGCGCCTTCAAGTTCTAATCTGGGGAATGGCCCGATGCCGAATATCAATAGGGGGTCGAGTATGCCATTCAAAAGTATGGCCGTCAACATGACCAGGCTGGGAATAACCGTGTTCCCTGCCGCTCTGATGGCATTGTTGCCGACCATCGGTACAACTACGAACGCCATGCCGAGATACCAGATGCGCATGTAACGTCGAATGAGTTCCAAAGAACCTTTGTCGGCGCCGAGCAGGGTAAAAAGCGGGTCAATGGTTAAAAGGCCGACTATCACAAAAAAAATGACGATGAGAACCGAAAGCAAAAGAGCGTCGGTTGTAAGTCGCTTCACCTTTTCAGAATTGTTTTCGCCGATGGCCCTCGAAATTACCGCCGAAGCTCCGACTCCAAGGCCCATCGAGACTGCTCCCTGCATCATTACGACCGGAAGCGTGAAGCTCATTGCCGCAAGTGCATCTGTTCCCAGTTGCCCGATGAAATATGTGTCTACCAGATTGAAAGCTACCATGCCGACCATGCCAACCATCATCGGCAATGTCATGCCGACGATCGCCGGAGCAACCGGACCATTGGTCAGATCAACCCTGCTTTTCAATATCGATTTCCTTTGCCATGATTTTTTAACCTGCTTTACAGCTATTTACCTTAATACAGCTTCTTTAATGATGCAAAAACTGAAGATAAAACGGTCATCAAGCTGCTTAAAGAGCTTAATGACCGTTTTTTATCAGTCTGCTTCAATGCTGACAGAGTTCATGTCAGAACTTTGCTTAACGCTTAGTTTGTAGAACTTTCTGTGCTTCGCTTTCCGCGTCTGGGCGGGGTTTTGCCGGTGCTTCGGTGAGTTCTGGCTTTTATAGACTGCTTGCGACCCTTGGCTTTACCGGCTTTTTTGTCGAAAAACTGTTTTTTATCAGAAACTGTTTTGACTTCGCTTTTCACTCTTTTTCGTGCGGCTCGGCCGCCTTTGTCAAGGCTGATTTCGAGCTGGCGCTTGCAGATCCATGCTGTTTTAAGCTTTTCGATCATTTCCTTCGGCATACCCTCAGGAAGATCTACGGTGCTGAATTCGTTGAAAAGTCTGATTCTACCAATGTAGCGGCTGGCCATGCCTGTTTCACCGGCAATCGCGCCGACGATATGGCCGGGTAGAACACCATGTTCTTTGCCCACTTCAATTCGGTATCTTTCCATACCTTCTTCCTGTTCTTCATCATCACGTCTGCGTCCGTTGCCTTTTTCACCGCGAGACTTGCGACCTGAAGATTCGTTGCCGAAATCCTTGAATGGTTTGAAGTCTACATGGTTATGTTCGGGTTTCACCTTCAGTAACAATGGTCTGTCACCCTGAAAAAGCCTGGCTGCGGCCGCTGCCACTTCTATTGGGTCTGCTTTGGTTTCATTGCAGAATTCTTCGATAAGATCCTTGAAGAAGCTTGTGTCAGCGCCAGTAAGGGCGTCGTTGATTTTCATTTTGAACGATTCGATGCGCTTGCTGTTGATAAAATCAGCAGAAGGCAGCTTCATCGGTTCGATAGCCTGTCTGGTAGCTCTCTCGATGGTATTGAGAATGCGTTTTTCTCTTGGCGAAAGAAACAGAATCGCTTCGCCGTTTCTGCCAGCTCTGCCGGTGCGACCAATGCGGTGTACATAGGTTTCGGGGTCGAAAGGCGCATCGAAATTGATTACATGGCTGATTCTGTCCACGTCAAGACCGCGCGCGGCGACGTCGGTGGCGACGATGATGTTGAGTCTGCCTTTTTTCAGCTGGTCAACGATTCTTTCCCGCTGGCCCTGGGCGATGTCTCCATTAAGAGCTGCGGCGGCAAAGCCGCGATTGATAAGTTGCTCAGTCAATTCGACTGTGTCTAATTTGGTCCTGGCAAAAATCAGTATCGCATCAAAAGGTTCTGCTTCAAGAATGCGCGAAAGGGCGTCGAGCTTGTTGATGCCCGAGACAACCCAGTAACGCTGTCTTGTGTTGGCTACGGTGGCCGTTTTTTCTTTGATGGTAATTTCTTCAGGGTCATTCATGAAGCGTCGGGAAATCGACCTGATTTCGGCTGGAATGGTCGCAGAAAAAAGGGCGATCTGTCGATTTTGCGGTGTTTGTTCGAGAATCCATTCGACATCCTCTTTGAAGCCCATACGCAGCATTTCATCTGCTTCATCGAGAACGAGAATTCTCAGAGATTCGAGTTTGAGCGTGCCTCTTTTTATGTGGTCCATTACTCTGCCCGGGGTGCCGACGACAATGTGTGCCCCACGACTTAGCCCTCTAAGCTGACCGCTGTAATCCTGTCCGCCATAGACTGCAAGTGTTTTAAGCCCTTTGAGTCTGGCCGCATATTTTTTGAATGATTCACACACCTGAAGTGCAAGCTCACGGGTTGGTGCAAGAACAAGAGCCTGGGGTTCGGCAAGGCTGATGTCTATCTGCTCGAGAATTGGCAGAGCAAAAGCCGCTGTTTTTCCGGTTCCGGTCTGGGCCTGACCGAGTACATCCCTGCCTGTTAAAAGAGCCGGTACCATTTCTGCCTGAATCGGCGTAGGCGTTTCGTAACCAGCTTCATTGAGTGCTTCAAGTATGGGAAGTGAAAGTCCGAGGTTGTCAAAACTGGTGATTTGTTCGTTAGTGTTACTCATTTGTGTAATCCTTTGCATCCATTGAGAGAAAAAATCAACCAGCGACGATGAATATTCTTCTCAAAGTTTCATTTGAGAAGATGTCCGGTGAAGCAATGTCAGATTTTTTCACGCACAGGCCGTCATAAGACGGCAGTAAGCCAGCCACCAGGCCGGCGGAAACCCTGTACATTTTATCCGACCCCCCGGACATACGCAAAGGGTGTCTTTAAATATACCACATTTCTGAATTAAATACACTGTACATTTTTTGAAAAATGGTTTCGTTGTGTTCGCCAAAAAATTACTAGCGATTAAATAGCGATCTGAGCAGTTCTGTCGCTTGTTAAGTCCTATGGACAAAGAGCGAGGGGTTGGGTTGAAAAAATGTTGAAATCAGGTGCAGAATGTTTTCAGGAACTAAAGTTTTGTTTCGAGAGGAGAAAATATATGAAGAAAGTCCTTTTTTTGCTGCTGGTCTCTTGTCTGTTGTCTGTACCTGCTGTTTTTGCCGGTACCTATACTCTTGATGGTAAAACGATCCATCTCCAGGGAGATACAGGCTTTGGTGATACACACTGGCTTGAATCTCAGGTTAAAATCAAGTTTAATCACCTGAAAATCGGCTGGGATCATCAGGGTAAGGTTGACCGAATACGCTATGATATTTCCTGTAAAGACGGTCAGGCGGTATTGCAAAATGTCAAATATGTTGACAATGCTTTGAATGGCGATTATGAGATTCGCTGGCAGCAGTCAGAACTGAATATGAACCGCGATTTCTCGTTTCATAAAGATGATCGCGATTTCAGACGCGATAACAATGTCAAATATTCGAGCCAACTCGATATCAAGCCTGCCAATGTGAAATCAGGCAAGGTTGAGTTTCATTTTCATGCAAGCAATCACCATTATATTGTAATCTGGGAACCCCTTTCAGGAAAACTTTCGACAACCTGGAAGCGTTTATCCTGAATTGATTCCTGCACAAAAGGCTGTTGAATAATCGGCATTTATTAATGCTTTGAAAATCTTCAGCCCTGCAAAAAGTTCGTAGTTTAGAATAAAACCGGTCACTGAGCCTCTTTTAAGAGGTCGAAGTGCCGGTTTTCTAATTCTGAGGCAATCCTTTTATTCAAGGACAGGTTTTTCGCTGAGGATGTAGTTCTTTATCATGGTTAAAAATCTTTTTGGAAGGTCAGCCTTGATTTTAACTACACCATCGCCCCATTCCTGGGAAAAAATTTTGCCGATCTTCATCGCTTCGCCGATAAATGGTGAGCCAACCGGTAGTTGCAGTTCGACCGAACTGCGGTTTCGACACATTACCGATTCAATTTTTTCTTTCAGTTTTTCGAGGTTTTGTTGTTTTGCGGCTGAAATCATAACGCAATCAGGGTAGAGTTCTTCAAGCAGCTCTTGCGGGACAGAAAGGCCTTTGTCAATCTTGTTGAAGATATATATTTTTTCGTGTTTTGCTGCGCCAATCTGTGCCAGCACCTCATCAACCGCTTTTAAATGTTCTCTGAACTGTGGGTCTGAAACATCTGCAACAATCAGCAGAACTTCAGATTGTACAACGCACTCGAGAGTTGCTTTGAAGGCTTTAACCAGGCCATGCGGCAGTTTTCTGATGAATCCGACGGTGTCGGTCATAATGCACCAGTGTCCATGTGGCAGTTCTATTCTTCGGGCCGTTGGGTCGAGGGTTGTGAACAACCCGTCACACATTTCCACCTCGCTACCTGAAAGGGCATTAAGAAGCGTTGATTTGCCTGCATTGGTGTAGCCCACCAGTGAAAAGAGGGGTGCAAATCTTTCGTTGCGCTGCTTACCCTGTTGTTCTCGGGTTTTAGAGACCTTATCAAGCTCTTCGTGCAGCTTTTTTATTTTGATGTTCAAAATCCGCCTGTCAGTTTCAAGCTGGGTTTCGCCCGGGCCTTTAAGACCAATGCCGCCTCGTTGACGCTCAAGATGGGTCCACATGCGCAGCAATCTGGGTAACTGGTATTGGTGTTTGGCCAGCTCGACCTGAAGTTTGCCTTCACGGGTCGAAGCATGGGCAGCGAAGATATCAAGAATTATCGAGGTGCGGTCTTTAACCGGCAGGCCGATTTTTTTTTCGAGATTCTTAATCTGCATCGCACTTAGTTCATCATCGACCGCAACATATTCGGCTTCAAGTTCTTCAGCAAGCGCTTTGGCTTCTTCAAGTTTGCCTTTGCCAAAATATTCGGCCCGCGATGGTTTATCACGCTTTTGCGTGATTGTGGCAACTTTTCGGCCCCCAAGAGTTTTCAGCAGTTCAGCCAGTTCAATCAAAGAATTTTCAACTTCTTCGTCACTTTGCTGCGGAGTTTGAACGGCCAGACATAAGACTTTGGGCGGTTCCTGTTTTATTTCGTGTAATTTCATCTGCATCAACTCTTTCGAAGGTTTTTAAGTTTGATAAAATTTTGGTCAGGCAAATCGATATCGCAGACAATCTACCTTAAAAGCATTTTTTCAGCAATATCGAAGAATTTCCGAAAGAATAGCGTTGTATTTACGGCAATTACCCGCCCAAAGATTTTGAAAGGCCTTTATTGTAGGGAGTTGCCCAGAGGCTTTTTCATTTATTGCTGAAACGTTAAATAAGCAGGGCTGGCAGGTTTTATCAACGCAATGCTGTCGAAGTTTACCGATTTTCTCAAAACAAAAGTCGCAAAGACCGGCCGGTGTGCGCAAG
>JASURT010000140.1 GCA_030446435.1 Candidatus Ozemibacter sp.
ATGCTGCGGCGAAACAAGTATGAAAAAGCTTTGGGCAACCATTTTGGCTCTTTACCGGGCAATTTCTGGTTCTTCAGCTGACTGTCGATGAACATTCGGTAACCGGCCAGCTGACCTTCGATGAATGTCTTCAGATTATTTGCGGTATTTTTATCGATACAGCTGAAGGCAACTTTGACGTCATTCTTGTCGATCGATAGCTGAAGAGAATTGAACATTCCCAACATACCAACAACCGGAATCATTGCCGGATGGCTTATGTTTTCGAGACTGTTTTTCACTACGTTGGTATCTATCCAGAGACAAAGTTCTGATTTAAGTTCGGTAAGTTTTTCTGTATCAGGCTTTTCGTCGAATTTAATCTCGCCTTTTACCAATCTTTCAAGAAGCTTTTGTTCTGCGAAAAAGAAAAGATCATTGCTGAAAAAACAGGCCGAAACAGTACGTCCTTTTTTTTCATCAATAAAATTCACTACCTGTTTACCGGCAATCTGTTTAAGCTCGACCTTCTTTTTTGCAACAGGTGGAATCATCATACCCGAAGCTTCGATCTCGGCAAGAATCCTGGTGGGATTGAATTTGCCTTCGAGATAGCCGACAAATTCAGGCTTGCCAGCTTCAAACAATACGACCAGACCTATATTACGCAAATCTGATCTTGGATTGATGCCCGCATTCTCTTTAAAAACCTTATCAAAATCATCAAGAACGGACTTCATATTTTCGATCTTTTCAAATCGCTGGTAAAAACCGTTGATAACTTTTTCGGTTCTCAAATTAACCGTTGCAGCTGCCTGTGAAAACCATGGTATCTCTGCTGAAACCGAAAAAGAAACAGCTAAAAAGGCAAAAAGAATTGCTAAACGTTTCATTGTTTTCCTCCTGATAATCTCTCTACTCTTTGATGATATCAATAAATAAGTCGGTACACAAACCGAATTTGAAACCTCCGTCAATCTGAAAAAAAGCGGCTTGCACCAGTCCCCTTGAAAGTGTAACTTATAGAAAGTTTAGAGAAAGTGATTATAAGGCGATGACAACTGCATCCTGGGTAAAAATACACGGTTATATTTCGATTTTTTTTCTGCCGCTTGCTCTGATTTATGCGATTACAGGAGCTTTGATCATAGTAGGCGAAAGAGGGAACCTGGCAAAAGAAGAACATGTAATCAAGCTCGACCATCAACTTCTAAGCGATCTGAACGCCCAGAAAAATGCCATCAGTGATTTTTTCAGTCAGAAGGGTGAAACTAAACTGCCGACTGGTGAACCGAAACTGATTCGAGGCGAATTATACTGGGGCCTGCCTTCCAGTGTGAACGTTAGTCTGAAAAAGGGCAATGAACCCAATGAAGCCATTCTTCAGATTAGAAAGCCTGATCTTCTGTTCTCTCTGGTAATTCTTCACAGGGCAAGAGGCGGCAGACTCTTCGATTATCTGGGCTTTGTCTTCGCTCTTGCCATGATTTTCATGTATTTATCAGGAATAGTCATTTTCTGGAAAATAAAAAGCAAACGGATTGCCTTATCGCTGACTTTCGCTGGTGGGACTGTAGTTACAGTTATTGTATTTTTTCTAAGTCTTTAGCTGGATTCTTGCCGGCCTCGGAATTTTTGCTGCAGACAGGGCAAAGCCTGTTAAAATCATCTTCTTCATCTGGGCAATCTCTTAGATAGTTTTTTACCTGCTGAAAATACTGCTCATCGTCACGAATCTTCTCGCATGAAGAACACAGAGGCAATAGACTTTTTGCTTTTTTTAATTCATTCAAAGCTTTTTGGAGCTGGGCTTCAAGCTCATTTTTACCGTTTTCGAGCTCTTTGAACTCTGTGATATCGGTAATAAAACCTTCTATTCGCATTTTTTTCAATGCAACAGCTTCTGATAGAAATTTTCCCTGACCCCAGACCCATTTTATCTGATTATCTCTACATCTGATACGATAGGTTATTTTAAAAGGTTTTCCGAGATGAAAACTCTCTTTAACAGCATCTGCAACCTTTTGTCTATCTTCCGGCAAAATCAGATCGGAATAAGAAAGAAGTCTGTTTTTTTCTAATTCTTCCGGATAATAGCCTGTCAGTTCGAAACAGCCTTTACTGACAAACAGCATTGTCCATGATTCGTCATATCTACAGCTGAAAATAATTCCGGGAATATTTGCCAGAAGCCTGCTGAACCGAACCTGACTTTTATTCAACCGTTTGCGAACCTGACGATTTTTTTTATCAAGTTCTTCGAGAGAAATGTTTATTCTTATAAACTTTACAATGAACCAGATTGCCAGCAATGCGATCAGAACTTCGACGATTTGAATGGCCAAAGCGAGATAGCTGTCTTTTCCGGGGTCTGAATCATAGAGAAAAGCTTTCAGATCAACTTCTTTATCAATCATGCCAAGACTCTGATATTTCTCGATGATGTGCTTCCAGCGTCCTGAATTCATGTAACCGATTTCAACAACCTCAGGGAGAATCAGCTTTTTTGCACCCTCGGCCTCAAAAAGAAGATGTTCACGACTATGACGGCGAGAATATTTTTCGAGAATCAAATCGATTATTTCTTCAGAGTTCTCAAGGGCATATCGCCAGCCTTTCAAACTTGCGCTTATAAATTTTTTCACACGATGCGGGTAATATTTAACCTGGTCTTCTGTGGTGTAAAGAATGTCACCATAGAAGTCTATACCGCTCGATTGAGGTATAAAGATTCGATAAGCAAGGCCATTCTCTTTTAACAAAAAAGGCTCGTCATTAGAATAGGCCGAGATAACATCGATCTCACCGGCGATAAGCTTATCTATTCCGTAGGTATGTGGAAAAAGTGCGAATTCATCTTTACTGATACCTTCTGAAAGCAGATATGCCTGTAACTCTGCAGAGTGAGCTTCAAGCATAACTCGCCGATCTGCCAGCTGATGTATATTCTGGATTCCTGATTTTTCAGGGGTTAGGAAGACCAGAGGCGAGTGTTGGTAAATAGCTGCCAGAGCCACAAGTTTTTTTCCTTTGGCTCTTTCAGCAACGACATCAGAACCAGAAATTCCAAATTCATTTTTGCCTGACAAAACCGCCGAAAATGAATCTTCGCCGGTCTGAAGCTCTTCAATGCTTACCTTTAGACCTGCATCCCGGTAGAAGCCTTTTTCAAGGGCAGCATAATAGCCTGCAAACTGGAATTGGTGACGCCACTTCAACTTTAAGCTGACATGATCGAGTATACCCACAGCCGAAGTTCCGGATTGGGCGTAAGATGGCGCAACAGAAAGCAGAAAAATGCACAACAATCCCGAAAGAAAACGCATCAGGGAAGCACAAACAGAAGCTCTCTCACTTTTTTTCTTCAGCAACAAATCTTTCACCTGTCTTTTTTTTATTCTATTTTAATTTTTCAAGTCGGTCAACTTTACCTTTTACCCCTGAAATAATCATCGAAAGCATTTACCAGGCTAAAGTGTTTATTGAAGTGTAGCTAGACAAGTTTGTCTTCTCACCCGCCGGATGATTTATCAAAACTATTTTTTGCCCAGGCGTGGCCCAGAGGTATTTCAGCGCGACAATAAAAGCCTTTCAAAATCTTTGGGCAGCTAATTGCGCTGCTTTATTGGACAAAAACCTCTGATCGAAAAAAGAAAAATTTTGCTGTTTGCCGTTACCTGATTTTGGGCTATCATTCACTTTAAATTTGAGTTTGGCATTTTATTATCAAATAGTGGAGTAATTCAATGTTAAAAAGGTGTTCAGCATTCTTATTGTCTTTGTTCATGATTTTAAACAGTGCGGCATTTGCAGATAGTGAAAGCCGTCCCGCAACCGAGGCCGAAAAAAAATTTCAAACAGCTTTTTGTTAATGTCTGCCAGAAAGCCATCGATAGCTATAAAACCGACTGGGAAGGGAAAAAGATTTCGGGGTTCAAAATCTCTGACAGGGTCATTGTCGGCAACGAAAAACAGCCCATGTCTCTAACCTGCGCTTTTCGCTGGTCAGACACCAAAGCCATCGAAGCTTCAAACGCGAAATTGCATGCAGCGATGCCGCAAATGATGAATGAGCAAATGGTTCAGGATGGTGAACAATTCGGCAAAAAAATGGAAAAAATCGCTGCCGAAATGGGAGCTGCTGCAGAAGCCGGCGATTTTGAAAAGATGAAAGAGTTACAACTTGTGGCAGAGAAAATGGGCAAAGAACAGGAAAAAGTTTTTTCGGCCCACGAGAACAGCTTTTACCAGAAAGTTGGTGAACTGACTGCCAAAGATGCATATCTAGAAGTCAGATTTCTCGCAAACAATTTTGGCTTTGACATCACCAACGCCAAAAGTGGAAAACTTGCAACGGGGCAATTTTTTTACCGGACCGGCAACGGCGAAATGCAGGGCGAAAAATGGGTGGAAGGTACAACTATAGTGCCCCTTGGAAAAGGCTGGCAAAAGGATACCGATGAAGATTACACCTCTTTTTCACTAACTTATCCTGATAATTTCAAGCACACAAGGGCTTATTCCCTGGTGATTAAAGTAGAAGGCGAACAAAAGCGGGCGAATGAATTTCTCGAATCTTTGCCCTGGTCTGAGTTTGAAAAATTATTCAAATAGAAAAAGCGGGGCCGGCCCCTTATGGGGCAGCCCCGAAATGGCATGTATTCAACCAGAGGGATTATTAGAAAGGCCAAAAGTTATTATCCAGCCAGATTTTTTCAGTAATACTCTCATCGATCATCATAAGCTCATTGAGATGCTTTTGTTCCCACTTTGCCAGCCAGTCGTAGAGCCTTTTTTCTTCAACATCATCAGATTTCGCAGCCCGCTCTGAATAAATTTTGACCGCCTTTTCTTCCATGTTTATTGCCGCTGCAATTGCGGCTGATTCATAATCAGAATTGGCAATTTTTTCGACGATATCTTTGGTCAAAACCTCCTCAGCAGTTTGCGTAAGATCTTCGAAAAAGCCTGATTCAGTTTCACCAAAATCTCCGGAATCTTTCAAAAAATGGTACTGTTTCAAAAGAGCCTGAATATGCTTTCGTTCTTCTTCAGCCATGAGCGAGAAGAATTTCTTAACCGCATGATGTTCTGTATGTTCGGCCACCTTCTGGTAAAATGCCTGCCCCCGTTTTTCAAGCAGCAATGCCTGTTTCAGAATTTCTATTTTATGAGATTGGTTCATCTCTGCCTCCATGGAATTTTATCTCTGTTAAGAAAATATCCTTAAGGCTGAAGAACGCAATATTTTTTAATTACCGAAAAGAGAAATCTCTGAAAAGCCGCAATCGGGGTCTTCTTTGCCGGTTTTATATACGCTGTTTATCTTAATTCGCAACTTTTTGCCATTAAGATCGAGAGAAAAATGCTGCTGACCTGTTTTGTCTTCGAGTTTTAATATTTTTTCGGTGCCGGAATCTGTTGAAACAGCAATTTCAGCTGCCCTGAGGTTACGGTAGTAAAGATTGGCCCCGGAAGCCGAAGTTTTTTGATAACCATTATAAAGCTTGATACTTTTAAAGTTTTGTTCTTCGTTAAAACAAAACTCGACCCACTCATTCTTTCCATCACCTTTTGATCCTTCGACCCAGGCAGTTGAAATGTTTTTGTCGAGTACATTTTCGGGGCGATAATTGATTTTACCGTTTTTTGAGGGTGCAAGAAAACTTGAGCAATCAAGATAAGCCGGTGTGAGTTCAACTATATTGGCTGAAGCATTTTCGATATTGTCGTCTAACTGATCTGATCTGGCTATGATCCTGCCGTTTTTATCAATATAAGCCTGAATTTCATACCCGTCGATATAAACTCGTGCCAACCCATTGCTAAAAGGTTCGGCCAGATAGTATTTTGCAGGTATCTTTAATCGGGCATTGGTATCGATATAACCCCAACTATCTAAACCGTCATCATTGGTAGATTTCAGGCAGACCGCAGCAAGACCTTCTGAAAAGACCATTGTCCTGGCATAGTCCGGCTCGATAACAAATCGACCGTTTTTATCGATAAAACCGCAACCTTCATTTAAACTGGCTGAAATGCTTACCGGCGCCAAACCACTATTAAACTCGCCTGCCTCAATAAATGCCGGCGGCAAAACGATTGAGCCGGTTCGATCAAAAAAACCGATTCGCTCGGTCGCATCATCTTCTTTTGCCGGCAGCCAACCGAAAGCGAGTCCCTGAGAAAATTTTCCCGGCGCTGAAAAAAACTGGTTATCGTAAGATTTAAGAAAAGGCTTTATTACAAAATTACCATCGCGACCTATATAGCCGTATAATGCAGTATCATCATCTCTTTTGCCTGTTCTGACACACGCAAGGCCTTCAGAAAAATCATAAGCCTCTGTAAACGAAGGACTGATGGCTATTTCACCTTTGGTGTCGATATAACCCCAGTGTTCAGAGATTCTAACCGCGGCAAGACCTTCTGAAAAACTTTTCGCATCTGCAAAGGATCGATTGAAAACTCTTTTTCCGGATTCATCGATAAAAAACCACTGCCCACCTGAAAATACTGCGGCAAAACCCTGGCTGAAGCGCCTGGCATCTTCGAATTGGGCTTTCAGCTTCAATTCGCCATTTTCATCAATGTAACCGAAGCGATTCGCCTTTTCTACGAGAATAGGAAATAATCTGGCAGCATCAGCGCTGATACCGGAAAAAACAAGGATTAAAAATAAAAAAGTGAATTTGAGTTTTTTTAATGTCAGCATCTGAAAACCTCCGCCTGATTTAGCGTAAGTTTAAACCTCTGCTAAATAAAGCTCAACTGGTAAATTAGCTTATTCAATTTCTATGATTGATCCTGCAAAAGATTCAAAAATCTTAACACCTGAAAGTTCCGGGCAGGGTTGCCTGAAAGCCTGCCCGGAACAGTGAGCGGGAATTAGAAATTCTAATTCAAGGGACTGAAGAAAGGCGAAAATCTGCTGAAGTTGGTGTGAATCTGCTGCGGCAAGGTGCATCCCCCCTATAATACCGCGAACTCGTGCTTCTTTGTGCAACTGCCTTACTTTTTTCAGAGTGTTTCTCAAACCGGCATGGCAACAGCCGCAAAGTAAAATGATTCCTTTATCCGTTTTGATCCAGATTGAATTGTCATCTACAATTTTATCCGGTATTTTTTGCTCTGTATCAAGAAAAAAAGAAGTCGCGACCGGGTCAAAGTCTGCATTTCTCTCAACAAAGCCCGTGATGCCAACATCTGGTGTTATAGTTTCCTTGCCTGAAAAATCGTTGCCCAAACAGACAAGTCTATCAGGAGCAAGTTTAGCGAAACCTTCTCTTGAAGCATCTAACATACCGATATACTTCATGATTCCATTGGGTTTTGCCCGATAACGTGGCTTATCGATTCCTTCAAGACAGAAAATCTTTGCGCGGTTGTTTTTCTCAAGAAACAGGGGTAAGCCACCGGTGTGATCATAATGCCCGTGGCTTAAAACAAGAAAATCAACCAGACCCAGCTCGATTTCAAGGGCTTGTATATTTTTGGCAAAAGCTGAGCCCTGGCCGGTATCAAAAAGAATTCTGACCTCATCGATTTCAAGCAGAACCGAATAGCCATGTTCGGCTATAAAACCGGGCAAGGCCTGATTATCTACGATGGTTGTAAGCTTGAACACTCATACTAAGACCTTTTTCATCATAAATTTAGCGTTTGCGCCTGCCATAAGCTTACCATTGCATAACAGCTGCGCAGACACCAGATATAAAGGCGACATGCTCTTTTCAATTTTCGCGCTTAAATGTACTCTTGCATTACAGGGCACAGACTCGAAGAATTTTACGGTCAATTCGCCGGTAACTGCTTCTATGCCGTTCCTGAAAAGACAGTTGGTCATTACAGAATCAAGCAAAGCGCTTATTACACCGCCATGCATAATGCCATTATAACCCTGCAGATGATTATGCGACTGAAAATCAGCTGTTACCGAGCCATCCTGATTATTTCTGAAACTAAGGCGCATAGAAAGTGGGTTCTCACTGCCACACAACAAACAATAACGGTGAGAACCCATTGCCCCATTCTCTTCATTCACTGAATTCATCAGGCTTGCCCAGCTGAATTGCCGGCAACGGCAAAGTTTGAACTTTCGCGGGAAAGCTCGACAATCTGGTCCATAACCACCGAGAAGGCCTTGCCAGAGTCGGTTTTAGCATAATCATAAACGAACATATTCCCTGAATCGCCGCTTTTTCCGATGTTAAGATCGATTGGAATGCTGCCAAGAAAGTTGAGCTTAAACTGCTCGGCAAGCCTGGAACCCCCACCGGAACTGAAAATATCTACTTTTTCGCCACAACCCGGGCAAATAAAGCCACTCATGTTTTCGACAATTCCCAAAACATTTATTCCAAGTTGTTGGCAGAAATTGATCGACTTTCGCACATCTGCGGCCGCGACCTCCTGTGGAGTCGTAACAATAATCGCAGCAAAAGGATCTTTGATGGCCTGACATACTGACAACGGCTCATCACCGGTTCCTGGGGCTGAACAACCGCTAATAATAATTGATTCAAAGAGCGTTTTACATAATTACACACGATAAATATACACAACACCCTTTTTACTCATGCCTTAATATCTCTGAAACACTCATTAACAGTATAAACTATTGTATCAAAATATCAAGCCCTCTTTTAAATATTAAAACCTTTGTGAAATAAATAACTAATAGAGCGCCTATATTTTAAAATCCCCGATAGTTGATAAAGTCGATAAAATTGATAAAAAACCCTGACAACCCTTTACTGAAGCCAATTACAGCGAATAACCATACCTGATAAAGAGTTGATACGGTCTGATAAAATTAGCAACTCAAGTCATTAAGGCCCACGAATAAAGTAACCGCCCGAAAATGGGCGGCTCTTTTAACACTGCGGCATTTTTACCGCATAGGGCTGCAATATGTGAAAATCATTCGA
>JASURT010000141.1 GCA_030446435.1 Candidatus Ozemibacter sp.
ATCAAAGCAGCCATGGATTTTGCCGAGCGCGATGGCAACACCCTTTTAATCGTGACTGCAGATCATGAAACAGGCGGTCTGACGCTGACCGGCGGCGATCTTACAACAAAGAAAGTAAAACCGCATTTTGCCAGCGACTATCATTCAGCCGGCATGGTCGGGGTTTTCTCTTACGGTCCCGGTTCTGATAATTTTATCGGAATTTTTGACAACACCCATATTGGCAAAACCCTTATCGAACTGGTAAAGTAGGTTTATGAACAATTCAGAAAAACCTGTTCGCTGGCCGGCAATTCTGGTAATAGTTGTATCTTTGTTACTTATTGTTGCCGGCTATAGAAACGGCGAACATACAAGCTATTTTCAGAAAGCGGTATTGATCTGCACACAATGCATAGGACTGGGATAAAATTAAGAACCTGGACACAGGTTGCGGCAACAGTTGTTACCAATGGCTATTTCAAGGGGTTTTCCACCGGAAACCTTTATACCGGAAATTTGAAACATTTCTGTGTTCCGACTCTTAACTGCTATAGCTGCCCGGCGGCAATGTATTCATGCCCGATCGGCGCGATGCAGGTAACGGTCGCAGGAGCTGGTGGTATAGATCTGACCGCTCTGCATACCTTAGGCGCAAGAATATCGGCAATCGCCACTTCGTTGCCTATGCTTACGATCGGTTTTCTGGCTTTGATAGCCGCGTTTGTCGGGCGAGCGCCCTGTGGCTGGATCTGCCCTTTCGGCTGGTTTCAGGAGCTGCTGAACAAGATTCCGGTACCGAAATTCAATGGCCCTGAATTTCTCAAATACCTCAAGTATGTAATATTGATTGTGTTCGTCTTTGCCTTGCCCGCATTCTGGCTCGATGAATTCGGCTTTGGCGAGCCATCATTCTGCAAGTATATCTGCCCGGCCGGCACTCTTGAAGGCGGGTATCCTCTCGCTTATCTTCAGCCCGATCTGCGCAAGCAGCTTGGCTGGCTATTCACCTGGAAATCATTCATTCTAGCCCTTGTAATCGGCGGCGCAATGTTTTACAGGCGGCCGTTCTGCAGGTGGGGATGTCCATTAGGTGCGTTTTTTGGCCCATTCAACAAAGTCAGTATCTACAAGCTTAAGCTCGACAAAGGGGCCTGCATCGATTGCGGACTATGCGTCAAAGCCTGCCCGGTGAGCATCAACGTCATCGAAGATATCGATAATGCTGAATGCCTGCGCTGTATGGAATGCAAGGCAGTCTGCCCTAAAGGCTGCATTTCTTTCGACAAAGAAGCCGCGAAATGCGACATCTAACCTCAACCTGAAATGGCTGAGCAAAAATAAGGTCTTTCTTTTACGGCAGACTTTTCTTAGCGCATTACAAAATTATCGACCCAAAGATTGGCCCCTGGCGGAACCTCGCTTGCAAGCCTTATCTGAATTGCCGAAACCTTGCCTGTCTCTTCATTCTTCAGGTCAAAGCTGAATGAAAATGAAGTACCGGTCCATTGGTTTTTATCAGCTTCGAATTCAACCTGTGCCAGGCGTCGCTCAAGGGCTCTGCCACTGCTATCAAGCAGCTCAACAACGACTATACCCTTAATCTGTCGATCTGCGGTAAAAAAGAAAGATCCGTCAACATTCTGACCGGGTTTGAAAAGTTGGGTCGACATGGGGCTGAAAGCAAAACCGGTGCTGCCTTCGACTCCGGGGATTTTCAAAGAAGCGTAGCCTGTTTTAGCTTTCGAAAAATCAAGTTCCAGCTTTTGGTTAGATGAAACCACACCTTCGGGAAAACCGTTGCGAAGCGATCTTTCAAAGTCACCCGCAGCCAGCAGATTAACCGGGTCAGCTGCAGAAGTTGGCTTCAGTCTAAAATCATCGAACCAGACACTTCCTTTTGAAACAAGACCCGCCTGAAGAACGATTCTCATAAAGGCTGTATTTGCGGCAAACAAAGGCTGTTTTGCCGTATTGACCAGTCTGGTTTCGAAGCGAGCACCCTGTTCGGGCACCTTGTCTGATTTCTTGATCGCCCAGATTCTGTTTCTTAGACGCTTTTGCGCATCGTAAAGCTCGATGCCGACAGCAGCGTTCTGGGCACCGCTTTCAGAAATCAGCCAGCCGGAAAGGGTCAGGTCAGAACTCTGATTAACCGGCACGAATTCAGATAAAACCCGTGTTTTAGACAATCTTTCTTCAGAAAGCAGCTCTAACGAATTGCGACCGCCGGCAGAATATCTTTGCGAGATTCTTGCCCTGCCTTCGCTGATCTGCCAGCCTGATATCGCTCCATTCGCAGCCTGTGGCAGTTCAAAACTCGGGTTACCGAGCAGGTTTGCCTTTTCGGCGCTCATTAGATTGCGGGTATTGGCAAATACCGTCTTTTCAGAAACATTCATTCTGGTCAGATTGTTTCTCGCATTCTCGATTCTTTTACTGGAAGGCGGATGAGAGCTCAGGTATTGCTCTACGCCTTTACTGTCACCATATTTTTTCAAGAATTTTTCCCAGACCGTAACCTGTGCTGCCGGGTTGAAGCCTGCCGAAGCCATTCTGAACTGCCCGATGTCATCTGCTTCATCTTCCTGTTTGCGTGAAAACTTCATAAGAGTAAGATAGCCAAGCAACGCACCCCAGGTTTCGCGATCTTTTCGGTTTTTTACCGCTGCGTTCAAAAGAGCGACAGCGGCAGTCGAAGCTCTGAAATTTTGCAGAGAATGGCGACGTTCGGCATGGGCCAACTCGTGCGCCAGAACAGTGGCCAGCTCATCATCAGTTTTTGCCAGATCGAGCAAGCCGGTATGAACGTAAATATGGCCGCCGGGTATCGCAAAGGCATTGGCGGTATTGTTTTTGATAACCCTCACGTCATAATTCAAGCCGTGGTTTTTAAAATGCGGCACCAGGCGATTGAAAATGCCTTTCACATAGGCGTTGATCTTCGGGTCTTTTTCCGGTTTGGTCGAAAGCCCAAGCCAGAACTGAAGTTCCTTGCCGAATCTTTTTTCGGCACCAACATCACCTACCAGCCAAAGAGTCATGTTTACTTCCTGGTAGGTCTGGTATGCCTTGAGAATATCCTGTAAAACGTTTCCGGCATGAACTCTGGCGACAAAAGCAAGATTTATAACTATTAACAGAAGCAAATTGAATCGCTTTTTCATTTTTTTCTCCAGTATTAATATCTGCTTTCATTATCGCTTATTCTTGTCAGCAAAGTCAAAATGCCGCAATTTTCGCTAAATTGCTAAATACAAAGACAGTTTAAGCCGAAGAGGTTTTCTGCCTCGCTGGCATTTTTTTAAGCGAATACTGGCATAATCTGTTTTCTGCAAGTATAATCTATAACTTAGTTAACAATAGTTCACAGATACAAGGAAAAGGAGGGCGAGAATGCTCAAGAAGCTCACCCAGTTCTACTACCCTGAAACCATAGAAGAAGCCTGTAAATACCTCGGCAAAAAAGGCGAAAAGACAGCCGTAGTTGCCGGAGGCACATCTGAAGCTTTAAGACAGGACAACAGCATTGAAGCGCTGGTAGACATCTCAAGGGTTAAAGAACTGAATTACATCCGCAAGGATTCATCTATCTATAGAATCGGTGCCACTACCCCGATTCAGGACATCTACAAATGTTCTGATTTAAAGGGACCATCCGGTGAAATTTTAAAATACACCGCCGGAAAAATCGGCTCGACTCTTCTGAGAAATTCAATCACTGCTGGTGGAAACCTGGCGGCAATCTTTCCCTGGTCTGACTTGCCCCCTGTTTATCTCGCACTTGACGCCGAAGTCGTTCTTAGAAAAGGCAAACCCAAAAGAACTGTTCCCGTTGAGAATCTTATCAACGAGAGACCCAATAAATTTCTCGGTGAAAATGAAATTATCGCCGAAATCGCTGTTCCGGTCTACGGAAAAGGCACCGGCACTTCATTTGTAAAATTTGCCAAAACGGCTAACGATTATTCGATGATTACCGTAGCCACAAGGGTTACGCTGAAATCAGGAAAAATTGAACAGGCCCGCATTGCATTGAACGCGGTTACCATTTCTCCGGTTCGCATCAAAGATGCCGAAAAAATTCTCGAAGGACAAAAGCCGACTTCAGACCTTATCGCCGAAGCAGCTGCCAAAACAGCTGAAAAAGCCGAAATCAGAAAAGACTTCAGAGCTTCAAAAGAATACAAGCGCGAAGTCCTTGAAGTTCTCGTAAGAAGAAGTCTTGAAGAAGCCCTTGAGATGGCTAAGAAATAAGGAGAAATACCGTGAAACTCAATACAAGAATCAATGGTAAAGATTATTGCCTTGAAATTAACCCCAACGCCATGCTTGTAGACGTTTTGCGACAAGCAGGGCTGAAAAGTGTGAAATTTGGTTGTGGCGAAGGCAGCTGTGGCTGCTGTGCCGTTATGATCGACGGAAAACCGAGAAATTCCTGCATTACTCTCGCAGGTCTGGCTGAAGGTGCCGAAATTCTTACAGTTGAAGGCATGGGTAACCCACAAGAACCTCACGCTCTTCAGCAGGCTTTTGTAGATTCAGGTTCAACCCAGTGCGGTTACTGTAATCCGGGTTCTTTGATTGCAGCGAAAGCTCTGCTTGACAGCAACCCGAATCCAAGCGCCGAAGATGTAAAAGACGCACTCGACGGCAATCTTTGCCGCTGCACCGGCTATGTAAAAAGAATCGACGCGGTTCTCTCTGCAGCCAAGGCCATGAAGAAAAGCAAAAAGACTTCGCGAGGTAAGAAATAATGGCAAAAACAACCAAGAAAACTGCTAATAAAAAAACGGTTCCTACTGTATCTGTTATTCCAGAATCTCCGCTGACTTTTGAAAAGCCGGCAAAATTCAATCAGGTCAATCACAGCCTGACCAAAATCGATGCCATGGGCCTGGTTTGTGGTCAGCAGAAATATGTCGCTGACGTTGATTTCAATGACATGCTTCATGTAAAAGTGCTTGGCAGCCCCCATGCCCATGCAGAAATCAAAAGCATCGACATCGCCGCAGCCCTTAAAGTAGAAGGCGTTGTGGCAATCTACACCTGGAAAGACGTTCCAAGAGTTCCCAGAACTACGGCAGGTCAGGGTTTTCCAGAACCTTCTCCATATGATACCTATCTTCTCGATAAAAAAGTTCGCTTTGTCGGCGACAGAGTAGCCATAGTTGCTGCCGAAACCCCCGAAGCGGCTAACGAAGCCTGCAGCAAAATCAAAGTTCAGTATAAAGTGCTTAAACCGGTTTTTGATCCAGAAAAAGCTATGGACAAAGGCGCGCCGGTTATTCATGATGAAAAAGACTGCCGGGTTCCGATTCCAATTTTTTATGATCCTAAACGCAACCATTGCTCTCATGTAGAAACAGCGGTCGGCGATGTAAAAAAAGGCTTCAAAGATGCAGATATAGTGCTTGAAAAGAAGTATTATCCGCATTACGCCCAGCACTGCCCGATCGAACCACATACCTGCATGGCATACCTTGATGAATACGATCGTATCGTTCTGCGCACTTCTACTCAGGTACCGTTTCACGCCAGAAGAATTACCGCCCAGACTCTGGGAATTCCGGTCAAAAAGATCAGAGTGATCAAACCCCGTATTGGCGGTGGATTTGGCACCAAACAGGAAGTTCTTCTCGAAGACGTTTGTGCTCTGGTAACTTTGCGAACTCGCAGACCATGTATCTGGGCTCTTACCCGCGCCGAAGAATTCATGGCCGCGAGAACGAGACACCCAATGGTCTGCACCATTAAAAGTGGCGTCAAAAAAGATGGAACCATCACTGCAATTTCAATGAGAATTATCAGCAACACCGGCGCTTACGGCAGCCACGCACTGACCGTTCTCAGTAACTGCGGCTCGAAAGTTCTGCCACTTTATCGCGCTGAAAACATCGAATTTATCGGTGATACGGTCTATACCAATCTGCCGGTCGGCGGAGCCTATCGTGGATACGGTGCGACTCAGGCGGCCTATGCCATGGAATGCCAGATGGATGAAATGGCTGAAGCAATCGGCATGGACCCGATCAAATTCCGCCAGAAAAATCATATTAAAGAAGGTGAATCTTCACCGATTTTCAAAGCCCTTGGTGAAGGTCGTGAAGGCGTTGACATGGCTATCGGCTCATGCGGCCTCGACAAATGTATTACCGAAGGCATGAAAAAAATCGACTGGAAGAAAAAATATGGTAAAACCGGCAATGGCACAAAGAAACGTGGCATTGGCATGTGCTGCCTCATGCAGGGAAGCTCTATTCCAGAAATCGATATGGGTGCGGTCTTTATCAAAATGAATGAAGACGGCTCGTTCAATATGCTTCTCGGCGCAACCGACCTGGGCACCGGTTCAGATACGGTTCTGGCTCAGATCGCCGCCGAAACCCTTGGCTGCAAACTCGAAGACATGATGGTTTACAGCTCAGATACCGACATGACTCCTTTTGATGTTGGTGCTTACGCCAGCTCTACCACCTATCTTACAGGTGGAGCGGTCATTACCACCGCCAAAAAAGTCAGAGAACAAATTGAAGCTGTTGCAGCCAAAATGCTCGATGAAAAACCTGAAAACATTACCATCGAAAATGGTGTTTGCTATGGAAAAGGCAAAAAGAACAGCGTTACTTTCGGCCAGGTATGCGTTTTCTCGCTTTACGAACATCAGCAGTTTCAGATCGGCGCCATCGGCAGCCACATCAGCCATGCCTCACCACCGCCATTTTCTGCCCATTTCGCCGAAGTCGAAGTCGACACAGAAACCGGCGAAGTCAAACTGCTTAAATATGTGGCCGGCGTCGACTGCGGCACCGCGATCAACCCCACTCTGGCCGACGGTCAGACCCAGGGCGCGGTCATGAACGCCATCAGCTTCGCTCTTACCGAAGAGTATATCTTCGATGACAACGGGCGCATGCTCAACCCGAACTTCGGCAATTACAAAATCTGGTCAACTAAAGACATGCCCGAAATCGACACCTTCCTCGTGCCGACTTATGAAAAGACCGGCCCCTACGGTGCGAAGAGCGTCAGCGAAATCAGCATCAACGGTGCGCTTCCGGCCATCGGCAACGCGATCAAGAATGCTGTTGGCGTGAGACTGACTCATCCGCCTTATACAGCCGAGAAAGTTCTGGCCGCAATCAAAGAGCTTAAGAACGATGCAGGCAAAGCAAAGGCAAAGCCCGCGAAAGCAGCCAAAACTACGAAAAAGGTAGCGACCAAAGCAGCCGCAGCTGCAAAAACAAGCAAAAAAGCAACAGCCAAAAAACCGGCGGCGAAAAAGGCTCCGGCCAAAAAGGCCCCGGCCAAAAAAGTAGCTGCCAAAAAACCTGCAAAGGCAAAGGCTGTCAGCAAGAAAAGTAAAAAGTAGTTTCTCAGGCTTGTAATTAAGCCAGAAATTGACTAAAACTGGTCATCGAATTAGTTCGATGACCAGTTTTTAATTTTGTTCTAACTGTTGAAAACGAAAGAGATTCTATAACCAGGGTTAGAATTTAGAACATAATCAAAAAACTTTGTCCGGTTAGAGTGGTATCATTAAAGATATTTCAATCAAAGGCGGCAATCGATATGCGAACCGTTATACTGTTATTGGTTTTCAGCATTTTAACCTTGAACCCTGCTTCTGCTTCGCCATTTTCAGAAAAACTGGTTCAGCCTGCGAAAGAAACCCTGCAAGAAGCAGCTTCGGCGAGCAAAGATTTTGTAAAAGACAAGTTTGCTATTCTAAAAAATAAAACATCTGAAACCTTTGCCAGAATTACCGGCAAAGTTAACGATCTTGTTCGAAAAGACCTTGAAACTGATCAGTTCATTGCCCACGAAGTATTTATTCCCGGCCACGAAGACAAAAGTTTTGTCTGTCAGGGAATCACTTATTTGCCCGCTTCTGTTGCTGAAGATCCGGCAAGTCAGCTTAAAAACAGAACTTACCGCATAGCTTTGCTTTCTTATTACCCCAAAACCGATTACACCGACCTTCCGGCACAGATCGTCGCCGTTGATATGTTTTCGGGCAAAGCCATCGCCAGATTTTCTCTTTATCTTGATAAAGAGAAAGCCTACAAAGGCCATGCCGGCGGAATCACAGCGGTGGGAAAATACTTATGGGTAGCATCTGGATATGCAATTCATGCCTTTTCGCTCAAAAGCATCATCAGTTTTGTGAGCCTTGCCAGGAAGGCAAAAACTGTCAGCAATTTTCCGGTTAAATCTCTCGTATTGCCTGGAGCAAAGTTGTTTTCAGCCATCTCATGGCCGGTTGACAGCAAAGCCAGCTATTTAAGTTTCGATGGAAAATTTCTCTGGGTCGGCGATTTCACAAAAGACAGCAATAAAAGCTACGCGCCGATCAGACACCATCAAAGCAATCCCTGGAAAAAACCGACCTGGATATCGGGTTATCGGGTTGATAAAACAGGTTTTCCCGCCAGCAGGGTTAAATACTCTTATAAAGACGGCTCCGCTACCAGAGCTGCCTACAAGCCCGACCGGGTTATCTGCTGTCGTGAATCAGTTCAGGGAATGGCGGTTTTTAAAGACCATATCGCCCTAAGCATTTCATACGGAGCAGCAAATTCAAAGCTGGCAATCTATCGTTCGCCGATGGCCAATTCTGCAAAAGGCAGAACCATCAAATTTGGCGAAAAAATTGCAATTGAAGCATTTGTTCTTGGCGAAAAAGAAGGTAACTGGTTAAAAACAGTCGCTCTGCCCGCCGGTTCAGAAGATCTTGAATTCGACGGCAGATTTCTTTATGTAACCTTCGAAGGCTCTTCTGCCAACTACCGCAATCGCTGGCTGCTACAAAACCCCAAAATAACCATCAGCGAAAACTTCTACCTCATCAACCCCGGCAAACTGTTGAAAGACTGACC
>JASURT010000142.1 GCA_030446435.1 Candidatus Ozemibacter sp.
TCAGCCAAAGGCTGAATGTAATCAAAGCGAAAATAGAAGATGCCAGAAAGAGATAGGCATAATGAAACTAAGAGAACTGAAGATCGAGATTTCAGAGGAGCTTCTGGAATCACTGAAGAGAGCATCTGAGAACCAGAGCATAAGCGAAGAAAAGCTGGCGGTGAAACTTCTGCAGGACGGGCTTGCCAAAAGCGGACAGAAAGAAGTTGAAGAAAAGGCGCAGGTGCCAAGTGTTGCGCTTATCAAAAATGATTTTCACCCTGATTTATCGCCGATCAGCCCCCAGGAAAGGGAAAAACAAATCTCGCCGTTGTTGAATGATCCCCGGGCAGACCGAGGCGCTTCTTTTATAAAGCGCAGGCCAGCTCTTTCGCCAGAAAAGCAGCAACGCAAAAAAGAGCTTGAAGAAAAGATGAAAGAAGTTTCTTTGTTAATCGAAACGGCTGAATCAGAAGAGAAAAAAGAAGAATATCTTCAGCGCTACGCTGAACTGGCAGCCGAAATGGAAGCATTGCTGTAAATGGGCTGCATAATTTATTTTTTTCTGATTGTCACTTTCTTTTCTGTAAGCGAAGTTGCCATGCTGCTTTATGTTGCACAGCAAACCAGTCTGCTTTTCACCATGGCCTGCTGTGTATTCACCGGTATTGTTGGTGGTTTTTTCGTAAGGCAACAGGGGCTTTTGACTTTGGCCAAAATCAAGAAAACTCTTGAGCAGGGCGCGATTCCGGCTGATGAAGCCATTGAAGGTCTGCTGCTTTTGATTGTGGGCATCTTACTTTGTGTGCCGGGCTTCATTACAGATTTTCTCGGCTTTTTGATCATCATTCCGCCGATAAGGGCGATGGTCGCCAGAGTTCTTGTAGACAGGTTCAAAGCCGGGCTGGCCACAGGTCAATTCAAGGTCTATACTCCTGGCAACATGAGTTCTGATCAGCCATTTTCAGGGCAAAAGAAATCTTCTGCTGAAAACGAGATAGAAAATGCTACAATAATTGAAGTTAAAGAAACTGATGAAGAAAAACAAGACAGGGAAGGATGAATATGACAAGAAAAAGTCGCTATAAAGAACTTTGTGATGCATACGAAAAGGGCGTAAGCGATTGCGATCTTTATCGAAAAGAATGTCGCGAATTTGTTCAGGATTTACGCTCTGCGCTGGCCGAATATCTTCGCTGCCCTGAAACAAAGCTTTATATGTTTCAGCCCACGCGTGGTTTCGTTTTTCGCAGTCACGTGATTCAAGGTGATGCCTTTGATACCGAGTTTGCTGAAAATGGAACAGCTTTGATCGGCTTTGCCCTGAATGTTAACGATGAAGAACTTGAAGATAAGTTTTTTACCTTTATTGTGCTGTTCAAAAAGAAAGACAAAGAATTTTTCTTCAGTATTCTCGACGACGAAGAAGAATTCTCGACTGAAAACGATGGAATTCTTGATTTTTGCGAGCATATTTTCAAAGTATCACTGAAAAACCTGAATGAAAGACTCGCTATTTTTCTTGAATCGCCAACTGAAGAATCATCTCCGATTGGCTTCAAGGTTCAGCGTGAATCTACCGGCAAAAAACACTGAGAAACAAGTTTTTTAGTCAGTAATAGATTCTGAAGGGTTCAGGCGTTGAAGGCGGCGGTGGAGTAAGTGATCTATTGAAAACCCGTGTTGGAGTTCCTTTCGGTAACTCAACCGGATTTGAAGATCTGAAATCGCGCTTTCTGATCTGAACCTCTTTTTTTTGCCTGACAACCTGCTTGCCTGGCGGATGAGATCGCAGTTCCAACTCGAGAATTTCTTTGAGAATTCTGGGTGGATTGTTTTGATCAAGCCATTTCCAGCCGGTTTTAGCAAGCCACTCAACTTTAGCGTCTTTAGAATAAAACCCTTCTTTAACACTATCTCCCCAGTAATAGCCCTTGGCGAGCTTTGTATCACCCATCAACTCGTGAATTACACCAAGTCGGTAATACGCCCATGCAAGATTCTCGAACTTCTGCTCTTCGGCCTCTTTTTCTTTCTGATAGATCAAAGAATAGCAGTCTTTTGCTTTTTCATAGTCCCTTGCCCTCAGGGCTTTTTCACCCTTGTTCTTAAGGCTTGAAAACCTATAGCTGCTACCACAGCCGGCAATGACAAGCGCTGCAAAAAAAGCGGCCGTAAAAGCCAGGTTTCTTATAAATTTTCTTTGCATCTTGTTCTCACTTTATCTCAGAAAGAGGTTTCCAGAAACGATCTGCGCCGGTTGGCAGAGGCGGAAAGATTCTTGCAGCCCAGGTAAAATCGTTTGCTTTTTTTGAAGGGTCTTTTAACAGCATATCAATTTTAAAGCAATTTCCCAACTGCTCTACAACCAGCTCAGAAAGATATTCTGAAGCCAGAAAAATCTTTTTGCCCGAAGCGTCAGCACGGCAAAAGGCTTTGCCGTTGCCTCTTTTAACCACAGAATAGCTTACCTTGCTACCATTGTTTAGTTCGACTTTGAAATCACCGCTGCCCATCCATTTGCTGCCTGAATCTGGCTTAAAAACTATTTTAGCGGCATTCGATCTTGCGATATCGCGCCTCATGATGGTAATTATCCATGAAGCCTGATTAGAAGCCGTGGCGTTAAAGCTGCCGCGATGCACATTGGATGCGCCCCTCGTCATGGCAATAATCACGCCACCGCCAATGACGGCAACGATTCCAATGCTGATCAACAGCTCGGTAAAAGTAAATGCACGTTTATTCTGACAATTTTTCATATTACTTCCGGGCAATAAAAGTGGAAATCTGATAAGTATTTACTTCATTTCCTACTTTATCTTTGGCATTATAATTAACTTTCAGCCGGACAATACGGCCATAGGCATCACCAGAGGCTGGATATTTCTCGATTTCTAATCGACAATCGGGTTTAAAGTAATCCGGAAAATCACCGATAGCAATTTTAACTTTTTTAGAAGTGCCGACCGTTATCATACTGTCTTTTACCGGTGTAAAATTAATCTCGCCGGGATCAGGAAACCAGTTTGAGTTTTCGATCTGTTCTATTATCTCATTAGCCATCTGGCTGGCTCGCACTTCATCTGCCGAAATGGTAACCTGCTGGTGAGACGAACCAAGAAGTCCCCATAATGGAACCATTGCCGCAACCATTATGGTTGAAGCAATCAAAATTTCAACAAGACTCAACCCCCGGCGCATCAACTTTCACCTCCGGCCGGGCCGATAACAACGCCCAGATATCTTCCGAAAATTTCAGATGTCGGGTCAAGACTCTGATTATAAAACAACTTTCCGCCGGCTCTTATCTGTGCCGGATCAAAAGTATGAGCCGCCATTCCGCCAATAAGGTTGAATGGCGAATTTGGGTTCGAAGTTTTGATTTGTCCATTACCGTTTTCGAGGGCTATCAAATAAGCAAGAGTCGGATGCAACCCGTTGTTTTTTACCGTTATCGAGCCCTTTTCAGCCATAAAAACCAAAGGCGCTTTTTCTGCAGATGCTGCTTTTCTAAAAGTTCCGACCTCTATGGGACCGTCGACCATGATCATACCACCGGTTTCAGCACCAAGATTATCCATGAGCTTCAACCCTGATTTGCCGGTAATAACTTTCACCACAGAATTTCCCAGTTGAAAATCATTGTTTGCTTTATTACAGAAGTTTTCTTTTAACAGAGCGAGCAAATTCTCTTTCGGCCCAGCTTTCACTTCATAACAGACACGTTTGTCCATTCCCAGGCTTGAATTCGCTGCCGGAGCTATTTCCGGAATCTTTATCTTGCTGGTATCAATGCCCATTACGCTGAGGTCAAAAGTTTCATGATCGATTTCAGGAACCTGCATCGGCGGAGGCAGGTTTATATTCTGCGTGTTTTGAGAATATTGAGCGATCAAATTGTAGGTTTCATGGTAGGCACAGTAGTTTGCCCGACTCATGATTTTTTCGTAACTGATTTCGTCACCAGAAGTAGAATAAGGAAGGTTGGCAAAAAAGTCTTCCATTTCGCGAAGGTCTGGCACCCCCAGTCGATTTTGGGGCGAAGCAGGCAGAAAGATTATATTTTTATCGACCCAGGTATCGGCGATAAAAGAGTTTGCTTTATCTTTGATGGTTTTTATAATACCTTTCTTGGCTTGACCGGTCGTTTGCTCGAAACTTGACTTACTTAAGCCAATAACCGCACCGATTGGCGGTTCTCCATCGGTAGAAGGTATAAGATAACCCATTTCAAGGAATCTATCGTAGACCTTGCCGCAAACCCTTGTGATACTTAAATTCTGTTCAGCTTTCGATTTACCTACTTCTCCGAAGAGATGCAGGCAGGTGCTTTGCCACCAGCGCTTATCGGCTGAAAGTTTTGGGTCTTTCATCTGCCATTCAAGAATCTCTTTCCACATCGATGAAGAGGTTCCTGTCTGAATTGAATTCGAAAAACCCCATCTGGCCATGCGGAAACCCAGGGTTTTACTGCCGACAGGAACCGGGGAAAAACCGGGAAACTGCAACACCAAGGCAACAGGCATGTTGGCATCAGGAAAATACGAATGGTATCGTTGTCCGTAGTTTCGATTACCCGCCGCTCTGTTCATCAACAAAATATCGCCACCAAGATAAATCCAGCCACGCTTTTTCCAGATGTCCGGCTGACGGTTGTAGTTTTCACCGGGAAAACCGTTATCGATAACGAAAGGTCGTGAAGACCCCGCAGCAATGTTACCCGTAGAGGCCGACTCAATGGTAACGGTATTGAATTTTACCGGATTAACACTGTTTGTGGCTTCTCTTAGATAGAGGGAAAACTTGGTCAAGGGCATGGGGTAAGGAATTATTACCCTGAAAGGCCGCTCTTCCACCCATTCTTCACGGGTAGAACCGATGGTCACCTCGACAGAAACTATCATTTTTCCGGCTTTTTCGAAATCGAGAAAAATTTCTCCGTCTTTCTTCTTATCGCTTAAAAAAATCAGGTCTTTAAAGTCTACTGCAGCCGAAACCGAGACCTTTTTGGTTGAAAGTTCGCCGAATAGTTTTTGAGTTATCTCAGAGAAATTTATTTTTTCAAGCCAGGCAGATTGCAGCTTTTCAGAAAGCTTGTCGGCACTGTTTTCGATAAAGACGCTGGTACGCAAAATATTTCCAGGCGAATTTTTCTCAATTGAATTTACATCTTTTAAATCCGCCTTCATTTTTTCTACGACAAATCTGGAAATGGCCTGAGCACACTTCATTGCCCTGATATGGCTGAGTATTTCACGGTTTTCATTGAATTTACCCTGAACCAGATGATTGTAAGACAGAATCAGAATAGTCAAAACGAAGATAGCCCCGAGAACGACAAAAAGAATGACCCCACGCCGATTCGAAACGGCCGCTGTATCACTCTTTTTTTCAATCAAATATTTCATCAATTTTCACTCTCTAAGCTTCTATTTTCCGCAAGTCTTTCCTGCAGCCAGGCTTCAGTTCCAGGGTGAATCGGAACCCCGATTTCGCCCATCAACTTCTTAGCCACAGCGGCATCTACAACCACATCTGCAAGAGCCTGGTGTCTGATTTTCAAAGCGGCCGATGACCTGCTAAGCAGCTCGGTAAGCAATTTTACTGTTGAAGAGGAAGTTTCAGCGCTGGCAACCATTACATTGGGAATGCCGAAAGTCACGATCTCGGGCTGATTTTCACCGTAATAGCCGGCGGGTATTTTAAAAACGCGAGAAGTTGCAACTTGATGTAAGCCTTTTTCAATGCCGTCTTCTGAAAAACTGTAAAGAGAACAACCGTTAAAAATCAAAGCATCCGAAACGGAACGGTTCGGAATACCGGCCTGAATCATGGCAAACTTGATTTTTCCGCTGGCGAGATCGGCCAACACCCTTTCAGGAAGGATATTTACAGCGATTTTTTCAATATTCAAGCCAAAAGCAGAAAACAACTCAGTTGAAGTTCTATAGGTCGAAGAATTTTTCTGTCCGGGAAAACCTATATCAAGGGTATCAAGTTCGGCGTCATTACATTCTGCCGACCTTATAAGCTGAACCACGTCCGGCCACAAAGGCCATACCAGGCGCAAAGAAGACGAAGCATTGCCGGCAAATGCCTCTTGAACTATTCTGCTTTCGACCAAAGCCAGGGTAATTTTGCCTTCTTGAAGCAGGCGAACATTATCGACCGAACCATTGGTTTCAATCGCCTTGAAAACTTCTTCACCACCGCCAAGATTACTGTTGAACCAGTCAGCAAGAATATGACCAACCGGGTAATAAGTGCCAAGCCGATTGCCGGTACCCAATAGCTGATAGCTGGATGAATATAACTGGGGGGGAACCGGTGCTTCTACCTTGTCCTGAGGTTCTGATACAGACAGCAGAAGAATCGCTGCAATAGCAAGCAGAAGAAAAAGCGGCCATGCAAAAGATGGTAAAACACCTGAATTAGTTTTCATTGGAACAGTTTAAACAATTTCAAGCGGCAAAGGCAAGCTAAACCTCAATCACTGGCTATCGGTCGCATTCTTTTCGTAATCATAAGTTGCTTCAGTCGCCAGATCTTTAACCGTAGAAGTGATAGTTCCTTCAACCGTTTCGTAAAGTTCTTTAACCTTGGCATCAGTGGTCTTGCCAACTGTTTCATCAAAGGTTTTATCAAGAACCTTGCTGACGTATTTTTCTCTGAAGGTATCGTCTTTACCGTCAGAAAGCTTTTCTTTAATCGGTGTCAGAGTATAGGCTTTGGCCTGATCGTTCAGCTCTTTCTTAAACTCCGAGATAATTTTCGACTGAGCGGTGCTGTGAGCGACATTGTAAATAGACTGAAGATCCGGGGGTTCACCGTTATTGTATTTCGCACGACTCAGACCGGCGGCAAGCATTTCTGCCTGGGCAGTAGAGGTCCAGCTTCCGCCAAAGGTGCTGACCATTGCGGTGTCAGCTTCATTGATAATGCTGCTCATATTATCGTTGATCTGTTCGTCAGTGTACCCTTGGGCTTTCAATTCACTGACTTTCATATCAACATAAGCCGCTCGGTAGCTGGAAGGCTTGACCATGGCTCCCTGGGCGTTTGCCAATCGCTGTGCAGCTTCTATTTCTCTCTGTTCACGCAAAGCAGGATCTTTCTGGAAGAACCTGTTATACCATGTGTCTTTGGGCTCGTCGATCGCCCTGCGAAATCTTTCGTTACCTTCGGTGTCTTCGAGCACGACGAACTTTTTGCCTTCTTCATCGGTAACGATCTTGCCTTTCAATTCCTGAGAATCTTTTCGCAAAGTGAGTTTTTCTTCCATGTCGGCAAGCTTTTCCGCGCTTTTTTCAGCAGAACGCTGGTATTCACTGCGAAATTCCTCGACGGCCTGTCTGCGGATCTCTTCGTCATCGAGATTCTCACCGTTCATTTGTGAACGTTTTTTTATTTCATTCATTTTAAACTTTAGATATTCATCGTCGCCAAGAGATTTAGCAAGATCCATGCGGCGCTGAAGCTCAATATTTTCATCGACCTCCTGGGTAACCTGCTGGCGAAGAGCTTTTCCTTCAAGGGTTTTCTCTGAATCGACCGCGATTACTTTTGCTGCGCGATATTGATTGTCGAGATTTTCGATTGATTTATTGTGTTCAGCCAGTGCTTTTCGATAATCTGACCTTGAGGAATAATTTTCACGCTTTGGCGGACTGGATCTGAGAGCGTCGGCTTTTGCCTTTATAGATTCGGCTTTTTGCCATTCAGGGCTATTTTCTTTAACTTTTTTGTCGATAGCTTCTCGACGTGCGTGAGGGAGATCCCATAGTCTTGCACGCGCCACAGCCACAGTTAAACCTGCAGATTGAACCGCCATGTTGTTGATCATCGAGTCTTTTCCAGACTGAATCAGATCAATTTTTGCTTTAGCTTCTTCAAGGCCGGCGATTTTGTCTTCGTAATAGATATAGCCGGGTGATCCTGCCGGATATTCACTCTGCAACCTTCTACAGCGACTGATTTCAGTATCGATTTCACGTTTCTGCAAAGCAGCGTTTGCCGAACCCGACATAAAAGCAAACGGATTGCTGACAACCGCTCTGGCAATCATTCCTGAATTTTTCGGCGATTTAAAAAGCTTGTCTGAAGCAATTTTAGCCCAGGCCTGATTGCCGGCAATCTGCGTAGCCGCGCCACCAAGTACCCCAGAAATGGCTGCAGTCACAGCAGTTTTTCTTTCGTCGTTGATGAAATTGCGCATGGTATACTTTTCTTTTTCAAGAGCATCGAGACGCTGCATGATTTCGACAGCCCGTATTTTTTCATCTTCACTGAGTTCGTCTTTGCCGTTAAGCTCGGCTAGCTCAGCTTTCAGCTCTTTTTCTTCGTCGTCGTAATTGTAATAATGGTCATACCAAAGGTTGGTTACGGTTCCTCCGGTTATGTTGGCGATCGTTCCACCGACAAATTGAGCAGCGCCGGCTTTAGCGGCGGCAGTAACAACAGTTTTGACCGTTGTCGGCCCGATAGCCTTAACAAACCCTGCAGTCAACAAAGAAAACGGGGCCATTGCGCCCTCAACTGCTGCAGCAATCGAAACATCTCTTAAAATTTTATCTCGCGATTTTTTCTTACCTTCTTCACGAAACTGATTCATTCTGGTTTCGTAGGCAAAAGTTGTAATGCCTGCTACGGCAGCTCCTATGATCACCGAGCCAACCACCACCCAGGCCAACGGACAGACGACTGCTGCTCCGAATGCCATAACCGCAAGAGTTGGCAACAATGCTTTACCGATGGTCCAGGCAAGCTTTTCAGCCCGACCCATTTCTTTCTTGACCGGGTCAGCCGGTTTTTCCTGCGGGGTTGCACTGGCAACCTGGGCTGAAGCCTGTTCTTGAGCTACATC
>JASURT010000143.1 GCA_030446435.1 Candidatus Ozemibacter sp.
TTTTTCTCCTCCGTTTTAAGCTTCACTACTCAAAACTTCGGAGACTTTGGCCCGCATCTTTAAAAGACCAATTTTACAGACAAAATTCTACACAACCGATAGAAAAGGCCAATTTAGTATTCGAATCAATGATCAATATAGAATTTGTTTTGAATGGGCAGAAGGTGACGCTTTAAATGTGGAAATTGTTGATTACCACAAGTAAACCCAGATAGGAGATGGATATGGCTGAAAAACAAATTTCTCCGTTGCATCCGGGAGATGTTTTGATGCATGAATTTCTACAACCTTTAAACTTAAGTCAGAATCAACTCGCTCAAGATATCGGTGTTTCTGCACGCCGTATAAATGAAATTGTTCACGGCAAGCGGGCAATTACCGCTGATACAGCGCTAAGACTTGCTAGATATTTTCAGATGTCTCCTCAATTTTGGCTTGGCCTTCAAATGGACTATGAACTGGATCTTGAAAAGGACCGTTTAGCAGAGATTTTGGCCAGAGACGTAAAAATAAGACCTATTAAAAAGTGCGCATAACAAGTGCGTCGACGCGGAACGTCGATGCTGGCAAAAAAGTAGCAAAAATAGCCAGCAAAAAGCTTTTTGGTAAATGCCGAGGCGGTCAAAAAAATTGCTGAAAAATCAATTTTTGAGCCCAAGTGCCTCGCTTCTGGCCGTGAAACAAGTTGAATAGTTAAAAGAACAATTAAAATCAGTGTATCAGAAGGAGAGCTCTTAAAATGGTATTCTCGGATTTTTTCCGAGGCGGCTTCAGCAGAACAAAGTTGCTGCGGAAACTTGCGGGCTAGTTGGTGCTTTCCGTGACTATTTTGAGGAGAAATCAGTCTTCGAACAGACCCTGGTCTTGCCATGCAAAAACCTGAATAAATAGTAACTACCTGAGTTGTGCAGTTATGCTCAGCAGTTCACGGATCTTATCAGCAATTTCCTTTTTATTGAATGGCTTCTGCAAAAAGTGAATCCCAGTGTCAAGCGCTCCATTGTGTACTATCGAATTTTCTGTGTATCCAGACATGTAAAGTACTCCGAGGTTTGGATTGCTGCGACTTAGTCGCTCTGCCAAAGTTTTGCCCCCCATCCCCGGCATGACAACATCTGTAATCAGAAGATCTGGTTTTAAATTTCCCTCTTCAACGGCCAGCAGAGCCTCGCCGCCATTCCCTGCCGACACAACGCGATAACCAATGCTCTCGATCATCTCCGCAAAGAGATTTCTGAGACTGACTTCATCCTCTACGATGAGAATCAGTTCCCCATTTCCGTATTCATGGGTTGTCGATTTCCTGACAGTCTCCGAAAGCGGAGCCTCAACAGCCGGGAAATAAATTTTAAAAGTAGTGCCATGACCGACTTCACTATAGACCCAGATATTTCCGCCAGATTGCTGTACTATTCCATAAACAGTAGCCAGTTCTAGTCCGGTTCCTTTCCCCTTACTTTTGGTAGTGAAAAATGGTTCGAACAATTTTGACTTAATTTCATCATTCATACCACAACCGGTGTCTGTTACAGCCAGCATCACATGTGGGCCTACGGTTGTGTCTGCGTGACGCTTTATGTAGGTCTCATCCATATAGGCATTAGCCGTTTCAATGGTAAGTTTTCCGCCTTTCGGCATGGCATCCCGCGAATTTACTGCAAGGTTCATGATTACCTGCTCTATTTGCCCCGGATCGACTCTTACTTTCATCAAATCCTTGCTTAAAATCGTCGCAATATCAATATCTTCGCCGATCAGTCGCCCTAACATTTTTTCTATATCCACGATTACAGCGTTCAAGTCCAGAACGACCGGTTGCAATGCCTGCTTGCGACTGAATGCAAGCAACTGCCGGGTCAAAGTAGCAGCTCGTTCCGTACAGGCTCTTACCTGAAGAATGTTCTTCGCTATGGGATCAGCTGCATTGAGTTTTTCCAGTATGATGTCGCAATAACCAAGCTGAACGGCGAGCATATTGTTAAAATCATGAGCCACACCGCCAGCCAGTCGACCTATTGATTCCAGCTTCTGCGACTGTTGAAACTGTTCTGCCAGCTTAAGTTTATCACTTTCAGCCTTCTTATTGGCTGTAATGTCAATGCAGAGGCCAGTCATCAACCGCTCTTTAGCCAGTTCACTTCTCACAGGAAACCCACGAACACGAATCCATCTGATGTCAGCGTTTTGTGGCACGATTCGAAACTCACACTCAAAAGCCAAACCTCGAAAATGAAATCGCTCAATAATCTCAGAGACCCCTGCTCGATCATCTGGGTGTATGGTATCAAGAAAAGAGCTTGGAACCTGATATAGACTTTCACATGACATTCCCCATAACTTTTCGTAAGCAGGGCTCACATAAACTATTTTGTCCAGCTTCCATGTGGCCAACCAGAATATGTCATTGATAGTCTCTGCCATCACACTGAATTTGTTTTCACTTTGCCTAAGATCTTCCAGAGCCTGTTTTTTAGAGAGATAGGCGGCAATATGATCGGCAATTCTACGCATCTGTGCAATCGAAGAAGCCGTAAAATATTGTTGCCTCTTATCATTAAGCTGAATAAGACCATAAGTTTCCTGCCCAGTTCTTAACGGAATGAGCGCCACAGATTCATAACCTTCACTATTGCAACGATTGCGCGTGCGCGCCATACGATCAGAATCGGTAGTAGTCGCCAAGAGCTCAGATGTGCAATTGCTCCAGAAACACCCGTCGCTGGTAAAAAAATTCTTTGAAACATCATATCTGCCAAGAATGATATTCCCGCACATACATTCAAGGAGTGGCTTCCCGGAATCATCACGCAGAACGTTGCCTTCGCAGTCACGTGAGCAAAGATATTTTTCTTTCTCAACAAAATCCTCTGAAAATCCGGAAGTTGCTAGATAGGGGAAATCGTCACCAACTCTGAGTCGAATAGCCGCTGCCTGACATTGTAAAAAGTCCTGAATACATGGAAGAATGGCCTTGAGAATTTCTTCCTGCGAGCCCGATGAGTTCAGTAACTCGAGAACCTGAACCATTGTCTTAAGTTCGGATTCAAAGTTCTTGCGTTTTGTAATATCGATAGACATTATAAACACGCCTTCCGGAATGGGAGAAATTCGTAACTCAAACCAGCCTTTACTTTTATCCGGAAAAGTAAACTCATTTTCCATTGCCTGAGAAGTTCGCTCTTTCATGCAGAGTTCGATTAACCTATAAACTTCTGTTTCTTCAATCCCGGGCCACATATCCATATAGCGATTGCCAAGAAGCTCGCAGCTCGGACGTCTATTATGCACAGTCGCTGTATGATTGATGTAAAGATATCGCCAGTCAAAATCTAATATTTGACAGCCCTCAAGCATATGATCAAGAATTTCTTTATAAAATTCATTTGTTGGTCTGCTAGTAGGCATAGAGCGAAATCATACCCTCCTCTCGGGAACAACTTTGTTTATTTAGATAGTATCGCAAGTTGAATGAATAATAAAGGAAGTCCTCTAAAAAACATTGTCCTGCAGAAATTCTCTGGGCAAGCGGCTATTTCAAGTATGTTAATGCTGCTGCTAACGATGCCCTCCATCAGGATTATGGCATTAATCTCGCGCTTAAACATAAGCATTTTTTCTTACGAGGACCTATGAAAGTTGCAGTTATTGAAAAAGGATTAACAAAGCCAACAGCACTCGCTATTGAAAAGTTGCTTATAAGAAAATTTGCAGAAAATGAACTATGGAATATAAAAGACAACCCAGAAAAAAATCGCCTAACAAGTGCGTAGCCACGATCTTATCCACTTGTTGACCCAGCCCGGGCGATAAATTGCCAGTCGGACTTAAAAAGGTTGCAAAACCGAAAAAGACCGCCCATTTCCCGAGCAATGCCTGGAAATGGGCGGTTCTTGAATTTGATTGTGAACTTCTTCAGACTCCTGCCTCTGAAAATGTCTTTGCAACAATCTCTTTGGCTTCATCCTGAATCAATTTCAGATGTTCATCATTTTTAAAGCTTTCGGCATAAATTTTGTAAATTTCCTCTGTTCCCGAAGGCCTGGCCGCAAACCAGCCGAAATCTGTTACGACTTTTAAACCTCCGATTGCAGCGTCATTTCCAGGGGCTCTGGTAAGCCTGGCGACAATCGGATCACCGGCTAGCTTAACCGCCGTAACCTGTTCTGAAGAAAGTTTCTTCAATACTTCTTTCTGAGGTCCACTTGCGGGGGCATCAATTCTTGCGTAAACTGGTTTGCCGAATTTTTCGGTAAGCTCTTTATAATGGTCGCCCGGGTCTTTCTGAGTTTTTGCTGTGATTTCTGCGGCAAGCAAATTAAGAATGATACCATCCTTGTCAGTTGTCCAAACGCTTCCATCAAAACGCAAAAAAGATGCACCGGCGCTTTCTTCACCGCCAAAGCCCAGCGAGCCGCTTTGCAAGCCGTCGACAAACCATTTGAAACCAACCGGAACTTCACAAAGGGGGCGGTCAATTTCTTTGGCAACGCGATCGATCATGCTGCTTGAAACCAGAGTTTTTCCAACTGCAGTTTCTGGTGACCACTGCGGACGATTTTTAAAAAGGTAGGAAATAGCGACTGCCAGATAGTGATTTGGATTAAGAAGCCCCGAGCCTTTGGTAACTATTCCATGTCGGTCATAATCCGGATCGTTGCCAAAGGCAACGTCAAAGCGATCCTTCAATTCGATCAGACTTGCCATTGCGTAAGGGGAAGAGCAATCCATTCTGATCTTGCCATCTTTGTCTACGGTCATGAAAGAAAAAGTTGGATCAACACGCTTATTAACTATTTCGATGTTCAGCCCGTACATTTCTGCCATTGGTTCCCAGAAGGCAATTCCTGATCCACCCATCGGATCAATGCCCAATTTCAGGCCTGAATCTGCTATCAGCTTCATATCTACAACGTTTTTCAAGTCGCTGATATATGGTTTTATGTAATCATACTCAAGGGTTGTATTAGCAGCTTTAGCCTTTTCGAAAGGCATTCTTTTAACTTCTTTCAAACCATTTTTTAAAATAGAATTGGCTCTGTCCTGCACCCAGCCCGTTATATCTGTTCCCGCGGGCCCGCCTGAAGGTGGGTTGTATTTGAAACCACCGTCCTGAGGAGGATTATGTGATGGAGTAATTACTACTCCATCAGCGAAACCGTCGGTTCGGTTTTTGTTGTAAGTCAGAATTGCATGAGAAATTACAGGGGTGGGGGTATATCCTCCTCCTTCCTGAATCTTTATAGTCACGCCATTAGCAGCAAAGACTTCTACGGATGTAACAAAAGCTGCTTCTGAAAGAGCATGAGTATCCATTCCCACAAATAGTGGACCGGAATAGCCTTTTTTTGCTCTGTATTCACAAATTGCCTGACAAATTGCCAGAATATGATCTTCATTAAAACTGTTTTTTAAAGAGCAACCGCGGTGTCCGGAGGTTCCAAATGAGACCTGATGTGCCGGCTCATCAGGAGACGGGTGTCTCGTATAGTATGCGGCAACCAATTGGGGAATATTGGCAATCAATTCAATAGGGGCTGGTTTTCCGGCAAGTTTATGAAGGGGCATTCAATCCTCCTGTTTAAGTTAAGATAGTCTTTCTTTCGGTAACTATAATAGCAGGACGTAGAAGAAACCTGCAAGAAATAGCTTTATACTTGAAGTAATCAAACATTATTAACAGCCATTGACATGGCAAATCTTATTAACTACTTTAATCAAAGATAGAAAATTGTAAAAACTTTTGAGAACAAACCCGGCCTGGCAGAAAAGATTTGAGATGCCGTATATGAGACCTTTTATTGTACAAAAGCGGGGTTTAAGCATTAAGAGGAAACCAGGAGGAGGACAATCATGAAAAAACATTCAGAACATAACCATGAACAACATGAACATAGTTCGAATGACCATTCCAGTCACCATGAAATGATGATTCAGGATTTCAGGAAAAGGTTTTTTGTATCACTGGCGCTGACTTTTCCGATTCTGTCTCTTTCCCCAATGATCCAAAAGTTGTTTGGTTACAGCTTTGCATTCAATTATTCTGATTATGTACTGTTTGCCCTGTCAGCCATTGTCTTTTTCTATGGCGGCTGGCCGTTTCTTACAGGTTTGGTTGATGAGCTGAAAAAGAAGCAACCTGGCATGATGACACTTGTTGCCGTAGCTATTACCGTGGCTTTTGGTTACAGTTCTGCCACAACTTTCGGTTTGCCGGGAAAAAAGTTTTTCTGGGAGCTGGCAACTCTTGTTGACATTATGCTTCTGGGACATTGGATTGAAATGAAATCGGTTATGGGTGCATCAAAATCCCTGCAAAAACTTGTAGAAATGATGCCGGGCGAAGCTCATTTGTTAAAAGATGGCGACACCAAAGATGTGAAAGTTGAAGATCTTAAAAAAGATGATTTGGTATTAGTGCGCCCTGGCGAAAAAATTCCTGTTGATGGCATTATTAGTGAAGGAGAAAGCGCGGTAAACGAATCGATGGTAACCGGTGAAGCAAAACCGGTAAACAAGTCGAAAGATGAAAAGGTAATTGGGGGAACGATCAATGGAAATGGTTCGTTAACCATACAAGTTCAGCAAGTTGGTGAAGAAGCCTACCTGAATAAAGTAATAAAAATGGTACAGGAGGCGCAGAAAGAAAAGTCGAAAACCCAACATCTTGCCGACCGCATTGCATTCTGGCTGACTATTGTTGCTCTTACCGTTGGCTTTGCAACTCTCACAACCTGGTTAATCATCGGCAAATCTTTTGTTTTTGCTCTTGAACGCATGGTAAGCGTTATGGTTATAACTTGTCCACATGCCCTCGGCCTTGCTATTCCTCTGGTTGTTGCCATTTCAACTTCAATTGCAGCAAGCAATGGTTTACTGATAAGAAATAGAACTGCGTTTGAAAATTCACGCAAAATAACTCTGCTGGCTTTCGATAAAACCGGTACTCTTACCAGGGGCAACTTTGGGGTTACCCGATACGGTTCGTTAAACAGCGATTTTGAAGATAAAGAGATATTGCGTCTTGCCGGCGCACTGGAAGCTAAATCAGAACATCCGCTGGCAGTGGGCATCATGTCTAAGATAGAAGACGAAGATATAAAAATTCCCAATGCTGACAACTTTAATGCCATTACCGGAAAAGGTATCGAAGCTGAAGTTGAAAACAAGAGTGTGAAGGTTGTTAGCCCGGTGTATATGAAGGAAAAGAACTTGGATATACCAGAAAGAGCTTTTAAAAACGATCAGGAAACCGTTGTTTTTCTAATGGTTGAAGAAAAATTAGCAGGTTTTATTGCCATGGCAGATGAAATTCGTCAGGAATCGTATGAAGCGGTAAAAACACTAAAGAGTTATGGTCTGAAAGTTTATATGATGACCGGAGATAATGAGAAAGTTGCAAAAAGCGTCAGCGATGAATTGGGACTGGACGGATATTTTGCGGGGATTCTGCCCGATAAGAAGCTGGAAAAAATAAAAGAATTCCAGCAAAAAGGTGAATTTGTAGCGATGACAGGTGACGGAATCAATGACGCACCTGCATTAGCGGCAGCCGACGTGGGCATTGCCGTGGGTTCAGGCACTGATGTCGCTGCTGAAACGGCAGATATTATATTGGTTAACAGTAACCCTAAAGACATTGTAAAATTAGTAACTTTTGGAAGAGAAACCTATAAAAAAATGATGCAAAACTTTGCATGGGCAACCGGTTATAATGTGATTGCCATCCCACTGGCAGCCGGTGTTCTTATCAGTGCCGGAATTTTGATAAATCCTGCAGTTGGTGCCGTTTTGATGAGCCTGAGCACGGTTGTTGTGGCTATCAATGCCCAATTACTTAAACGAAAAATGGCATAATCCATTCATCCAATACCCAAAGACATCCTGTTTGTCTGTGGTTCAGGCACCAGCAAATAGACAAATGGAAGATAAGAAAAGATTTTTAGATTGGTAGGTTGCTGACATAAAAACAAACCTGGCAAAACATCTATACAAAAAAGAAATCAGAAGGGTTCGCAGGTGTGTCGGTCTATTCTTTCCTGCTTTAAACTTCAGGTTCAGAAGTTAAAACGGATTTGTCGACCCCAAGAATAGCTGCAAGTTCATTTATATCGTAACTGACATATGCTTCAACACCACGTTCCTCGATAAGCGTTTGATACATTCTTATCATGCCGTATAGAAGAGCGTTTGGAACTAGATAGCAGGCTTTAATCTTTTGCTGGGATTTTCTTAAATGATATTCAAAGTTACAAATTTGGTTTACATCACTAAAATTTAGATTTATTGACGTGATGCTTGTCAAATTGTGAAATCTATTAGCCTGAGTAAGACCAGCTTTTACGATGCATTCTCTGCATATGGCAATATCGTTTACCATATCAGATCCCAATTCGCCTTTAGGATGGCAAACCAGAATGTTGTAATCTTCGTTGTAAAACCCATAGTTAAATGGACATTTTATCATTTAAGCCTCTCTTTATTCTTAATCTTAAAACTTCCTTTCTACAATAATACCATGGGCAAATGAAAATTTATGCATTTCTAAGGTTTCGTTATCTTTCATAAAATTGTTGCACAATTATCTGAAACAGTAAGCTTAAATTGAAAGAATACCCCGTGAATCAAATATTAGTAAAATAGAGCAAATACGTTAGGCGGAATTTGTTTAGACAGCTGTCGAAATAACTGTCTGTAAACAAATTGGACCCTGATTGGGACCGCAGTAAGATTTTTTTCGGTTGTGTAGAATTTTGTCTGTAAAATTGGTCTTTTAAAGATGCGGGCCAAAGTCTCCGAAGTTTTGAGTAGTGAAGCTTAAAACGGAGGAGAAAAA
>JASURT010000144.1 GCA_030446435.1 Candidatus Ozemibacter sp.
ATCATCGAAAAGGTCATCAGCAAAGGCACTAGCGGCTATGGTTACGACGTAACTGCCGATGATTATACCGACATGTTCAAAGCAGGCATCATCGATCCGGCCAAAGTTACCAGATCAGCTCTGCAGAATGCTTCTTCAATAGCATCGATTCTTCTTACCACTGAAGTTCTGGTCGCTGAAGCTCCTGAAAAAAACAGTAACACTTCAACACCAGACATGGGAATGGATTACTGATAAAAACCCGACCCCGGCATATTGCCGGGGTCTGACCTGCAAAAAAAAGTTTTACAGTTGTAATGAAAAGATTTTCTTTTACTTCAGAACTCGAAAAAGAACATGAAAACGATCTTAACGATCGGCAGAGAAACGTTCTAAAAGAAGTCTGTGACGCTTTTATAAATACAAGCGTACCGGTAGGTTCACGAACGATTTCCCGTTCCGGCCGGCTTTCATGCTCGCCCGCCACCATCAGAAACGAAATGGCCGACCTCGAGATGATGGGTTATCTGTTTTCACCACATACCTCAGCGGGGCGTGTTCCCACCGAAAAAGGCTATCGTTTCTATGTGAACTTTTTGCTTGAATATGAGAGAATTAGTCAGCTTGAAGAATCGTTAATCGGCAAAATCGCGATTTATGCCCGTGAAGACCATCTTCACACCCAGGACATCCTTAAGTCGGCCATAAAATATGCCTGTCAGAAAACCAATCTGGCCGGTGTTCTTCTGGCGCCAAGAAAGTCTCATAATCAGCTGAAATCCATCAGACTCTTTCGCGTTCTTGAAAACAAAGCGATGCTGGTAACAGTCGATGAATACGGCGGCATTTCAGACCAGGTCGTAACCATTCCGGCCGACACTTCTGACGATGTCCTTGAAAAACTGGGTATCCTTTTGAATGCACAGCTTTGCCACCATCGATATCACCAGTATGAACAGGAATTTATCGAGAAAACCCGCCATCTGCTTTCCCGATACAACAATTTGCTTTCTGCCCTGGTAAATCAGGTCAGATCAGCACTTGACGACCCTGATTCAAACGAAATACTTCTCGACGGGTTCGTTAACTTTTTTGACCAGCCGGAATTTAATGATACAGGCAAAATGAAACAGATGTTGCGTTTGCTCGATCAAAAAGAAATGCTTTTGAATTTGCTGGCAAAATCGCTTGAAAGCGACAGGGAAATCGTGGTAAACATTGGTTCCGATTCCGGCCTTGAAATAAAAGATATGTCGGTTGTAACCGCAAGATATCTTGGCCCGAACAAATCAATCGGAAAAATCGGCCTTATCGGGCCGTTGCGAATGGACTACAGTAAGGTCGTAGCGACGCTGCTGCGCCTTTCAAACACATTAAGTCAGTTACTGATGGGTAGCGTCAAGCTATCAGAAGTGAAATAGATTCTTTACCTCAAAGGCGATAAAGAAACATGACCAAGAAAAACAACAACAACGATGCTGAAATTTCTCAACAGGATAATGAGGAAGCTGTTCAGGAGACCCAGGCCGAAGACACCGAAGTCGGCGAAGCTGAAGCCAAAATAGAGACGGCTGATGAAAAAACTGAATTCGAGACTTTGAAAAAAGATCTCGAGGAAATGAAAAACCGTTACTATCGGGCATTGGCTGACTATCAGAATCTTCAGAGAAGATCTGCCAAAGAAATTCTTGAAGCAAGAAACCGTGGTGTCGAAGACTTCGTCAAGAAGCTGCTTCCGGTCATCGACACAATGGAAAAGGCTGTTGAGCAGATTTCTCAAACCAACGTCGACAAAAAAGTCATGGATGGTCTTGAAATGTTTTCAATTCAGTTCACAGACGTTCTTGAAAAAGAAGGGCTAAAGCCTATTCCGGCCAAAGGCAAGAAGTTTGATCCAAACTATCATGAAGCCATGTGCAAAAGAACAGACGAAAATGTCGAGGACGAAATAGTTTTAACCGAATTTGAAAAAGGCTACACATTCAGAGAGCGAGTTTTAAGAACCGCTAAAGTAGAAATTAACAATCGTTAAATTTTGTAAACCCCCAGACACAGGAGGAAATTAAATGGGCAGGGTTATTGGTATAGACTTAGGAACTTCCAACTCAGCCGCAGCTGTAATTGAAGGCGGCAAACCCGTAATTATTCCGAGCGCAGAAGGTAATTCGATCGGCGGCAAAGCTTTTCCAAGCGTCGTTGCTTTTACCAAAGATGGTCAGCGCCTAATTGGTGAGCCGGCACGTCGTCAGGCCGCTACTAATCCAGATCGCACCATTGTTGCCATCAAACGCAAAATGGGCACCAAAGAAAAAATCAGCATCGACAGCAAGCAGTACACTCCGCAGGAAATTTCTGCTTTCATTCTTCAGAAGATTAAAACCGATGCAGAAGCTTTTTTGAATGACAAAGTAACCGGAGCGGTCATTACTGTTCCTGCTTATTTCGATGATGCTCAGCGTCAGGCAACCAAAGACGCCGGTACTATCGCCGGCATCGAAGTTAAACGTATCATCAACGAACCTACTGCCGCGGCTCTTGCTTATGGTCTTGATAAAGAAGGCGAACGCAAGATTCTGGTATTCGACCTTGGCGGCGGAACCCTTGACGTTACCATTCTTGAACTTGGCAACGGCGTGTTTGAAGTTCTTTCAACCAATGGTGACACGCATCTCGGCGGCACCGATATGGATAACGCCATCATCGACTGGATCGCCAATGAATTCAAGAAAAACGAAGGCGTAGATCTTTCGAAGGATTCCATGGCCATGCAGCGTGTTCGTGAAGCGGCCGAAAAAGCGAAAATCGAACTTTCTACCACCACCAACACCGACATCAACCTTCCGTTCATCACTGCCACCCAGGAAGGCCCGAAACATCTGGTGATGACCATTTCAAGATCAAAGGTCGAAGAACTGGTTGATTCAGTTGTTGAAAGATGTAAAGCGCCGATAGACAACGCTCTGAACGACGCTGGTCTCAAACGTGGTGAAATCGACCATATCATCATGGTCGGCGGCCCGACAAGAATGCCTATTATTCAGAATCTGCTCAAATCACATTTTGGCAAAGATCCTGAAAGAGGCGTTGACCCAATGGAATGCGTGGCCATGGGTGCTGCCATTCAGGCTGGTATTCTTCAGGGCGAAGTTAAAGACGTTCTTCTTCTCGATGTTACACCGCTTTCACTTGGTATCGAAACTCTCGGCGGCGTAATGACGACTCTGATCCCGCGTAACACCACCATTCCTACCAAGAAAAGCCAGGTATTCTCTACTGCATCAGATAATCAGCCAGCTGTTTCTGTGCATGTTCTTCAGGGTGAACGCCCAATGGCCGCAGATAACAAAACTCTTGGCCGATTCGATCTGGTCGGAATTCCACCAGCGCCACGCGGTGTGCCACAGATTGAAGTTACCTTCGACATCGACGCCAATGGTATCGTTAATGTTTCAGCAAAAGACCTTGGCACCGGCAAGGAACAGGCTATCACCATCACCAACAGCTCTGGTCTGAGTAAGGATGACATCGACAGAATGGTGAAAGAAGCTGAAAAATATGCTGAAGACGATGCGAAGGAACGCGAAAAAATCGATGTGATCAACGAAGGCGAAAGTCTGGTTTATCAGACCGACAAAACCCTCAAAGAACTTGGCGACAAGGTTCCTGCAGAACTCAAAGGCAGTCTTGAAGAAAAGATCGATGCCCTGAGAAAAGCACTTGAAACCAAAGACGTTGAAAACATCAAAACCAGGGTCGAAGATCTTAAAACCACAGCTCAGAAGCTTGGCGAACACATTTATCAAAACGCGCAGCAGGCTCCTGGCCCAGACGCAGCCGGTCAGGCCGGCCCCACCCCGGAACCAGATTCACAGGAAAAATCTGCTAACGACGACGAAAATGTTGTAGACGCTGAATTCAAAAAGGCTGACTAATTATCTAAGCCGGTCGGCAGTTCGCACTGATCTGTCGACCGGCCTGCTTTCATTTCCCACGACGAAGTATTAGCCAGACGAACAAAAGAGAACCGGGAGAATTAGATGGCCAAACGTGATTATTATGAAGTTCTCGGCGTTCCCAAAAACGCCAATGAGAGCGAGTTAAAGCGGGCTTTTCGCAGCCTGGCCCGTCAGTATCATCCAGATGTGAATAAAAGCGATGATGCGGTAGAAAAATTTAAAGAACTTAACGAAGCTTATCAAATACTGTCAGATCCGCAAAAGCGTGCCGCTTATGATCAATTCGGTCATGCCGGCATAGACCAGAGTGGCTTCAACTACCAGGATATGGGTGGTTTTGGCGGCTTTGGCGATATTTTCGGAGACATTCTCTCAGATTTTTTTGGTGGCGGAAACACGCAGCGCCGGGGTCCCAGACGCGGTGCTGATCTAAGATATGACCTCGAAATCACTTTTGAAGAAGCGGTTTTTGGCTGTGAAAAAACGATTAACATCCAAAAATCAGCCAAGTGTACTTCTTGCGCAGGTTCAGGTGCAGAAGCCGGAAGTCAGAGAAAACAATGCCCGGTCTGTAAAGGTCGCGGAACCATATCTCTGGCCCAGGGTTTCTTCTCGATTCAGAGAACATGCCATCAGTGTCAGGGCGAAGGCGAAATCGTCGACAAGCCTTGTAAAACCTGCCATGGAACAGGTCGAACCAAACACTCTTCAAAAATAGACGTTAAAATTCCGCCCGGAGTCGAGACCGGCAGCAAACTCAAGCTGTCTGGAGAAGGCGAACCCGGCGAAAAAGGCGGACCAAACGGCAGTCTTTATATCTTTTTGAGTGTGGGCAAGCATGATTTCTTCGAACGCATCGGTGACGACATCATTTGCGAAAAGAACATCACTTTTCCGCTTGCATCTCTTGGCGGCGAAATAGAAGTTCCCACCCTTAAAGGTGTTGTTAAAATCAAGATTCCGGAAGGCACCCAGACCGGCAAAATCTTCAGGCTTCGAGGTTACGGAGTTAAATCACTGCGCGGCGGTCAGGGCGACCAGCTGGTCAAGATCTTCGTTAGAACCCCGACCGAACTCAACAGTCGCCAGCGCGAGCTTCTGATGCAACTTGCCGAAGAAGACCCAGAATCAAAAGCAACCGGTATCGGTTCAGGCAAATCTTTTTTCGACAAGGTAAAAAAGGCCCTCGGGGGCTGATTTGCAGGCAAACAGGAAACCGTCCGTCGTCAGCAATCTGACCGGGCGGTTTTGTTTTTTAGAGACAATTTCCTATTTTGAGAATTTCTGTTATTTTTTATAACAGGAGTAGAAAAAATGAAAAAACTGCTGTTGTTAAGCTTTTTCTTGCTGACAATAATTACCGCGATTCAGGCTCAGGTCGTTCTTTTCGACAATTTTCTTGCCCCGGCCGACCCTGAACTGGCGAAAGAGCTGCACCAATACATTTCTCTCAGCGAAAAACTCGACAAAAGAATTGAAGAGCTGCGTAAAGATGCTTACAAAACAGGAGCCGGCCTTGATGCAAAAACCAATCTGGCAGCTTTCATTCTACGCAAACTTTCGCTGCGACGAGATTTATCATTCGAACTCAACGAAGATCTGGTTTACGAAGCCGCAGATCTTCTACCGGGCAACCCACACGTAGAGACGGTCTGGGGTGACCTGCTGTATTTTTCGGGCAACTACGAAAAGGCTTTGACTCATTTTGAAAACGCGTTATACCAGATGCCAGACCATCTGCAACTCATCGCAAAATGTGGGCTTGCGGCTCAACAGCTTATGCAGTATGAAAAGGCTCTTGGTTACTTTGAAAAGGCGCTAAAAGCTGAGCCAGATTCGTTTTTCCTGTTATTTTCTGCCGGTCGTTGCAATTATGAATTGAAATACTTCGAAGAAGCCATCTCACTCTGGGAAAAAGCCCTGAAAATTGCCAAAAACGAGAAAGAACAAAGAGCTGTCAGCGACGCTATTCAAGCTGCTAAAGAAATGCTTGCTTCTACCGACGGTTCGACGAAAGATGAAAACCAGCGTTTCGTCATTCATTTTGCGGGAAACTCTCAGGATGACCTTGGTGACATCACTTTTGACACCCTGGATGACATTTTTTTCCAGGTTACCGATGCTTTGCAGTTTTTTCCTGATGTAAAAATCAACGTTGTCTTTTTTCTCACCGATGAATACTACAAGATTAACAAAGACTGGTCTGCCGGGGCCGCTCAGGGCATTCAAATCATGATACCACTGAAGTCGGGCTACAAAAGTCAAGACTACGTAGTTGGTCTGTTAGCGCATGAATTCACCCACACCATAATTCATCTAAAAACCAATAACCGCTGCCCGCTATGGCTTAATGAAGGCCTGGCTCAATATCAGGAATTTGCTGCTGCGTATGGCGCGCCTGAAGAGATGCGCTATGATTATCGATCGATTTACGAAAATGAATTTGTAGAGAAACAAAGCTTCATAAAGTTAAGAGATGTACCTGCTTACATGGGCGGCTCGAGTCGTCTTAACATCTCGAAGGCCTATATAGCCTCATATCTTGCGGTAAGATGCATGGCTGATTTTTATGGAGAACAATCTTTTGATGATGTTTTAACAGCTCTCGGCCAGGGAAAATCGGTCGATGAAGCCATGATCGAAGCAACAGGAAAGGACATGGCCGATTTTCAGGTAGAATATGAAGAATGGCTGAGAAATCTCTGATCTCCAATTTTATCTGCAATTCGCTGCCTGTAAACTGACCACAGCCTATGAGAAATGTCGGCGAACGTATCAACGCATTCTTTTCAAACAACATGATTTTTTTCATGCTTGCAGCCATGGTCATTGGTTGGCGGTTTAGCGATCAATTCGGCATTTATCGCGATCTCGTACCCTGGATGTTCGGTTACATGACCCTCGTAACCGCCATTAAAACCAGCTGGAAGGATCTGAAAATCATTTTCAGCCGTCCCCTGCCCCTGCTCTCTATTCTGGTGCTTCAACATCTGCTGATGCCATTTTTCGCCAAATTTCTCGGGCACCTTGGTTTTCCGAATCAACCGGCTTTGATTACGGGATTTGTTCTGGCTGCGGCATTGCCGGTGGGTATTACCGCCGTCATCTGGTCAGGAATGGCAAAGGGTGACGTGGCTCTCTCCCTGACCGCTGCAACCCTTGATACCCTCATCAGTCCGGTTATAGTTTCCCTTGTTTTGCTGGCCTTCATCGGCGAAACAGTAGAAGTAAACTATGGTGCAATCATGTCAGGCTTACTAAAAATGATCGTAATTCCTTCAATTATCGGGCTCAGCATTCATGATTTGAGCAAAGGCACTTTTCACCCCAAATTCATACCTTATCTGGGACCAGTTTCATCGGTTTGTCTCTGCGGGGTTATTGTGGTTAACGTCGCTACGGCAAAAACCACTGCATCAAACCTTGTTAATGCCGCGCCGATGTTGCTTGTATTTACATTCGCGCTTGTGAGTTCAGGTTTCATTCTTGGCTGGGCTATATCTTCACTTTTTAAATTCAGCAAAAGTATTCAAACCGCCTGTGTTTATAGTTTTGGTATTAGAAATACCAGCTGCGGCCTGGTAATAGCGCTTGGGCATCTGCCTATAGAAGCAAGTATTCCGCTGTTGATCGCCATGTTTTTTCAGCAACCTCTGGCGGCGTTGTCACAAAAACTGTTTCTTTATCGACTGACCGTTGACGAACTGTCTGATTAAGCGGTTCAGACCGGAAAAATAATTATTTCATTTTTTTGTAAAAATAAATTGAGTACTTTGTCAGGTCGTGCTATTTTGCCCCTATGAGCCATCGGTTCATATAACAAAAGATAGTTTAGAAAGGAATTTGAGTAATGAAGAGCATCGCTGAATTCATGGACATGGTAAAAGCCAAGAACCCGAACGAACCAGAATTCCACCAGGCTGTGCAGGAAGTTGTTGAAACGATCTGGGAAACCTACAACCAGAACCCCAGAATGGTTAAAAACAAAATCCTCGAGAGAATTGTCGAGCCTGAGCGAGTTGTCATGTTCAGAGTTCCATGGGTTGATGACAAAGGCGAAGTACAGGTAAACCGAGGTTTTCGTGTACAATTTAACAGTGCAATTGGCCCTTACAAAGGTGGCTTGAGATTTCACCCAAGCGTAAACCTTTCTATTCTCAAATTCCTCGGATTTGAGCAGATTTTCAAAAACGCTCTTACAACTCTGCCAATGGGCGGCGGTAAAGGCGGTTCAGATTTCAACCCCAAAGGTAGATCTGACAATGAAATCATGAGATTCTGCCAATCTTTCATGACTGAACTTTTCAGACACATTGGTCCGAATACTGACGTTCCAGCCGGTGATATCGGCGTGGGCGGCCGCGAAATCGGCTACATGTATGGTCAGTACAAACGTCTCAGAAACGAATTCACCGGTGTTCTTACCGGTAAAGGCGCAACCTGGGGCGGCAGCCTGATCAGACCTGAAGCTACCGGTTTTGGCGGAGTTTACTTCGGAATTGATATGCTTAAGAAAATCGGCGAAGAATTCAAAGGCAAAGTTGTTGCAACTTCAGGTTTCGGCAATGTTACCTGGGGCGCAATCAAGAAATTGATCGAACTGGGCGCTAAAGTTATTACTATCAGCGGACCAGACGGTTACGTTCTCGATGAAGAAGGTTTCAACGAAGAAAAATGTGAATATCTGCTCGATATGCGCGCTTCATGCAATGACCAGGCTGAAGATTACGTGAAAAAATACCCGAACGCAAAATTCTTCAAGGGCGAAAAACCCTGGGGCGTTAAATGCGACTGCGCTCTTCTTTGCGCAACTCAGAACGAATGTGATGAAGAAGATGTTAAGAA
>JASURT010000145.1 GCA_030446435.1 Candidatus Ozemibacter sp.
GAGTTACAGAAAAAACATGGAAAATTCGTTTCTGATTCAAAAGATTCACCACCAAACAAGACTTCACGCTGGAACATTCTTTTTGATTCAGGAATTGGCGAAATCGTTTCAGGTTGCGTAATTCTTCTTGCATTGGCTGCTGCCGTACTTTATAGAATTTTTCAGACTTTCTGAAATCGAAATTCAATTCGGCTTCATCAAAAAAGCTATGGGAGAAGAAAAAAAGAGGTTTTTATGAGGCTTCGTTCAGGTTCAGTAATTCAAAAACTTTATGATTTCCTGACTTGCCCTTGATTTTAATTGCAGAAATTTCTCGCAACTCAGAACAATCTTCTATTTCTGCCGCAACGTTTTCAGAAACCAGAATTCCGGTTTTATCGGCCATACCGGCCATTGTTTTCAATCTTGCCGCCATATTGACCGTGTCTCCGATTACCGTGAAGTCAAGTTTGCCAGTGTTCGAGCCTATTTTGCCCGAAATTACCTGACCGGTTGAAACGCCGCATTTTAAAGCAAAAGAAAAGTTTTGATTCTGGCTGTTAAAGTTGTGCGCAAGATTCAAAGCGGCGCAGCAAGCTTTTAAAACATGATTTTGCCCACCCTTTTGCTCCCTAAATACAATCATCAGAGTGTTATCGATAATTTTGTCTATGGTCCCATGGTGTTCTGCACAAATTTTTGAGCTTTCAGCCAGAAAAAAGTTCAGACTTCTGACGACCAGTGCAGGTTCGTTTTCTGCGGTAAAATCAGCAAAGCCAACGGGCTCGCAAAAAAGTACCGTTGCCCGAATCAATTCTCCACCCGGCTTCAACACCTGAGAATCATCTTCTGATACGGCTTTTATTACGTCATCTGAAACATATTTAGTCAGTCTCTCTTTTTCGACCAGGCCTTTGGTCATCTTGTTAAAAGCCTCTGAAAGCTCTTCAAACTCATCACCGGTCTGTAAAACAAGTCGATGCCCAAGATCACCAGAGGCTATCTGTCGAAGCCCGTTTGAAAATTCCTCGATAGGTTCTATGAAAAGCAGCTTTGAAAAAATCAATATGCCCGGCATAAAAATAAGCAAATAGACAATTGGCCAGAGTATTTCAGAACCAATGAGACCATTGCCGCTTTTGCTTTTCTTTAAAGCCTTTAAAACAGAAACAAATGGAAGATTTTCATCGTATTTGACCATCACAACCCCGGTTTTATCGCCTTCGTCGATGTCATGGTAAATATCTCGCTTCAAAAGATTACATAAAGATACAAGTGGTCTCAAATCTTCTTTTTCAAGAGAAGCAGAAACAAGTTGATCGCTAAATTCTACTTTTGTTTCATCAACGAAACCAATTGCCAGATCAATTTGATATTCGCCCCAGCTTTCGGTCAAAATTACCTGCGAAGCAAGATCGGTAAAAATAGCTTCAAGAAGTTGGGTAATTGAATAATTGAGAATCAGCAAGGTTGATGGCACCGAATATCCGTTCAGCAAAGTTTCAAACAATGATAAAGAACAGAATCGATGGCGGCGTGAAGCCCGCATAATCTTTACCATCTGTCCATTTCTGATCAGAAAATCATTCAGCGTATCCATCTGACTCATGCCATCTGAAAGAGCTCTGGCGAGACTGCTGGTCTTCATGCCGATATAAGGTGACTGACAAAGGAATTCCATGAAGGTGCGAGCCAGCATCGATTGAACTTCAAGTTGAATGGGTAAAAGCTTAAATTCAGAGTTTTCCGTGGCAGAACTGATATAAACCGATTGGTTGAAAAGCTTTTGTATATAAGCGCCCTGGGCCAGGCCAAATTTCAAATATTCTTTCAATTCATTCTCGAGATCCTGAAAACTTCTGACTTCATCAAGTTTTATTGCCAGATCTATGGCTTGTCTTTCATAGGCAGAAATCCTGCTGTAAACCTGTTTTTGGAGAATCGACTGTCTTAAGGTAAGATATTGTCTGATTAGTTGTCTTGAACTGTTTTTCTCGAACTCTGCATCGGTCAGATATGCCAGAACCATTGATGCAACCGGCAAGAGAGAAGCACAAATTACCGCGAGCAGAATCTTGAACGAAACAGACATAGACATATTCATGCCATAAAGGGCAAGACGCAGAAACAGGGCTGTGCCAAAAACCGCTGCCAGCATCAAAACAAACTTAAAATTTTTGCGATGAGCATACAGCGGGTGCTGCAAAAATTCAGAGGGGGTAAACACTTCTATAACCGGAATCTGACGGTGAAACATTTCAATATTACCAACTTTGATGGTTCCTCTTTGAAGAAGATTCACCATAAGCTTTTCGGGCACAATAGCCCTGAGATATTCGCCTGACTCATTCGAAACAAATCCTGTAACCAGCTCTGTCTTGTAGTGATCAGGAAACTTCAGCCTTTTATCAGACCAGTAGACATTACGCCGAACCTTACCTTTAGAGCCGCTGCTAATAGCAGAGCGGATGACTTTTCTGACATTTACATCCTGTTCTCTTATCACCGCTATATATCCAGCCAGATTAAATCTGGAGTTTTCCCGGGTAAGGGTTGCCGGAGCAAAGTAGAAATAAGCAGGCCCGGTATGACCAAGTTTCGCAGAAACTGTTTTTGTCAGCTCAAACGGCTGAGGTAAAAACGAAGTAATATTGCCGAATGTTGTTCTCAGCAAAAATTGCACGCTATTTTGGGCCCTTTTCAAACCATTTTTGGCGATCATAGACTTGATAAAATCAGCCGTTCTTTTGCTGAATAAGGCTTCTCTTTCATTCTGTCGGTTCAGAAACCCGAGCATTCTTCTTAAGAGAATTTCCGGAATTCTTTTAACATCAACAAGCTTATCGTCGACGCAGTCAAAACCTGCTTTATCAGTATCCGGGCCATAGAAAAACAAGCAGGCAATTCTGACGCCAAGAAAATCTTCTAACTTTTGTCTAACCTTTTGTGCCTGAAGGCTTGAGAATTTTCGCGCACAGTCCTGTCGTTTCATTTCTGAAAAATCAACAAATCCTGCCTGGCGATCAAACTCTTGCAACCTGGTTTTCAGCCAGTGCTCGACCGAAAGTTCTTCAACAAAAAGATTGAGTTCATTGGTTAACTGGGGTCTTATCATTTCAGCATTGCGTTTGCGGGAATTTTCGAAAAACATATCAATCGAAATGCTTACCAAAAGACATGGCAAAACCAGAAGAAAAAGCCAGCCGATCAGGGCCAGAACCGGGCTTATTCTGCTTCTTGCCGCATTTTTCTTATTCAAGACCTCAAACCTCGCTGTCTTATCAGCTCAAATACTCTCGTTTCCGTCTCTAGAACAGGCTCAGATTCAAAAAGGTCGTCGACCAGATTTCTCGTTTGTTCATCCATTGTGATTTTAGTGGTGGTGGCAAGCTTTGAAGCTGCTTCGACATCATTTGCTTTTTTCACCAGAACCCCGGTAATGGTGTATTCCATTCGCTGGCCGGGTTGCCCGATTCGACCGGTAACAACTCTGCCGGTAGCAAGCCCGATGCCGTTTTCTATTGAAAACCTGCCATTTCTTTTTCGCAATTCATTGAATTCAGCTAATGCTTTTCGCATTTCTACAGCGGCCATACAGGCACTTTTGGCGGCGTTTACACAGTGATCGGCATAAAAAACTGCAACTATCGCATCACCGACAAACTTATCGATCACACCACCAAAGTTTACGATGGCTTTTTCCATTTCGGTAAAATATTCATTTAAAACCTGAACGATTTCAGCGGGCGGAAACTGTTCTGAAATTGTTGTAAAGTCACGTATATCTGAGCAAAGTATCGTGACCTCTGCCTCTTCTCCGGCCTCTTCTTCGGCTTTATCTGCCTGGGCAATATTGGCAACAAGCCTGTCTGAGACAAATCTTGAAAGATGCCGACGTTGAAGCAAACCTGTTGTCATTTGATTGAAAGCCTGGCCCATATGGTCGAATTCATCATTGTTTTCAATTGCAACTCTTGCGCCAAGATCATCAAAATCAGAAACAGACTTGGCAGCGATCTCAAGAGCCTTAATCGGTGGCAAAAAGAGATTACTCATAATTTCAGAAAGAATCAGCAAAATCATTGCGGTAAAGCCTGCCAGTCCGGCCAGAACTATTTCGATGCCAAAGCCGATTTCTGGCCCATTATAAACCATACAATGGCCGGCAAGCACAATCGGCGTGTCTTGAAAATAACGCCAGGCTGTCAGCACAACCCCATTTTTATCTTCTGCAAAACTGCTTCCTGACGACGCTTTTTTTGCGACCTGAATAAAAATTTTGCGGAAATGGTCAGCCAATCGCTGATTGCCGACATACAAAAGAGTGTCGAAATCGCTGCTGTTTCTTTGGCCTATAGCCAGCGAAAGATCGTAGGCAGAATTTGTTTCGAAAAGATATTCTTTTCTGAAGTTCTGATAGTTCTCAATAAGAGTTAACACCGAGTTTTTTATTTTCTGCCCCAGTATAACGATAGCCATCGGCCTTAACGGCCAGGTCGAAAGGTCAGGAATCAAAAAATACTGACTTCGGCTTATGGTTGTGGTTTTTACGAGCCTCGGAGTATTCAAACTCTCTTTTGCCATGATTTCATTCTCTTCAAGCAGAGAAAAGAAGCCTTCCATCAACCCATCGGTGAACTCGAACCTTTTGAGCATTTTTTTTACTTCAGGTATGTCTTTGTCGAGCACGCCAAGCCTGTCGAGAAATCTGGCGCAGTTGCTCAATTCAAGAGTGTCGGGATGCTTGGGCATGGCAGCCATATCAAAGCTTAGATGATGCCCCTGACTGTCAAAGAATAGACTGTTATCGACATTGTTTTTAAAAAGCCTTATTTTTTCGCGAATCGGAAAATTCGGCAAAGATTTGTTTTGCAGATAATCGGTAATTACCTTTTTTATGCCGAGGTTGTTCAGGGTTTGCCGATCTTTACTTTCTCTTATGATACTTTCAAGGCGATCCAGGCCGTTGAACAGTCGACTTCTTGCCAGCTCGATCTGTGAAGTGGCCGATCTACGGTCAATCAGGTTCGTGAAAACTGTTACCGTTAAAAACGGTGAAGAAAAGGCAAGTATCAAAAGAAGAGCAAACTTGTGTCTTAATCGGGCTCTTATGCAGAAACCGAATAATAACGATTTAACCCAGAAAGCAAAAAAGACAAGCCCCAGCAACTTCTGTGAAAAAGTGGGCAGGTAATTTATCCACCCCTTTTCATTTTTGGCGAGAGACGAATCTGAAACGACTTCGATGCCACTGATAGCAAACAATGAGGGGTCTGTTTTTTTCAATAAACGGCGCTTGCTTTTTAACAGATAGCGAAACTCAAAAGGTACAGAGTCATAAAAAAACAGCTTATCGCCTGACCTTTTAAAACCGGCACCCCTGAATTCTTTATCAATGACAATGTGACGCGCGAAAGCTTTTTGCCCGAAGTTTCCGGCATTTTGTGCCATTTCAAGCATTTTGCCCAGATCAATATCTTCTTCGAGAATTCCGACGGTGAAACAACCGTAATACTTCTGGTTTCTGATCAGAGTTACATTGCAAAGATAGATAAACTGAAAATTGAACCGGTCAAAAATATATTTCACCACGCGATTTGGTGCATTAACACCCGAATAAAAAGGGCCAAAATACTTTCTAAAGCTTTTTTCCAGATACCTTGCCCTTTCATTGGTTTCGGCAATTCCGGTTACATCGTTCCAATTCTGAGCGTAATGCAGCACAGGTTCTTCAGAATCTATGCTCTCGTAATGCGAAAGGTCATACAAGCCCATCTTGGTCAAAAAATCGGCAAATTCCGAGTGCTCTGGGAATTTCAGCGACATTTTTTCTGCAATCAACGATGCCTGTCTGACCGGATCTTTTTCGGCAGCCACGACAAATAAAGGGGCAATGCCGAATTTTCGGCGCAGACAATCATCGAGAAATTCTATGAAATGTTGATCAGGATTCTCGAGTTCGGCGGTTTTTCTATTTGCAAGATAGAGTTTCTGCGAAGAAGCGACGGATTTTTCTATAAAACGCTCGGGACGAAGATCAGCCTGAAAACTTGCCGATTCCTGAAGAATCTTTTCTTTCAGAAGAGCGTTTTGCCAGAGATTTTCATTTTTTCGAATCTGGTTGAGCTGCTTTTTTATCAGCTCGATCGGCAACCAGAAACTAATGAATAAAAGAAAAACCGCAATGGTTACGGTCAGACTTTTTTTCTGAAACATTGCCGACCCCTTCCTTCTGAAAATGATTTTATCAGAATAACAGAATCAGCCGGTCAATTTGTTGATTTTTATCAGTTAAGAACTCTGGTTTCAGGCTCAGCGGTCAGATTTATAAAAAGTTCGTAAAATCTTCTAAGAGTTTTTCGGGCCTGAATCTCGCCTGAAGAATCGAGGGTTTTCTGATCTATCGAGGCAATAAGCTCGCGTGGCCCACTTACGAGAGAAATTTCTTCGTCAAGCTGACCTTCGTCTATCGTTTGTTCAATGATAGCATCGAGAAGTTTTATTTCGACATCTGTCAGGGGTTCAGCCATGCTGATGCTCTCTTCAGAAAGAGCCTGAATCATCAAATCTGAAACCTGGTCCATGACCTTGGTATTAAGCATTTACTAACCTCGTGGCAAAAAAATGAACTGTCTTATGGCAAGTGATTATAATGCCCTGTGCTTAAAAAATCCACCATTGCCGAATTTTTTTCGCGTATAAGATAAAGCGGGAAACAGGCATGAGTCAGGGTAAAAAAACGGTCGGCCGGCTCTTTTACATAAGCCCGCCGACCTGGTTTTCTAAATTCAAGCCGCTAACAGGTGGTTAATCGTGAATTTTTACCGATTCAGGCAGTTTCAGAAGGTCTTCGTGAACCTTTTTCTTGAAGTCTTCAGGTAATCTGGCTTCATATTCAGAAATGATTTCGATGCCATCTCGATGAAGCTTTGCGGCTTCTGCAAACATTGCCCTTATCTTTTCACGAGTCGAGTCGAGTTCGCGGCAAAGATTTTCTTCGACGCTTTCCCATTTTTCGTTCAAAGCCTTGTTAAGCTTCTGGTTATGCTCGATCAATTTAAAAACCAGCATCTGCTGGCTTCCCTGGGTCGCTCCTTCAAACTTTGCCAGTTTTAAGCCAAGATCATCTTTCCAGGCTTTCAAAGCATTGATTTCTTCTACTAAAGACTCGATTTGCTGATCTTTTTCAGCAAGCTTGTTCTGGTAGTGTTCTTCAGTGCGCTTTACCTGCTTGAACCCGTCTTCTGAAATTGCTGCCCGAACCGATTCATGCTCGTGCTTGACCGAGCTTATTTCCTGTTCGTATTTTTCTTTGATAAGCGTTATTTCGCGATTTTTGAAGTATATAACCACTTTTCCGCCAAGCGCGAAAAGAGCGGTGAGAATCAAGATCAATCCTATTACCTGAATTGGGTCCATCGATTTATCTCCGACTATTTTTCTGTTTAATTGCCGTCAAAAGCCAATCTAGACAAGCCGCCGGTCGCGCCATCGTTCGCAACCCAGATCAGAGAGCCAGAATAAATCTGCTTTGCAGAATCACCGGCCAGGGCGTTTGCAGTAGAATAAGCACCAAAATTGATCATATCGTAAGAAAGGTAGGCTGCTTTTTCGGTAGCGATCCAATAGCGCTGATAACCCAGCATATTGTAGGTTTCAACACTGAAATCAACGGGGGTGCAATTCTGCAGGTTAGTTTTTGCCCAGTTCAAACCATTGTCGGTCGAAACGAGAAGACCTGAATCGGGGCCACCTGCATACCAGTTTGTGCCCAGCATGAAAAACAGGCTGGCGCCTTTTTCGAGACCGGCAGTAACGACCTGAACCACAAAATTATCGGCCGAGGGGTTGAATCTGAACAATCCGCCTTTGCCGGTGTCACCGGTACCACATGCCATAACCATATTGGTATCTGCATAAATATCGGCAACCGCGCTTGCGGTGATACCGTTTGCGCTGCCATAGAAAGAAATCACACCATTGTCGACCTTTGCAATCGTCTGAGCCGCTGTCAAATCTTCAAGACCGACCCAGAATACACTGCTGGTCTGTCTGGCAAAACTGAGAACTTTTTTTCCGGTAAATTGTGCATCTACGGCTGAAAAAGTTTTGGCAACCCCATCAAATTTATAAAGACCATTGTCGGCGCAAACATAAAAGTCGCCCTGGGTTCCATCAGCGACCATTTTATTCACATTCGCCGGAGCGCCTGCAAGAGCTGTAAAAACAGGAGTTGCAACTGCAGGATCGAACGATGCCACGCCCAGATTGGTGCCGACATACATCGAGCCGGCAGAAGTCGGTCTGATAACCGAACGTACATCGTTTGAAGGCAGAGTCGCTGCGCTGGTAGTATCAAAAGCTGTTACCACAAAGCCATATGGGTTAAGGGCGTCGTCGAGTCCGCCGCCGCCACCGCTACAAGCCACGAGAAAGGGTAAAACAAACATTAGAAACAAAACTGAAATTTTTTTCATAATCAAATGCTCCGATTACTCAGATTTTTGAGAAGCTTAGCAGTATTTCAGTTTTTTTTCCAGTCCCTGCGCAGCAACACAGGTTAAATCGCGCAGATGCAATTTGATTTTAGGTTGAAACGACTTTAGTTTGGTGCCGTTATAATCAGGTAAACTGAATGTCACCACTGACTGATTCAGCTTTGAAAATAGCACCTTCGGCACCGGACTTGAGGCTTGTTCCCTGATTATTCATCGGGGTTGCATCGCCTTTCCAGTCGAGAATTGTGTCGCCGCTTCGCGTAGTTGCCTCGACCCG
>JASURT010000146.1 GCA_030446435.1 Candidatus Ozemibacter sp.
AGATTTTCAGGGGTTTCATCGACGAATCTTGAAATGCGCAGATTCTGCAAAGCCTGAATCAGGCCGACCACCGCCTCGGCATTGGCAGAAATCGCGGTAGGCTTTTCGATATACCATTCAATGGCATCGCGCTTCTGCACGAGTAATTCTGAACCATTGGCAACCAGCTTGATCTGCTTGATATTTCCGAATTTTTCTGGAAAAGCAGAACGGTTTCTTACATTATCAGCCGTTTTATAAAAGTCACCGCGAATGTATCCGGGCACCATGAAAACCTTTGCCTGATCCTTGTAAGCGACATAATACGAGCCACCTACCGGTGATTTTGCGCCGAGAAGCAGGTCGAAACTTTTCCCCGCACCCGAAATTGACACGAAGGGCGATCTTTCGGTGATGCCAAACGCAGCAGTATCAGAGGCGTTTTCAGCCACCAGCATTTCTGATTTCAGTTCGGCAAAATGGCGAATTATTCCGTCGACTTCGTCTTTCTCGACATCATAGCTGCCGGGAACGACAACTTTGAATTTTCCGTTTTCTCTCTGCAGCTTAAGAGTTTCTTTATCACCGGTTTTCCAGGTTAGGGTTTCGATTTTATCGGGGTCGATATCGACGAGCTTTTGCGGTTTCTGCATGCCCGGTTCGGGAATTTCGTCGGTTTCGTAATAGTTGGCATAAACCAGAAGTAAAACAAGAACGATAAAAGCGACCAGCGTCGGTTTGAATCGGCTTTTCATGGTTTAAACCCTCCTTCGGTAGAGAAACACCACCGCACCGGCCAGAACGATAAGCAGCGGCGAAACAATCACGCAGATGGTGAAAATTCGATTGGCAGAATTCTGATCGAGAACCACTTCAGGTATCTCGACAACCTTGGCTCTGATGGCGATCATCTGCTCCTGGCCAACCATATAGTTCACCGAATTGATGAACAGATCCTTGTTGCCGCCGAACCCGATGTAAGAATTCGAAACGAAGTCAGAATCGCCAAAAACAAGAATCTTTGAACCCGAAGCAACGGTGGTATCTTCAAGCAGAACCGCCAGCTTAAACGGCCCACGAGCATCTTTACCTTCTTCAAATCCGATTTGAAGCTGCCCGCCGCTTTTGATTCCGCGCTTGGCCCACGAACTATCGATCGTGTTCAGATAATCAACTGCGCTGTAGCCATCTTTGCTTTCGACATTAAGACTGCGACAATGAAACATTATGCTGATAAGGTTGGCTTCTTTCAAAGGGTTCAAAGCCGGGTGCGGCGTCAGCTCGGGGGCGACGGTCCAATATTGGCGCTGCAGACCGCGCGGGTCGACCACCACGTCTTTGTTGACCATCAAACCAAACTCAGAAAGCAGAAATTTTTCGAGATTTCCGGTTTCACTCAGGGGGTCTAAAGCCACTATCAAATGCCCGTGACGGCCCTTGATAAAGGTGCGAATCTTATCCAGTTCACTGTCAAGAAAATCTCTTTGCGGGGAAATGATGGCAACCAGGTTTGTAGCCGATGCGATTTCTTCTTCGATAAGGTTGATTTCTTCTACTTCGTAGTTTTCACGTATCAGCAGTTCGTTCAATCCGGCGACATCCCGACCGGTATAACCAGAAATAGAAGCTTCGCCATGGCCGGTAACAAAATCGATTCGACGCTTGATTCCGCTGGTGACATTTATCAAGGCAGAGGTGAAAACCTGCTCGCCTTTGAACTTCGGTTTGGCATCAGGACCCGCATAGGGAGAAGGGCGTTCGAAAATATCAGTGCCCATGATATCCTGGCGGCTGGTTTCGCATTGCACGACCACAGTTCCCGGAGACCCGACATTCATGGCTTTTACAGTCATGGGGTCACGGAAAGGGTCGACAAAAGAGACCTTCAGCCGATCACTGTGTCTTTTGTATTCTTCAAGCAACTCTTTGACCATCTGCTCTTCGCGTGTATTCTTTGGGTAAAAAGCAGTGATTTTTACGTCTTTCTTCAGGTTTCTGACAGTCTTGATGGTCTGGTCAGAAACCGAGAACATGCCGTTACGGGTAAAATCATAGCGAATGTTTCTTCTAAAGCCGATGTGCGCCAGCACCACACCGATTCCGATTATGATAAGAACCAGAGCTATGTCGTTTACCCAAAGCAGTGTCTTACGATTTTTAACCAGCTCCTGAAACATGGCGGGCCGTAAAAGAAACGCCAGGGCAGCGACCATTATGCCACCTGCCAGGGTGCCGACGGCTATTTTCCCTTCACTTGGGAAATTTGCATAAATCAGGCCTGAAGCCAACATGATTACCAGTCCGAGAATCAGAACCAGGTAAGGAAAAACGGGGATATCGATTCTTCTTTTGTCTGTCATGTCTGTTACCTCCACCTTTCTGATTCAAGAACTCTGGTGGCGAGAAAGAGCCAGATGAACGTGAAAACGACGAAGAAAATTACGTTGCCGCTGTCGACGATGCCGCGAAGAAAATCTGAATAGCGGTCGAAAATCGAAAGATTACCGAGCATATGTCCGAAAGCGTTGTCGAAAGCGTGCCGGGCCCAGCCGAAGATCCAGAAAAGCATCAGGCCGCCGAAACTTATCATGGCTGAAATGATCTGATTTTCTGAAAGAGAGCTGGCGAAAAGGCCAAGCGAAATGAATGCCGAACTTAAAAGCACCATGCCAAGGTAACCGCTGTAAACCGGCCCCATATCAAAAGCATTCGAGTAACGGCTTAACAGAATCGGGTATTGCATGGTCAGAACAATCAGGGCCAGATAAAGAATCAGACAGGCGAGAAACTTGCCGGTAACTATTTCGACCGGAGAAATCGGCGAAGTCAACAGCAGTTCCATGGTTTTCGACTTGCGTTCTTCGCTGATGAGGCGCATGGTCAAAACCGGAGAAGCCAGCAGCAGAACGAACGAAGCGTTGTAAAACAGCGGTTCAAGCGAAGCCAGCTTGCTGGTGACAAGAACCACCCAGAACAGATAACCGACAATCAAAAGAAACGAGGCGAAAACAATATATGCAATTGGCGAATAAAAATAGCTTTGCAGCTCTTTTTTCATTATGGCTAAGATTTTCATGCGTCGGCTTTCCTTTCTTCGCCCGAGGTCAGCTTGATAAAAACATCTTCAAGGCTGGCTTTTACCGGTGAAATTTCGCGAAAAACCGTACCTTTGGCGACGATTTTTTCGAACATCGAATCGAATTCTTTTTCTGAGGGAAGTTCAAGATTGAACTTTATCAGGCCGGCCTCATGAAGTTCTGCAGAAATTTTTGTGCCCGCGGTTTTGTCGATGATTTCGCGCCAGTCATTACTTTCTGAAGGCTTAAGCGTGATTTTATAGTGGGTTGCACCTGTCGCGCCTTTTTCAAGATTTTCGACCGAATCTTCGGCGACAATTTCGCCTTCGTTGATAATTACGACGCGGCTGCAGGTCATACTGACTTCGGCCAGGTAATGGGTCGACAGAATGATGGTGTGGTCTTTGGCCAGATCTTTGATCAAACCACGAATTTCGATAATCTGATTGGGATCGAGTCCAACCGTGGGTTCATCGAGAATAAGCACATCGGGGTTATGAAGCAAAGCCTGGGCAATGCCGACTCGTTGCCGATAACCTTTCGAAAGATGGCCGATTATGCGCTGCAGATTATCAGTCAAGCCAATACGGTCAGCAATCTCGGCAATGCGCTCTTTTCTGACTTTGCCAGCTAACTCTTTAATTTCACCGACAAAATTAAGATAGCTTTCAACCGTCATCTCAGGGTAAACCGGCGGGGTTTCCGGCAAATAGCCAAGTCTTCGGCGAACTTCAAGTGAATCTTCAAACACATCAAAACCGGCTACGGTTGCAGTGCCGGAAGTGGCAGGCAAAAAGCTGGTAAGAATTCTCATGGCTGTGGTTTTTCCGGCACCATTTGGCCCGAGCAGGCCGAGAATTTCGCCTTTTTCAACGCTCAGACTGATATTATTGAGTGCCCTGAAGTTACCATAATATCTGGTAATATTCTTCATCTCGATCACAGAACTTTCCTCCTTATTATTTGGCGACAGGGATGAAGCCGACAACTATTGACCAGCCTGATCCTGAAAAGGTTCCAGATTTCTTCATTTTTAACTGACCCAGATTTAAACTTGAAATTAGCCCGTCATTCTGCGATAATTCACGAAAACTGACAAAGGAAAACTTCATGCCGACACTGGGAATATCGCTGATAGCGCACAATGAAGAAAAGCAGATCGCCAATGCACTTAATTCTGCACTTTTCGCTGATGATATAGTTGTTGTTAACTGTGAGTCAACAGACAAAACAGAAGAAATTGTAAAAAGTTTCGAAAAGGTCAGACTTTTTAACCGTGCAAACAATAAAAACCTGAACGTCAACAAAAGCTTCGGCTTCGAACAGCTCGAAACCGACTGGATTTTCTATCTAGACCCTGACGAAATTATAACCCCGACCCTGGCAGAAGAAATCAAAACCGCCATAACTTCAGACAGATATGTCGCTTACAAGTTGCCAAGAAAAAATATCTTTTTCGGGCGCTGGCTCGAGCATGGCAGTCAATACCCTGACACCCAGCTTCGACTTTTCAAGCGTGGTTTTGCAGGCTTTGCCAATAAACATGTTCATGAAATGCTTGAAGTAAAAGGCGAAACCGGAATGTTGAAAGAGCCCTTTGAACATCATCCCTACCCGGCCCTTGAAGACTACATCAGAAAAATGAATTTTTATACCGGCTTTCAGGCTGAATTCTGGTTTAATTCAGGTATGAAACCGACTGTTTTCAACAAACTTAGACATATGTTCTTCCGGCCTTATTTCAGATTTCTCAGGCGTTACCTGCTGAAACAGGGTTTTCGTGATGGCTGGCAGGGCTTCATTGCCGCTGCCGGAGACGCGTTTCAGAACATGGCCAGCTTTGGCAAATTTCTTGAATTAACCGGCAGAAAAAATGAAAATAATTCAGATTCTTAATTCTCCAAACTGGAGCGGTGCTTCGAATTATTGCATCTCGGTTTCACACGAGCTGATAAAGCTCGGCCACGATGTGCTGTTGATTACCGAACCCGGCAAACCGGCTTATCAGGCCGAAAAAGCCGGCATTCCGATGGATACTACAATAAGATTGAATCACCGCAATCCTTATCTTTATCTTCATGCAATGAAACGTATGAAGCACATTTTCACCCATTTCAAACCCGACATAATTTCGGCCCATATCAACGAAGGCGCCTGGATGGCGGGATTGATCGCCAAAAAATTCTCGCCCCAAAGCATCGTGGCAAGGGTAAGAACCGATATCGCCCCCCCAAAAGGTCACTTTATCAATCGTTACGTTCATCACCACTGGACCGATCATCTCATCGTAGGTTCGATGCTGCATAAAAGATTGTGCCAGCAGATTCTCGACTATGATGCTGAAAAAATAAGCGTGGTCTATGGCGGCGTCGATGAAGATGCTTTTAATTCGAGTAATCACCCGCGGCGAAAGTTCAGAAACGAAATTGGCGCGACTGACGATGAAGTTTTGATTGGTCTGGTTGCGCGACTTGACCCGGTAAAGGGCCATGAGTATGCCCTTGAAGCCATGAGATTGTTGAAAGACGTAAAACCCGGATGCAGACTTGTGGCATTGGGTTATGAAAACGAACGAACATTCAAATGGCTACACAGCCTGGCCGAACAGCTTGGAATCGGCGACAGGGTCGTTTCGTTCGGACTGCGCAAAGATCTGCCCGAAGTCATTGCCGGGCTCGATATAGGCCTGATAACTTCTATAGGTTCTGAAGCCAACTCCAGGGCCGCGCTTGAATTCATGGCCTCGGGCAAGCCCGTAGTCGGCACCAGCGTCGGAGTAATTCCCGAAATAATTTCTGATGATGAACAGGGTTACATTGTTGCGCCAGAATCGCCAAAAGAAACTGCCGAAGCGCTGAAAAAACTGATTACCAACCCGGCGCAACGCAAATTGATGGGCGAAAAGGCACGTTTGCGGGTCGAAGAAAACTTTTCGCGTGCCAAATTCGGCAAGGTTATGGAAAACGTCTATCTGAGACTAATTGACAAAAATAAAGTCTGAAACATTGACAAGTTTAGCCTCAATAAAATAGAATCCTACACAATTCATTGGGGTACACTAATTTGCAATTATTTAGAAATTTTTCCATTAAAACCAGAATAATCGTTACATTTCTGCTGGCGACGCTTTTTCCGGTCATAATTTATCTTTATGTTCAATATACCGGCATTGTCATCAGTAATTCTACCGCCCTTTTCATCGGCATTATCGCCTTGATCAATGCTCTGATCGCGGCCTTTCTCGTCTCAACTTCAATAACCGGCCCACTCGAACTGGTTTTGCATTCTCTTCAGGTCTTCGAGACGAAAAAATCTGCCGCTTCGATTACCGATAACGGTTTTGATGAAGTTGCAGAAATTTCAGGCGAGCTGAACCGACTTTATACCGAATGGAACCGTGAAATCGTTTCGCTGGGCAAAAGGCAGCTTCAACAAGAAAAAAGCAGTGAAAAGAATGAACACCAGATCAACATTCTCGAGAAACAGCTCGATTTGACCCGTTCATGTCTCAATGTTGCTCAGACACTTAACACAACCTTTGATTTTCAAAACAACCTCAGAGCAATTCTTGACGAAGCCATAAAAACGATCAATGTTCAATGGGCTTCGATTCTTCTCATCAACCGGGAAAAGAACGAAATGACCGTTGCCTGCGTCAGGGGGGTTGAAAAAAGTCTACTCGATGCTCTTGCCGATGAAGAATACCCCTCGATTCGTCTGAAACCGCATGAAGGCCTGGCCGGCCTGGTCATAAAAGAAGGCTTGCCGCTTATCGCCAATAAGGGGCATAAGGATTCTCGTTTTAAACAGTTCAGCGAGCTTTCAAAACGTGACGAGAAGGTAGCCAGCTTACTTTGCGCGCCAATAACCAGTGCTGACGGCACGGTTCTTGGGGTCATGAATTTTATAAACCGCATTTCACCGCCGGTTTTTCGCAATGAAGATCTGCCGTATGTAAAAGATTTAAGCGCATTGGCATCACTCGTGATCGAGCGAAATCGCCTGTATCGAAATCTCTTTCAGGATGAAGTTACCGGCCTTGCAGCTCACAACGTCTGGCGCGGCTATTTTAACGAAGAAGCCACCCGGTCGGTTCGCTACATTCAACCTTTAACCGTGGTTATCGCTGACATTGACGACTTTAAACATATCGTTAAGAAGACCAATTCTGAATTCGCCCATGAAATTGCTGAAGCCTGCGGCAAAGAGGTCAACAACCTTCTGCGAGACACCGACACCGCTTCAAGCGTTCAGGAAAGGTTTTTCATTCTTCTGCCGAATACCGACACAGCCGGTGGCGTATTTTTGGCCGGGCGTCTCAAAGAAGCACTTGAACGTTTATCATTCAGCTTTGATCAGCAAAGCTTCAAGATTACCATGTCTGTCGGAATCGCCAGCTATCCTGAAAATGTGCCTGATCCCAAACTGTTGAGCAAAAACGCTCTTTCAGCGCTGAACCGGGCCCATGAAGATGGCGGAAACCGAGCCTCTATTTACCGAAGTCAATAATAAAATATAACTATTGGGGTATTCTAATGTCTAACCAGAAAGCCTTTTACGTAACCACACCACTTTACTATGCAAACGACGAGCTTCATATCGGCCACGCATTTTCGACTCTTGCGGCTGATATTCTCAGCAGATATAACCGTTCTATGGGTCGTGAAGTTCATTTTCTCACCGGCTCAGACGAACACGGCCAGAAGGTCGAACAAGCAGCCAGAGAAAAAGGTCTGACCCCTCTTCAGCATACCGACAAGCTTGTTGATCGATTCAAAAGCCTGTGGAAACTGCTTGACATCAGCTATGACGATTTTATTCGCACTACCGAAGACCGGCATAAAAAGGTAGTAACCCATGTTCTCAATAAATTATGGGAAAAAGGCGACATCTATGAAGCTAATTACAGCGGCTGGTATTGCACCCCATGCGAACGCTTCTGGACAGAAAAAGAAGTTCCTGAAAAAATCTGCCCCGACTGTAAGCGCGCCGTCCAGGAAATCCAGGAAAAGAACTATTTCTTCAAAATGTCATCGTATCAGCAGAAGCTGATCGATCACATAAACAACAATCCAGGCTTTATCAGACCCGAAAATCGTAAAAACGAAGTTCTGGGCTTTTTGCGCCAGCCACTTGGGGATCTCTGTATTTCGCGACCGAAATCAAGGCTTTCATGGGGCATCGAGCTTCCCTTCGACCAGGACTATGTAACCTATGTCTGGTTCGATGCTCTTACCAACTACATTTCAGCTGTAGGTTACCCGTTCGATATGGAAAAATTCTCGAAATGCTGGCCTGCAAGCTGCCACCTGATCGGCAAAGACATTCTCACTACCCACGCGGTCTACTGGACAACCATGCTGATGGCGCTTGAACTGCCGTTACCTGAAGCCATTTTCGCGCATGGCTGGTGGGTAACCGGTGAAGGAAAAATGTCAAAATCGGTCGGCAACATTATCAATCCACGCGAACTGGTGGGCAAATTCGGTCTTGACCCTTTCAGATTCTATCTTTTCAGAGAAATGGTTTTTGGTATGGATGCGACCTATACCGAAGACAATTTCATAAATCGCTATAATGCTGATCTGGCAAATGACTATGGCAATCTTTGCCAGAGAACCCTGCCAATGATCATCAAAAACCGCGAAGGCAAGTTTCATAAAAAAGCCGCGACTCTTGAACAAACAAGAGAAAT
>JASURT010000147.1 GCA_030446435.1 Candidatus Ozemibacter sp.
TCAAGCTTGTCTTCTTCGCAAAGAGATTTGCCGATACTGTAACCCTGAGCTTTAAGAAAGGTAAATGCCATGCCGCCGCCGATTAGAAGCGAGTCAACCTTTTCAAGCAGGTGTTCAATGACCTGAATCTTGTCACTTACCTTGGCGCCACCCATTACGGCTACCATCGGGCGGTCAGGTGAGCTGGTAACTTTGCCAAGATAGTTGATCTCTTTTTCCATCAAAAAACCAGCGTAGGCCGGAAGTGTGTCAGCGATGCCCGCAGTAGAAGCGTGTGCTCTGTGCGCGGTTCCGAATGCGTCACTTACGTAAATTTCGCCGAGAGAAGCCAGAGCTTTGGCGAAAGCAGGGTCGTTCTTTTCTTCTTCTTTATGAAAGCGAAGATTTTCAAGAAGAGCAACTTCGCCGTTGGCAAGACTGTTCACTACAGACTGTGCTTTTTCGCCGATGCAGTCTTCGGCAAACTTGACCGGTTTACCCAGTAGCTTGCTTAAATGATCTACCACTGATTTGAGTGAATATTTTTCGACCGGCTGTCCTTTTGGACGACCGAGGTGACTCATAATGATAAGGCGACCGCCATTGTCGGCGATGTGTTTCAAAGTGGGAATTGCCATTCTGATTCTGGTGTCGTCAGTGATCTGAAGATTTTCATCGAGTGGAACGTTGAAATCAACTCTTACCAGAACTCGTCGGCCTGAAAAGTCAATGTCTCTGATAGTTCTGAACATCTAATTAAGTCCTCCTAGCGGGAGTTTGGATTAACATTATACCGGAAAAAATAAAAACAGGGAACCCGTAAAAACAGGTTCCCTGTCAGTCACGATTTTATGACCGCCTTACTTCTTGGCAATATACTGAAGAAGGTCGAGAACGCGGCAGCTATAGCCCCATTCATTGTCATACCATGAAACGACTTTAACGAAGTTGTCGTTCAATGAGATGCCTGCACCGGCGTCAAATGTGCTTGAATGATCATCGCCGATGAAATCTGTTGAAACGACTGAATCTTCAGTGTAACCGAGAATGCCTTTCATTGGGCCTTCGGCAGCAGCTTTCATGGCTGCTTTGATTGTTTCATAGCTGGCAGCTTTTTCAAGGCGACAGGTCAGATCGACAACTGATACGTTAGCGGTCGGAATTCTGAAAGCCATGCCGGTAAGTTTGCCGTCGAGCTCGGGAATAACCTTGCCAACTGCTTTGGCTGCACCGGTTGATGAAGGAATGATATTAACGCTTGCGCCGCGGCCGCCGCGCCAATCTTTCATTGAAGGTCCGTCAACGGTTTTCTGGGTTGCGGTTGTTGCATGAACAGTAGTCATGAGACCTTCAACGATTTTGAAATTGTCATGAAGAACTTTGGCGATGGGGGCCAGACAGTTTGTGGTACAAGAAGCATTCGAAACGATATTCATGCTGCTTTCGTATTTTTCTTCGTTTACGCCCATAACGAACATCGGAGTAGAATCTTTTGACGGAGCAGACATGATAACCTTTTTGGCTCCGGCTTTAAGATGTGCTTCTGCTTTTTCTTTGGTGAGAAAAAGACCGGTTGATTCTACGATATACTCAGCGCCCACTTCGTTCCATTTAAGGTTTGCAGGATCTTTTTCAGAAGTTACTCTGATTTTTTTTCCGTTTACGACCAGGTGAGAATCTTCTACTTTTACCTCACCCTGGAAACGGCCATGGACTGAATCGTATTTGAGCATATAGGCCATGTAATCAGCACCAATCAAATCGTTGATTGCTACAACTTCAACTTCCGGATTGTTAACTGAGGCCCTGAAAACGAGGCGCCCGATACGACCAAAACCATTGATTCCTACTTTAATTGCCATAAAACCTCCTTAGGTTTAAAATCCCATTTTAGTTTTTTTATTCGGGATATAAAAAACGATGCCCCTTTTTTTACTAGGGGCACCGTTTAATGTCAAGCAGCAATTTCTTTACCGCTGATAGTCTTACTTGTCAAGCTGTTGTTTGAAAGATTCAAGCTGTTCTTTCAACAGGTCACCAATTGTGTCTGAGAAGCCGGTGTTGGATTCAGCCTGATACTTCTGCAGTTCCTTGGCATCTGTATCCATTGAAGCTTCTTTGATCGACAGTTTGAGGCGGCGGTTCTTGCGATCGAGTTCGAGAACCTTGAAAGTTACCTGCTGGCCTTCTTTTACCACGTCTGAAGGGTTGCTTACACGATGAGAAGAAAGCTGTGAGATATGGATGAAGCCAACGATGTTGTCTGACAATTCAACTTCGGCACCGTTGTCAACGATGGCTGAGATTTTGCCTTCGTGAATGCTGTCTTTGGCATACTTGCGTTCGATATCTTTCCAGGGGTCATCGGTGAGTCTTCTGAGTGAGAGACCGATTTTCTGCTTGCTCTTGTCGATTTCGTAAACCTGTACGGTTACCTGATCGCCAACTTTAAGCATTTCTGAAGGATCATTGACTTCATTCTGCCAAGAGAATTCAGAAATGTGCAGCAGACCTTCAAGGCCGTTTTCGAGCTGAACGAATGCGCCGTAAGGAACAAGGTTCTTAACCACGCCGGTTACTTCCTGGCCCACTTTATAGTCGCCTTCTACGGCTTCCCATGGATCAGTGGTGGTCTGTTTCAGACCAAGTGACAGGCGGTGGTTGCCCATGTCGATATTGAGAATCTTAACTTTGACTTCCTGGCCTTTTTCAAGCACTTCTTTCGGATGATTGATCTTTTTGACCCAATCCATATCAGAAACGTGAAGCAGACCTTCGATGCCCTGTTCGATTTCGATGAAAGCGCCGAAGTCAGTCATGTTGTTAACTTTGCCGGTCACAACGTCGCCGATTTTGTAGCGGCTGTCGATGTCATCCCATGGATGTGGGAGAACTTCTTTGTAGGAAAGAGAAATTCTTTTCTTTTCCTGGTCGATTTCTTTGATTACTACTTCGATATCGTCGCCTGAGTTGACTACTTCCTGGGGGTGCTTGATGTTTCTTGACCATGAAAGGTCAGAAATGTGAACAAGGCCTTCAACGCCTTCTTCAAGCTCAACAAAGGCGCCGAAGTCCATAAGGTTTTTAACCTTACCAGGATATTTCTGGCCAACTTTGTAGCGATCGTCAACGCTTTCCCATGGGTTGTCTTTTTTCTGTTTCAGACCAAGGCTTATTTTGCCTTTTTCTTCGTCCATTTTCAGAATCTTGGCTTCAACTTCTTCGCCTGGCTGAACAACTTCACGTGGGTTTGAAATTACTGACCAGCTAAGGTCGTTGCGATGAATGAGGCCTTCAACGCCATCGCCCAGATCAACGAAAGCACCGTATTCAACGATTCTTGAAACGGTTCCTTTGATCAGCTCGTCAACATTGTGCTGTTCAAAAATTTCGGTACGTTTTTTGTCGCGGATTTTGTCGAGAATGGCGCGTTCTGAAACAACAACATTCTTTCTTCTGCGATCAAATTCAGTTACCAGCATCGGGAAAGCTTTGCCGATGTTTTCTTTGGTGTTTTTACCATGAGAGAGCTGACTCTGTGGCAGGAAAGCCCGAACGCCCTTGATGTTGACGTTGTAGCCGCCCTTGATTCTTTCTTTAAGAACGCCTTCGATCGGGGTTTTCTTGGTGAAAGCATCATTGATTTCGTCCCACGCACCTAGCTCCTTTGCCCTTTTGTATGAGAGCAAAAGCTGGCCGTGACCATCGTCAATCTTCTTTACGTAAACCCTGATTTCATCGCCAACATTGTAGTTGTCCTGTTCGCCGTCGAATTCTTCGATGGGAACAATGCCGTCAGACTTATAGCCTAAATCGACGTAGATACCGGATTGATTTTTTTCGATGATGGTCCCAGTTACAATTGCTCCCTTGGAGATGGTGCGGAACTCACTGTTCAGAGCTTCCTCCATGGTCATTTGATTTTCCATGGCCTCTGTGTTTTGTTCCTGATCTGTGTTTGTCGTATTGACTTGGTCCATATTTTCCTCCATTGGGATCTTATTGTCCCGGGTATTAGTTACAATTTCGATAATCCGTTCTATCACCTTTTCGATGGATAGATCGGTTGTATCCAGCAATACAGCGCCCTCGGCCTGAACCAGAGGTGCTACTTCCCGATTTGAATCAATTTCGTCTCGACGGGCAATTTCGGTTTTGAGACTTTCAATGTCAGCTTCGAAGCCTTTTTCCTGAAGGTCGAGCATTCTTCGTTTGGCTCGTTCTTCGATCGAAGCGGTCAGATAAATTTTTGCTCTGGCATCGGGAAAAACGACTGAGCCAATGTCTCTGCCATCTACAACCCATTTGCCATGATGCCCGATTTCCCTTTGTAGCCTGGTCATTCGTTCGCGAACTTCGGGAACAGCTGCCACGAAAGATACATTCCTCGCTACTTCGGGTTTGCGAATTTCTAAGGTCACGTTCTTGTCGTCAAGATAAACTTCCGGAAGAATCGAACTTTCACTTTCTTCAAAACGAATTTCGCATTCATTCGCGCATCTGGCCAGTTCTTTTTTGTCGTCAAAAGAAGCGTTTTTTTGTAACGCTTTAAGGGTTACCGCACGATACATAGCGCCGGTATCGAGATAGCTGTAACCCAGTTTTTCTGCTGCTCTTTTCGCAACCGTACTTTTACCGGCCCCTGCCGGGCCATCGATTGCAACTACTTCACAAGAGCTTTTTATCTGGCTAGAATCCAAGACCGTGATTGATCTCCTTAATGATGGTCACTTGAAAAACTTGCAAGCAACTAGTGGGCGTTAATGTACAACATTATTCGATAACTTGCAAGAAAAAAAAGAAAAAAATATTGTAAAAACCTTTTTACAGTCTGGCATTGAAACAGGGCAGGAAGATCGAGAAAAATTCCGGGAAGGAAATTTTCACAGAATCAAGATCTTCAACAAAAATTCCGCTTTTACTTTTTAGAGCCAGAATTGAAAATGCCGCCGCCATTCGATGGTCAGAATAGGTTTTTAGCCTATGTTCAGAGCTGATTTCTTCTGTGCCGGTGATACTGTACCCTTCATCGTTTTCTTCGACCTTTATTCCACAGGCTCTAAATGCTTCGCAAAGCACTTTTATCCGGTCTGATTCTTTAACTCTGAGCTCCTGCGCTCCTTTTATCGTAGAAACACCTTTGGCAAAGGCCATTGCCGTTGAGATCGCCGGAATTTCATCAATCAGGGCCGGAACTTCTTCGGGCAAAATGTCGGTTGATTGAAGCTTCGGTGAATACGCTGCTTTTATGGTGCCTGTCAGTTCGAAGTTGTTTGCGGTGATGCTGGTTTGAATGTTTGCGCCCATTCTTTTCAGAACCTGCAAAAAGTGCGTTCTGGTCGGGTTTAACAAAACATTTTCGATGCTAATTTCGCTTTGCGGAATCAATAGAGCCGCCACCACGAAAAATGCCGCCGAGCTCACATCGGCAGGGATGTTAAAACAGTAATCACCCCTTGATAAAAATGGTCCGTCCAGACTGATCTGATTATCTTTGCATTGCAATTTTGCGCCCAGATGGGCAAGAAGAATTTCACTGTGATCCCGGCTTGGTGATGGTTCTGAAATTGTCGTAGTGCCGGCTGCTCTGGTGGCCGCAACTAATATGGCAGATTTTACCTGGGCCGAAGCAACGGGCATCTGGTAAGTGATCGGGTTCAGACGACTTTGCCCGATAATCTCTATTGGCAATTTCGACTTTGTGGTTTTTATTTCGGCCCCCATCATGCTCAATGGGTCGGCGATTCTCTGCATTGGTCTTTGTGAAAGCGAGTTGTCACCGGTTAAGACAAAACGGCCGGGCAGGCCGGCAAGAATTCCCGATAAAAGTCTGGCTGTGGTGCCGGAGTTGCCGCAGAAGATTTCAACCGATTCTGCAGCCGTTTTTTTGTCTGGTCCCCGGATTGTGATTTCTTCGGTATTATCTCGGTCAATCGTTGCCCCAAGCGTTTTTATCGCTGCAAGACTGGTTTTTACGTCGTCGCAGGCAGAAAGGTTTCTTAGCTTGAAGCTGCCATGATGCAGCAGCGAAAATAATATAAGCCGATGCGAAATTGACTTGTCGCCTGCGAGACTGATCGAACCTTTGAAGCCTTTGCCGGGCCCGATAAGGCTCATTTGCGGTCCAGGGGCTTACCAAGCATGATGGAAAGTATCTGATCGTCAGTTTCAAGCATGCCCGGGGCTGCGATAAGACCAATGTTGGCAAGACTTGACTCGAGATTCTCGCCGAGAACACCATTGGTGGTCGGTAGTTTTAACCCTCTCATAGCCATCATCGCTGCCTGAAAAGCAGAATCTACTGCGCAGACCAGCTTTATCGAGCAGCCAACTTTCGCGCCGTCGCAGATAATGCCGGTGATGCTTCCAACCATATTGTTGACCGCTGAAGTAGCCACATCGAGACTGCCGCCGAGCAGATATACCGCTCCGGCTGTAAGACCGGTGCCAGAGCAGACCACACAACCGCACATGGCTGAAAGGGTGCCGGTATGGTGTTTGAGGATACTTGTGATGCCATGGGCTATGGCAAGCGCTTCTGCAAGCTTTTCGTCGTCAGCTTTGAGATGTTGAGCAAGAACATACAGCGGCAGGGTGATGCTCAGGCCCTGGTTGCCTGAACCGGCAGATGTCATGACTGGAAGGTCGCAACCTGACATTCGCGCATCAACGGCGGCAGAAGTAAGAGCTTTGGCTTTGTTGATGACATCGTTGCCAAGCCAGCCGTCGTTGATGAGTTCGTTGTAGATGTTGCCGATGCTTAGATAGCCGTCTTTGCCCAGACCGGCTTTGGCAACCTTGAGATTTATATCTATGCCTTTCAGCAGATGAGCGCGAACCTCTGCCGACAGGTCTTTGACGCTGTTCCAGATGTCGGCGAATGAAGTTTCGGCAAGCTCTTTTCGTTGCAGCAATAGTTTGTCTGCTCCTTCAAGCCCGGTTTTGTCAGAGGCATAAAGAATCTCGCCGTTTTTTTCAAGATGAATAAGGTTTTCATGACTGCCCGAGATAATGGCGACACCGAAATTACCTTCACTATCTGTAACCCTTGACTCGACATAAAGGCCGTGCATTCCTGATGCAAGGTCGAGCTGAATCTTGTCGGCTTCGACCAGTTTCTTCGCCTTGTCCAGCCATTCCTTGTTCGCTCCTTCAAGCAGAGTCAGGTCTGGTTCAGGCATTGTGGCATAACAGCCAAGCGCGGCTGCGAGCGGAATTCCCCGGTCGCCATGAGTGCCGGGAATGCCTACTTCCATCGCGTTCTTGAGCAGATTGGTAGAAAGCTTGAGCTCGATTTGACTGATCTCCTGACCGATAAGGCGTCTGGCTTTACAGGTCGCCAGAGCAATCGCGATAGGCTCGGTGCAGCCAAGAGCTGCTTTTATATCAAGTTTCAGGGTTCTTTCAAGTTTATCGAGACTCATGTTCTTCCTCCAGGCTGGTTGCAACCAAAACGATTATGAAGTCTAACCGAAATTAAATCGCCTGTCCAGACTGAAACCCATCGCAAAGATTCGAGGGAAAAACTTTGCTTGAAATTTGCCGGCATTTGCAGAAATTTATTCTGTTAGAATAGTAGAAGGGAGGGATGAATGAAGAAAAACATACTTGGCCGAACCGGTATAGAGGTAACGGTTTTATCTATTGGCACTCTGACCATGAGTCCAATGCAAAGAGGTCTGTCAGTTGAGGAGGGCGCAGAAGTCATTCTTCATGCCCTTTCTTCGGGAATAAATTTTATCGACACTGCTCAGATGTACGGTTCTTATCTTCAGGTAAAGTTTGCTTTGCGAAAATGGATGGGATCTGATCCGGTAATCGCTTCCAAGTCTGCCGTAAAAGATTACGACCAGATGGAAGAAGCCATTTCGCAGTGTCTCGACCAGTTGCATCGTAAAAAGATCGACGTTTTTCTGATGCATGCCGTCAGAGATAAAGAAGATTTTGAATTGCGTGCAGGCGCGCTTGAAGCACTTGTTAAGGCTCGCGAAAAGGGCCTGATTGGGGCTCTTGGTGCCAGTTCTCATTCGGCACGGGTTATCGATCTGCTTGCCGAAAATGATGTGATCGATGTTTTGCACCCGATGTTCAACCGCGATGGAATAGGCATTCTCGATGCTTCTCTTACCAAAATGACTTCGTTTCTTAAAAAAGCCAAAGCCGCAGATAAAGGTATTTATGCCATGAAACCTCTTGGCGGAGGTCATTTGCGGCAAGACGCGGCAGCCGCTTTGAGATGGGTTTTTGACAGTGATTGCATCGATTCTGCTTCAGTCGGAATGACTACCTTTGAAGAAATCGACATGAATGTCGCCGTTGCGATGAAAGAAACTGTTGAACGCTCTTTTGCAGAAAAAGTGGCCGGTCAGCCACGAAAACTTTTTATCAATGAAATGATCTGCCAGAACTGCGGTGCCTGTATAAAGGCTTGCCAGCAGATGGCTTTGAAGCCCGGCGAAAAGGCCCCGATTGTAGATCATCTAAAGTGCATTCTTTGTGGTTATTGTGCGCCTGAATGCCCGAAATTCGCCATTAGAATCATTTAACATTGCTCTGGTTAACTGATAAAAAAAGGCTGCCTCAGATTTGAGGCAGCCTTTTTTATATCGGGGTTTACAGTCCTTCAAAACCGCCTGAAGAGCTTTCGGTTGCCGGTGCTTCTTCTTCAGTAGCACTTTCTTCTGAAGCTGCTTCTTCGTCGGCA
>JASURT010000148.1 GCA_030446435.1 Candidatus Ozemibacter sp.
CTGTCAGCAAAAACCTTCGCCTGAAACTAAAACTTTTTCGTTCATCATTGGCTGAAAAAACTTTTCCAATGGTGGTTTTGCACAGCTACAAACCTTGTCCGGCCAAACTGGTCGATGAAAAAATTCCCATAAGATTCTGTAACCGCAAAGGTCTGCAGCCAATCTTCAGAAGCCGTCTTGATTACCGGATAGAGCATCTTGAACTGCTAGCCAACAAACAGGCATTCTTTTCCAAAAGAACGCTGATGAAGTTCTTAACCAAAAGTCATGCAAGATACGGCACTTTAAAATTGCGCAAAATACTGGCCTCTCATCTGACCGGGAAAGTCTTCGACTGTCCTTTGAAAAAGCAGCCTTTCAGAGGCACCATTTCAGAAAAAGCATCGACAAAAAAGATTTTCTCTCATCCTTCGGGTAGATTTGTCGATTTTGTCGGCATTCTCGGTCGACCGCTTTTCTTTCTGATGTCGATAACCGATCTTGAATTTACCGACATAGTTCTGCCCGAACACAAGCGCCGGCTTAAGGCCCCGAAAGGTGTTCTCTGGAACTATTGCGGTAAAAATGAAACAAATTCTTTGCCAAAAAAGCTTAGAACCTATTCACAGAACACCGTAAACAGTAAAAAAGAAAGCTTTGCCCGGGTCACCACAAGAAGGGTTACATTAAAGGCTGCGCGCGATCTGTTGGCTCCACTTAACAGATATAAAAAGGCCGCCGGTAGTTATAATTTCCTTTTTGATAATGAACTGAAAGATAAGACTTACGCCCTCAGCCTTAAACGAAAGCTGCGCCAGAGCTTTTCTTTTATCGACGGTCTGCCGTCTGCTGTTAAGGCACTTTTCAATCTGGCCATGCCAATTTCTGATGCGATCGCAAATGAAAAAGCCGCTCAGGAATGTTTGATTCAGTCACCACACTGGAGCAAAATAAGCCGGGCTTTCAACTGCCGCCTGCGCCTGCTGCCCTACCCTTTCGGCTTTCCGACCTTCAGATTCAAAGCAGATAAAATGTTCTTTTTGCATAAAGAGTATTCAGGCAAAATTAAAGCAGATTTAGAAAAAGAAATCGGCATACCAGCTTTCAGCTTTTTCCCGACAAAAAGGTTCTTTTACAGCAAATTCAGCCTTAAGAACCCGCAAAAATGGCTATACCCGGCATCACAAGCGATCGGAAAGGACATTCAGAATTTTCCGTTTCACTTTTTTGTTTCATCACCTGAAAACAGTTTTGTTTACCCGCTAAAACCGACTTTTTACAAACATACCTGGCAGAATGCAGATATTAAAAAACTTTTTGCCCGATCCTTTTCACTAGCTTTCAATTTTGATACAACCAGCTTTGCGAAGAAATTTCTGAAATTTACTCATGAGTTTTCAGCGATGATTCATGACTGGGCTGTTCCTGCTGAAACAATTCCGGTCATTGAAGAAGAACAAATTGACCGGCTGCTTCTAGGTCGAATAAACCTCGACTGTAGATTTATCAGTGGGTCGAATTTTGCTGCAGATCAGAGAATAAGTCGTGAAAAATTACGAATTAAACGCTTAAAGCCGGTTTCTCTGCCAACAAAGGTTAAATTTGCCTTAAAAGAAAAACAGGCAGAAGTTTTTTGCCCTGAAATTCTTGCTTTTTATCACAATTTTCCTGAAATTCCATCTGGTATTTTCATTACTCAGAAGTTCTTCAAGGCCCGTTATCGACAATTTTTCTTCCCATATGCTCCGGCACACTCCGATGCGGGTGTTTCTTCTGAAAGGTATTTTGAAATCGACGACACCAGTCAGGTTTTGAATTTTGACTCTTATGAAGATTTGCGAATTTCTCAAATAGCTCATTTAGGCTTCGAGATTCTCGAAAAAGAGAAAACAGATTATCTTTTACCCCTTACAGTTTCGGTCGGTTCTTGTGAAATTTCTGCTAAATACAAGCTTGATGATTACCTTTTTCCGACCTGCTTCAAGATAAGAAAACTCAAAAACTATAAACGCCGTTTCAAACGCAAAGATTTTTCTATTGGCAAAACCTTTAGAATCGAAAAACACCTGGGGCTTGAACGCAGGTTTCCAGATTTTACTTTCTTGTACCGAGCGGCACCGGCACAATTCGCATGGAACTTTTCGAAATCCTGGGCAAAACCTTGCCTAAGCGATTGCAAGAACCATGAATTGCCGGGTATCTTTTCAATGGAATCAGTTCACTGGGTAATTCTTTTGAAGAGCTTCATGCAAATCGCACCGGCAGAAAATAAATTTGAGACGTCTGATAACATTCTGTCTGAAAAAGACTTTTTTCTGCCTGAATATACAAAACTTAAAGCTGCCTCGAGCAATGTTCTTTTCGAGCGAAAACTTGTCCTGTCTGCCTTAGACGAGCCGGCCCAGCCGTTTTATAGCGCCGATGCAAATGCTGCTGCCTGGAGGCTTAAGGTTTCCGACAAAAGTTTTGTTTTGAATGACTGGACAAAGACCGCAAAAAAGGAATCTTCAGTCAGCAGCAAATTCAATCATGAATCATTCGCCTTTTCAGACAAAATATTTGCAAAGAAAACCAAAACAGAACGCATAAAAATTTCTGAAAAAATTCCTGTTGATGATTCTGCTAAAATTTTATTTTCTGATTACAAGATGCATGGTCCGGCGACTGTAATCGTTCGAAGAGCCCGTCAGAGAGCCGACAAGCTTCGCCCTGCCCGAAGCAATTTTCACCCTCCCTACATGCCCGACTGGCTTGATATGGAAATGGACAATATCGACAAGTCTGTCGATAATATTTGCAGCAGCATTTTTGAAGACAAACTTTCAGGGGTTGACCCAGCAAAATTCGCTTCGGGCGTTGACTCAAACCCATAAAGAATTTAGAATGCGATAAATATACCGGGAGAATTCAGATGAATTTCTACACGTTGAGCGACAAGGGTAAAGTAAGACCAAACAATGAGGATTATGCAGAGAGCCTAAGAATGAACTGGTGTGGCCCATTGGGCAACAGGTTTGAGGTTACTGCCCTTATTCTCGCAGATGGAATGGGTGGAGCTGCAGCGGGCGAGTTCGCATCGATGCTTGCGGTGCAAAACGTTAAAAAGCATGTAATAACCAATCTTTTCGAGAAGCAGCCCGAAGATTTTCTTTCGGTAGACAAAACGTTTTTTCTTGAAACCTGGATCAAGGAAGCAAATGCTGCCATTTTTGAAAAAGCCAGTGAAAACCCTGAAATGGAAGGAATGGGAACGACCATCGTTGCCGGACTCGTTTACAGAAACTCTCTTGCAATGGCCCATGTTGGCGACAGCCGGGCCTACAGGTTTCAAGACAACAAACTAACCGCAATCACAAAAGATCATTCTCTGGTACAGGAACTAATAGACCAGGGAAAAATAACGGCAAAAGAAGCTTTTACTCACCCGAACCGAAACATAATAACCCGTGCCCTTGGCGTATCAGAAGAAGTTGAAGTTGAAAGAAGAAACATTACCCTTCAGGATGGCGACCTGATTTTGATCTGCTCTGACGGACTTTGCGGATTCGTCGAAGACGATGATCTCGAAGAAGTAATCGCACATTCATACCGACCGGAAGGCACTGATTTATCCGGACTGGCAGACAATCTGGTCAAGGGCGCTTACCTTAATGGTGGCGGTGACAACATAACCATCTGCCTATATCAGCACAAAGCAGTTTAATCAGCCCTAAATAATGACAGACCAGGCAAACAAATCTGACCTAGATCGATTAATTGCAGATATTGAAGTTCTCGACAAATTCGTTCAGAACTTTAAATCAGTAATTAAGAGTTTGCCGCCCGAAAAACAGGATGACCGTTTTTATCGTCTTGCCCTGCAGGTTTCGGGGATAAAGTTTCCCAGAATCATATCTGAGATCATCAACCTGCATAGCTCAGAGAACCTTGCGCAATCAGATTTTTTCAACCGCGAAGAATTACTCGATAAAGATTCTCCGCAGCTGGCAGCCTTGAAAAAAGAAATCGAACTTCGCGACGCAAAGATTCAGGAATTCAAGCTAAGCCTTGCTGACAGCGTCATAGATTTCAAGAATCTTCAAAAACAGAATAATGAACTTTCTGAATCGACGGGCAAGCTCAAGTCGCAGATTTCTCATATGCAGATGCACACGAAAGATCTAAGTCTGAAACTTGAAAGCACAGAAAAGAATTACACAGCAGTTCAGGGCGAATTGAAAAAAGCAAGTGAAGAGCTCGATGAACTGAGAGGCAAAAGCTATAGCCTTAAAAGCAGAAATGCCGACCTTGAAGACCAGGTTTCTGGATTGAGTAACCAGCTTGAAAGAGTTACAACAGAGCTGAAGCAGAAAACCGCCGAACTCGACAAGCTAAGAAAGGCTTATAATGATCTTAAAGGCAGCTTCGATCACTTAAAGCTCTCAAATTCGGCGACTGAAGATCGTCTGAATGAAATGGAATCATTCATAGATTCTCTGCAAAAAGAAAAAACGTTTCTGCAGAACAAAATCAACGGTCTTCTAACCGGTATGGCCCGAACGGTAGAATACTCTTCTTCAGCAGATCAGAAAAGTTCAGAAAACCAGATTTTCGAGCCGACTTCTTTCAGGCCATATCTGCCATTCTGTTTTCCGGAACGTGTGCCCAACATTATCAAGTTCAGAAGACAAATCAAACAAAGTTTTGCCCGGGAATTTCCGAAACATCGAGAAGCGCCGCCCCGGGCTTTTCCACAAGAATATGAACTTAAGCTGGGGGCCGAACACACAAGAGTGTATGCTTTCAAGCCTGAATTCGATTTTAGACTGCCTGAATCTTTTAACCAGGTTCTTAGCGAACCCAAAATGGTTAAGCGCGAAATTTTGCTCGATGGTCATTTTGAACTTAGCGAACCTGTGTTTGCACCCGAGGCCGCGAAAGAATCAGTCGAAGCATTCAGAAAGAGTTTAGAAAAATATCTGCTCAGAACCACCGCGTTTTTTCCCAAAAAGCGCCTGTATCAGCCAGAGAACCCGGCATTCGGAATTTTCACCAATTCATTCGATCTTCTTCTTTCATATCTCAGCAGAGATATTATTTCAGCTAATAACCATAACCTTAAGCATCAGACAGATTTGTTTGACCGGGTTGGCGACATATTCTACAAAAAATTGCAGCTTGAAATTTCAAATATTTTTAATGAAAAGCTTGCTTTAAGATATGGATTCCAACTAAAATCTCATAAATTAAATCTACACCGTGAAGATTTTGCACAGAGTTTTAGGAAACAGGCAGGCTTGAAGTCTGTTCTTGAGACATTCGGCAATACATTGAACTCCATGGTGAAAAAATATGATCTGTTTTCCTCGAAAAATCCGGGAAAAAGTGAAAGTTAAAAACATGAATTCAGACAAAAAAAGTTTTTGGAGGCCGTATGAAGCGCACGTATCTGCAGGATGAAGCCAATACCCATTATAATTTAGGTATTGCCTACTATACCAAAGGACAATACGAACAGGCTATTTCCGAATGGATTCAGTCGCTGATAAAGAACCCACAGAACAGTGAAGCAAGGTTCAAGCTTGGTGTTGCCTATTATCAGCTCAATCGAATCGATGAAGCCCTGAAAGAATGGGAAATCGCAGTATCACTTGATCCTCAGAACTACGAAGTTCTTCACAACCTCGGCATCGCCTATTATAACAAGGGCGAAGATTCGCGCTCGATCGAATTCTGGGAACAATGCCTGGAAATTCGCCCGCATGACCCCGAGATTCATTTTAAACTCGGTATTGCCTATTACAATCTCGGCAAAGAAGATCAGGCAATCTCACTCTGGGAAAAAGCTTCAAATCTCAATCCTGACGATTCAGACATCTTCTTCAGACTTGGTGTTGCCTATTATAACAAGGGTCTCGACGACAAATCAGTAATTGCTTTTTCAAAGGCAATCGAACTCAACCCCAAAAATTCTGAAGCGCACAATAATCTTGCGATTGTGTATTACCGCCTTGAAATGTTTCAGCAGGCCATCGACGAATGGAAAAAAGCTCTGGCGCTCAATCCTCGTCAGCCCGAAATTTTCAACAATCTTGGTAACGCCTACAGCAAGCTGAATCAGCATCGAGAAGCCATTGAAATCTGGCAGAAAATTCTTGAAATCACTCCGGACAACTCTGAAGTGTTCTTCAAGCTTGGTTCGGCTTACGGCAAGCTCGATGACCTTGAAAAGGCCATCGAATGCTGGGAAAAATGTGTTTCGATCAACCCGAACGACATCGAAGCCCACTTCAATCTCGGCGTGGCACAATACAACTCGGGCAATTTCCAGAAGGCAATATCTTACTGGAACACCGTCAGAGAGAAACGCAGTGAAGACGCAGACATCTGCGAAAAAATCGGTAACGCTTATTGCGGTCTTGAAGACTTTGCCGAAGCGGCAAAATTCTGGAACCGTGCGATCTCTTATGTAAGCGATGACCCGCAGCTTTATCACAAGCTCGGTATTGCCTATTCAAAGCTGAATAAGACCCAGGAAGCGATTTTTCAGTGGCAGAAAGCGATCGAACTCGACGCTGACCACTTCGAAGCACACCACAACCTTGGTATAGCCTATTACAATCTGCAGCGGTTTGAAGACTGTCTCGAAGAATGGGAAAGGGCCAAAAACCTCAATCCTACCGACCCGGACATTTACTTCAAGCTCGGCCATGCATACCGGCAAAAGCGCAAACTAGACGATGCCGTCGCCAACTGGAAAAGAGCCATCGAGCTCGACCCGGGCAACCCAAACACTCATTTTGTTCTTGGTAATGCTTTTGATGAAAAGGGTCTTATCGACGACGCCATTCTTTCATGGCGCAAGGTTGTCGATCTGGCACCCAACGATGTAGATGCCCACAACAATCTTGGTATAGCATATTTTCAGAAAAACATGTTTGATCAAGCCATCTCTGAATGGGAAGACGCGATCAGAATCACTCCGGAAAACGGAGAGCTTTATAACAAGCTCGGCATCGCGTATATCAAAATGGACCTTTTCGACAAAGCTGTCGAGTGCTGGGAAAAAGCGCTTAAATACAAACCTGAAGATTCAGACATTCTCTCGAATCTGGCCACCGCCTATCACAATCGTGAAATGTATGACCGTGCCATCGAAATCTGGAAAAGGGTTATCAAATACAATCCCCAGGATTCAGAAGCTCGTAACAAGCTCGGTATCGCTTATTACAACAAAGGCATGTATGATCAGGCCATCGAACTCTGGAAAAAAGCCATCGATCTTAACCCCAAAGATGCAGCGGCTTACTACAACATCGGCACCGAAGAATTTGAAAAAGGCCGCATAAATGAAGCTATCGCAGCCTATATGAAGGTTCTTGAAATCGATCCCAAGTTCGTTCAGGTTTATTACAACCTGGCGGTCATTTATGCCCGCAAACGTCAGTTCTCAGAAGCAATCGACGCAGCACGAAGATTTTTGCAGCCCAACCCAAGCGGAGTTGAAGCAGATAATCTTCGCACCCTCATCGAACAATGCGAACGCGAACTTTCTCAGGAAGAAGAAATCTAATCTAAGGCCAACTCCTGCGGTCATTAAGCTTGTCGAAATGCCGCAGCAAATCTGGATCAAAAACTAACCCTGCGGTCATTGAGCTTGTCGAAATGCCGCAGGGTTAGTCTTTTACAGAGTTCTCCAGCTAATGTGAACGAATTCAGTACCGTTTTCACGCACTTCAAAGATACTGTTATCTTCGCTTTGCCATACCGTTTCTACAGTTTCATCTTCTTCGGCGATCTTTCTGTAAAAACACTTGCATTCAACCACCTTACCTAACGGCAGTTTAAGCGACGCCTCAAATTCATCATCCGATACCTGAACCATTTTTACCGCCCCGCTATCAGCGCTCCAGTTGCCTAGTTCATCGCAATTACCGGTTAAAAAGACCTCTGCTTTTTCGGGCACGTAATCGAATTTTAGCTTAACCGTTACCTTTTTTTCGCCCCATGCTTTTTCGTCTGCCATGCGTCGATGCCAGTGTCTGAACGCCTTTTGATAGAAGCCCGGACGGCTTTCAGGCACGAAAATCGCAGTAGTTTCAGGGTTAAGAAAAACAGAGAACTGCCCCTGTCTTACAATCGCCTTAGCCTGATTCAAGCGGTCATTTAAAATGATTTGCCCATCGAGTTTAAAGGGAAAAGCAAATTCGATTTGCCGTGGTTGGTCGCCATTGTTAAAAACCGCTACTGCCAAAGCATCTGGTGTAAGCCTGGCGAACGCATAGGCCGTCTTATCAGCAAAAAGATGGCATTGCAGACCACGCCGCAGTGGTTCTGTGTCTTTGCGAAGAGCAATAAGTTTTCTGGTTGTCCGATAGATTTCTGACGTTTCATCGAAAACCATGTCACCGCGGTTCAAAGGCTGCGGCGATTCTTTTCCGGCAAGACCCTGTTCATCGCCATAGCAAAGGGTCGGTATGCCTCTTACCGTCATGAGAAAAGCCATTGTCATCAGATATCTTGATTCATTTTCACCGCACAGGGTCATGAACCTGTCGAGATCATGATTGTCAATAAAAGTTGCCAGCATGCCCGCATCGGGATAATTTCGATCAAAATAAAGTCTTGAAGCAAGTTTTCGACAATCCTGGCGTTCGGCAAAAACCTCTTTGATCGTGTAATAAAG
>JASURT010000149.1 GCA_030446435.1 Candidatus Ozemibacter sp.
GGAGTCTACCGCATTAAGAATATGGAACGAACTTTAGACAAGCTCGAATCCTGACATTTCGTGAAATTGCTGAAAAGCCCGAAAAGATGTTATCAATGTCTAATCGGGCTTTTTTAATTGAGATATTTTTGGGAGAAACCAGATGATTACAAACAGAACCGGCTTTTTTCTGCTGCTGATTCTTTTTCAGATTTTTACTGCCGCGGCTTTTGCCGAAGTGACGGCGCAGAATCAATTTTTTCCTGTTGCGACTTTTAAACCTGGCGCTGAGGCTGATCAGCTTATGTGGCTGGTTACAGAAACGGGCGGCGTGCCTGACGGCCCATTTCAGGGGCCAATGGCATTTCTGACCGATAAAAACGGTAATTTCTGGATAGCCGACACTCTTAATGCCTGCATTAAAGCTTTTGACAAAAACGCAAAGCTTCGTCGCAAGATCGATCTGATCGAGCTTGGCAAAAAATTGAAACTTGCTTCTGACCCGGTAATGCTTGATATGATACCCGGCAGCAACGGCAGACTTCTTGTGGCTGACGCTGCTAACAACCTGGTCATTGAAGTAGATGTTCGCGGCAAAGATGCCAGGGTTTTACCACCCGCTTCAGCCGGTCGCGGACATTGGCGACAGATTAACCGAATTCATTGCGACAGAAACGGCAAAGTCTATATTGAAGATCTTCTTTCTATGCGAACAGTGATTCTAAACGCCGATGGAGAGCCTGGCCTGACCCTTGAAGGTGAAGTCGGAATAGCGATAGATTCAGATGGAAAAGCCGCAATGATCGTTATGGATACTAAAGATCCGAAAACCAGACATGTGGCAAAGTCTTCTGTTCACGGCAGTCCCGTCGAAAAATTTGCCGGGTTTACAGCCGACAAGCCTGTTTTGTGGTCTTCTGTCATCGGCTTTGATCAGAACAAGAATCTATACACCATATTTGACACTGAGTTTATTCGAAACTACGTTGTTTTTGCCCCTGATGGCAGCATAGTCTCGCATAAAACCACGGCTTTTCCTGATCCGGGGTATGACCCGAATCGCCCCGACTGGATAAGTCCTGACGGGGCGATTTATACGGTCAGAATAACTGCCGGCAGCTTGCAGATACTCAGGTTGAAATAAACAAAAGGTTATTGAACATTTTCGTTGCCTTCCAGGTTGTTTCGACCCGTTGAACGGGCTCAGCGACCGCCTTTTCATGGTGCAAAAGCATGAACTTTTGCACCATGAACTTCGATTACTCGAGATCAACGATTTGGCGGCGCGGCTTCACGCACCACCGAGCCATGATCTTCGCTCATGATGAGAATCGCAAATCGTTCGACGCTGTCGAGCTGGTTGGTGCTTAGAGATGCATAGTCGAATTTGCCGCGAAGGTCTGTATAGCCGTCTTTGAAGAATACGATCTGACCATTTTTCAGGCGGGCATATACTTTTACATAGACTTTGGCCAGGCTTTTTCCGCTTTGTTGTTCGCAGACTCTTATCTGACCATATTGTTCGGCCAGATTCAATGCCAGTGAATGCGGGAAATACGCCTGGTTTCTTGTTATGCCTGCGCCTGAAATTTCAACCATAACGTTTCTGTCGCGATATTCGGGTGGAAGCGCAACGCTCATGCTGCCTTTTTCAGCGTCGAGCTGGAGTTCAGTTTTCAGATTAGGCTGAATAACCGAGAATTGCCCTGACACTTCCTGAACAAAGGGCTTTCGCGAGAACAACAGTTCGATATCCATCAGATAATAGTTCAGGCTGACTTTTTTCAGGTTCTGATAAGTCAGCTGAATCTGCCGGTTTTCGACTCTGAATTCGAAGCCTGGCTGCGTGTCGGCAAGAACGCCGGTTTTTTGCTCTCTGTTTTCGTCATCGATGATTTTGGCCGCGGCGCCGGTAATTTCATCTGCCTGGGCAAGAACGTCGGCAAAAAGGTTTTGCCAGCGAATTACCGGGTAGTCCTTATAATTTTTGGCGATTTGTTTTGCTTCTTCAGGCTTTTCATAGGTAAAGGCAAACCAGGCTTTCATATACTGGTATTGAATCGAATTAACCAGGCTTTGGTCATCTATTTGTCTGAAGAATACGTCGGCCTCTTCTATACGGTCCTGAAGAAGCATGTAATAGGTCAAAGCCAGACGATCATAGTCGTCAAGGCTGCCATGATATCTCAGATCGGCGATGAGCGCCTGATATTGCTGGGCAAGCTGCTTGTTCAGAATCTCGCGCTTTTTGCCAAGTGGGTAGACTCGGGCGTTAACCAGCGGCCAGTATTCTTTGTGCTGGTAAAAATGCCGCGATACCGGGTCGATGGTCAGTAGTTCGCTGCGAATTGTGGTGCCGCATTGTTGCGCGAAATCTGAATGCTCGAGAAACTCGCGCATGGCTTCAGGATGGCGATGATAAATTCCATAAGACCAGGTGATTTCATGAAAAATATGTCTTTGCTTCAGAAGATCGTAAACCTGGATGAAGAAGCTCTTTTCTTTCAGTCTGAAGGCCATAAGTGACAAATCGAGGCGCTCGATATTGTTTTGCCTGAGAAAATCGATAACCTCGTTCGAAGTTGCATTTTGCGAGACATATTCCCAGGAGGTTTTGTCGAAGCTTGTCAGCTCGTCTACGACTTTGAAAACGAACGGCCGCGCAGTTGCAATCATGGTTTCTTCTTCAGAAACATGCACGGGATAATGCGCAAAAGTGCCCGAATGGGGGAAGTAAAAATAGTATTCGTAGGTTTTGGTCGAAAAAGGTTCAAGCTGAAAGTTCAGACTTTTGGTATAAAAACCTTTCACGACAGGAATCGCTCCATTCGGTATTTGCAGCAGAACATCGACATTCTTTCGCGAAGAGGTCGGGTTAGTCAGCACTACCTGACAACCGTAAACTCTTCGGGTAAGAAATTCTTCGGTGACGAATTTGTCGAAACGCTCGTTCTTTTCGTAGTAATAGCGGTCGTTTCGTGCAAAAAAGTTCTGACTGGTAAGAATGCTTTGGGTTTTTGCCATGTCTTTTACCGGTTTGATTTCGCGATGGAAAATGATGGCATTACTGTCGGGCAATAGCTCCATCTTTGTCGCTTCGTAGGTTGTTTTGTGGTCTGCTGCCCTGAATGGCAGGTCAAGAACCGAAAGCGCAAACATCATTTCAGGAAAGTTTCGCGACGCCCTGGCAAAGTTTTTCGAGTAGAATGGCGCGTCGGCCGGGTTGCAGGCAAAGTCTTTCCAGAAATCGTTAACACTGATCAGGTCAGCGACCTGGCTTTCTATCGGCAGCTTGTAGTAGTTGTTTTCAACCCATTCCTCGGTTGTGTCGAGCTGCTTGAATAGCTGGCGAATTTCATCGCGACGCCGGCTGTCTCTTTCGAGACTTAAGCCGTCAAAGGCTTCCTCTTTTTCTTCAAAAGCCATGTCGCTGCTGATGGCAAAGCCCTCGGCATCATCGAAATCGTCTTTAAGTCTCGATTCAGAGGCACTTGGGGCCATCGCTCGACGGCTTTTTTTGGCCATTACCGGGGCAGGGGGAGGCAAGGGTTTTGAAGGAGCAACAATTCCACCCACCAGTTCCATTGCCTCGTTAAGACCGAGCCTGTCGTCTGCTTCGAGTGCGCTTCCTTTCAGGGCGGTTTTAAACAGCAAATTGAAGCCTTCTATGTCGACAGGCTGCAAATCAAAAAGATCTTCTACGTGGCGTTTGATGTTTTCAGAGTCTTTTTCCAGGCGGCTGCCCAGAAGGATTTTTTCGACGATGTTCAATCGAGAAAAAGCCCAGGGCTCGAGATATTGGTCTAATTTTTCGTTGAGAAGCCAGTGGTCCATGAAAGTTTTATCGCGTTTATGGGCTATATAGGGTTTAACGACCCTTTTGAAGAAAGCCTGGTCTTTTTTATAGATGAAAAAGTTCAGTTCATGGCACGCAAATTTTGAATACAATTCAAGCTTTTTCTCATCTTCAAGCTGGTTCCAGTTTGTGATAAAAGAAAATTCAACAAGCTTGGGATCCGGATTCAAAGTTGAATACAGTCGATAAACCGCAGACAGAGAGTCGTAAACTTCTATTTTTGCGGTAGTAATGTCTTTGATGGTGAATTTTTCGTCTTTGCTGATAACCGAGATGTTCTTCTGTTCTGAAAAGTTTTGTTGCGGATCAAGAGCTCTCTTCATGCAGATATCTTTGTATTGCTCTTCATTTTCGGCGCTGCTATAGCATTCATAGACCGCTTCTTCGCCATCGATTGCCATTATGTGAAAAATCTGACCCGGAGAAAGCTTATTGAGGCTAAGGATGATAAGCCCGTTCTCATCAGGAACAAGATTGTAGAATGTCGCCGCTTCCTGACTGAGAAAATCAAGATTGGCGAAACCTGCATCTGATGAGCTTTCCTGATCTTTTCGACCCGCCCTTGCTTTTGCCCCTCTTAACTGGGGTTCGGCCTCCGGAACTGCCCCCCAGGCGTCGCCGCCCGCTGCCTGTTGTACGCTGGTGTCGGTTTTTCTCAAGCTCCAGGGATTAAGCAGTAGACCTGGTCTTTTCAGCATATTGCCGGGGAAAATTCTGGCGTATTTTCTTTCAAGAATGTATTTGTATTCGTCGCCAATGTTTCTACCTGACAAAAATCGACACACCGGCCGGATGACATATTCGAATTCTGGTTCTGACCGGTTAAGACTTCCCAACTCAGAAAACATCGAAAACTGGGGCAAAAACCTGGTTCCGGTAATTTGAACTCTGGTAGCATCAGTTATGTTTGCCAGTCTTATGACCAGATTGTTGCTGGCGTTTTCTTCTTTCACAGCAAGTATTTGCAGAGGCTTTTTTGCACCTGTGGAAATGATTCGCTTTTCCGAAATAATGTAACCGGCCTTTCGTGGTCCGTCGGCAACCTTTATCTGAATTACCTGCCTGATTTGTCGCAAATAAAGTTCGAAATCACCGGCCGGCAATTTTTCAATATGAATGAAACCCGAGGCAATCCGCACGTAATTATCACAGTTTCGCACGTAGTTTTTATTTCTGATTTCAAATAAAGAAAAAACTTCACTTTTTTCGATATCATCTGAACCGCAGAAAGGAATTTCTATGCTTTCGCCCGCCTGGGCTGCAAGCTGTGTTGGCATGTTTATCATTCTTTTGGTTGGATATAGAGTGTGGCTGCGGCAATCCTGAGCAGAAACCCTGACCCAGGAAATGTCTTTTAAGCTGCCAAGCTCTATAAAGCCGGCTTGATTCGTTTGCAAGGTCAAATGAACAGTGCGTTTAAAATGCTTTGCCTTGATTTCGAGCTGAATAGGACGGTTTTTTACCGGTTCGCCACTGTGGCCCAGAAGATGAACCTGGTAGCTGCCTGAAACCATCTTGCTTACGAATGCTTCAGTGTTGTCGGTATTCGAGATTTCATTTATTCTGAATGATCTGGTCAGACTTAGATCTTCTTTTTTATTCTGACTGAGATTGTCTATTTTACCCGTAATTGTAAAAGAAATCTCGCTAAGCTTTTCAGGTACAGTGAATTCATAAACTGATTCTTTATCGTTGAACAGGTTGAAGTTTTCAACTTCTTTCGCCGCAGAAACGCCTTCCCGATCGACAGATCTGATTTGCAGTCTGGCTTCTTTCAGCAGGGATATGTCAGCACGCTCATGATTAACTCTAAGATATGGGCGAAAAACAACCTTTGCTTTTTTCCCTTCGATCAGGGTTTCTCTGTCTACGTAAAAGCCGCCATCTAGCTGATAGCTTTCTTCAATATGATCAAAGCTGGATAATGAAGCAAAATTTTCGTTTATCAAAATGAGGTTTCTTTGCCCCGGATTGGTGCTGTAGGGTATGGCAATTTCTCCTTGCTCATCGGCCTTGTATTCACGACCATCCATCCAGGCAGCGGCGGTTTTCACATGCTCACCAGATTCATTGAAAACGGTCAGGATCTGTCCGGCAGAACTGTTTCTGCTCATGTATTGAAGCTGTCCTTTGCGAACCAGAGCTCTGCTGCTGATGCCATTGCCGATCAATTCAATGACGAAAATTCCTCTTGGTGGCAGGTTTGAAAAGCTGAATTTTTCAACGTGGCTTAAATGACCGGGTTGATTGAAGTTTATGGTTTTCTCTTCGTTTGCTACGAGTCCATCGAGATCAATAGCCGTGGTTACTTCACTCAGGTTTTCCCGATAAAAATTCAGGGAATTGATGTGATAAGTTTTAACAATCAGTTTTTCGATGTTTTTGATTCTAACCTTGATGAATACCTCTTCTGAGGGCTTGAAAAGTTCAGGGCAATCAGGTAGAAATTCGAGCTCTATTTTTTCTTTCAGCTCATTTACCGCCATGGGTGTAAGCATCGAGAACCATTTTTCCATATCGCCGATGCCATTGGTTATTTTGGTCTCGGCATAAAGTCTGTTTAGATAATTTGAATCGACAAATTTGAAATATGGCGACGGATCGTTTTCTTCGATGAAAAAGTTGGCGAAATAATCCCTGACGAGAGGCTCATCATTGCCGATTGAAGGCATGAGAGTCCAGGTCTTGTAGTTGGCGTTCAGATTGGCCCGGTTGTTGCGATTTTCACGGCTATCGCAATATTTATCGTTCATATAATGCATGCTTCGCGGAAGCTTGAGATACTCGATAAAAAGAATCTTGTTATAACGACCGCTTTTACGATCAAGATCGAGCAGGTGATAAGCAAGATGTGCTTTAAGCGAATTGAAAGATGGGCTTAACTTTCTGGCGAACTGCCACATTTTCATCAGATAGTTGTATTTCGCTTCCTGGTCTTGTTGCCAGTTTTGATCTTCAGATGGTTGTAAGCGCGCAAGATAAGTCATGACGAAGTTTGTCTGGTTTATCAGATCCGGCATCAGATCAAGACATTCGTCGAGCTGTTCGAGAACCAGCTTGTTGTGAATCGGCATCGAACCAAATCCGCCACTGTATTTGTGTAAAAGGTCAGAGACAACCATTTGTGCGAGATTGTTGCCTTCGGGTCGAGCCAGTCGCTGAAGAAGGTTGCGGCGCTGATCGGCCGTAAGGTTTTGTTGCGAAAGATAAAACAGCGCACTGTTTTCGAAGCCGCTTAAGTCGCTATAATCGCGCATTGCCTGATTTTTAAGGGTTTCAAAGCTGATCAGATTCTCGTTCAGTTTGCTTGAAAAAGAAGTCTTTGGGGTGGTCTGCTTTTTCTCATGATGAAAAAGCAGATTCAGGCGATCGGTAATTCTTTTTATAGATTCGTTCGGATTGTCTTTGTAGGTTAAAAGGGCCTGGCGATTTTTAATTTCTTCGACACGAGAAGTGTAGCTGTAGCGCTTTATCCATTGCCTGAGAATCTCTTCTACCTTGTCGAATTCTTTCTGTTGCTGATGAAAAAGACAAGAGTAATAGTAAAAATCTTCAGAGCCTGGTATAAGCTCTTTAAGGGTTTCTGCGCGGTTTTCTGCGAGGCTGAACTTTTCGTCAAAACTAATGCTCGCGCCTTGAATTTTACAGGTAAAAAACAGAACGATCAAAATTAGAAACAGGTTGATTCTCAGCATTTTTCCTCCAGGTTCCACTTCTTTTGTATCAGATCCAAACGAATTACAATATCTCTCGGATTTAATTATTTAACAGATTCATTCTCACAAAAACTCGGAAAAAAAGCAATGCGCCGTGATTTTATCCGGCAATTCAGAAGGGTAGTTCGGTATGGCATACTTTTCATACATTAATAATGCAAAAGCAATCTTCGACTTAAAAGCGGGGCAAAATTGAACATTAAATGTTATATTTAGCAAGAGAGAAAGAAAACTTTTTGTGGAAAGAGAAAAATGTTAGAGAAGCTGATAACCCTGAATGATTATCTTTTATTCAGTTTAGGTTTTATTTTTCTGTTGGTTTCTCTGTACTGTCTTTATTTACGCAGGTTTTTGGCCGATCGACCAGGCTGGGTCTGTTTTTCTCTTTTTTCGCTCGTTCAAACCATTTATTTCTGGGGTTTGTTCGGCGACGATATATCCAGCTGGCTTCCGATAACTGAAAGGGCCTTCTTCAATGTTACAGCTTCAGTCAGCTTTTCCCTGCTTTTAATTGCGGCACTGAATTTTCGCAACTCTTTTGGTGATTTTCACAGATTTAAAAAGTGGTGGTATCTTCCTTCCCTTGTCGCTTCGATTTTTGGCTGGTTTGGTCTAAAGGCTTTTGTACTGGCCCAACTTTTTATCGTAGCTATACCCGCTGCTTATTTTGTAAATCTCATTTTTTCACAGGGCTTTGTGTTCAAGGTCAGAAGAAAAAACTGGAAACAAAGATCAGTTGGAGTCGCAATACACCTGTATCTGCTTTCGCTTGCTCTTTGTTTCGTTAACTTTCTGCAAAGCAACACAAGACCGGTAAATTTAATAGATTTGTTGATCGCTCTGCTTTTCGCAGGTTTTCTCTGGTTCAGTGTGCCTACGGTCAACATTGAAGAAACTTCTGATGAGATAGAAAAAAGTCAGTCACAGCTTAAGGCATTTTTGCCTTTATCTATACTTTC
>JASURT010000150.1 GCA_030446435.1 Candidatus Ozemibacter sp.
CGTCATGCCTGCGAATAGCTTGCCACTGCGGAGGCAGGGGGCAGGCATCGGTTGCTATGTTCTTGGGTTTGTGCAGTTTTATCTATGGTTTTTATTTTTAACCAGAAAGATAACCTTTTCTGTATTCCGGCAAAGGTTTTCTGCATGTGAAATAACCATTCAAGACTTCTCTCCATTAAAAAAAAATGATTACAACAAACACTTGACCAAAATAATCTTCAGCGTTAAAAATAATACAGATAGAAAAAAGCGGAGGAATACGTGTTATGAAATTCTCTAAAATCTTTTTGTGTACCTTGTTAGTTTTGGTCACCGCTCTTGTTGGTTGCGGCGGAGGAGGCGGAGGAAGTTCTGTCGGCACAGTTCCGGCCCCAAGCACAACCAGGCTGTCAGAATCGACTATCGCCCAGGAATTGCTGGCTCAACAGCTGTCTCAAAACTTTACCAGTCTCACCACTTATAATAACAACTACAATATAAGGGCTAAACTGCAACTGAATCAAAGAGCTGCCAGAGAAGAGGTTTTGGGCGTTGGATACGGCCGAATAACCTACGAACAGGGTGACACCGTTAGTTTGTTTGGTTGCACTTACAATTATTCAAGTGGCAAACAGGAGCTTTATCTCCGTGACTTTACCGGAAATCCTACCAACAATGAAAACCTGGTTGATTCAATCGAAATTCAAACAAAGAATCTGGTTTGTCAGATCAACGATGGTAGCCATATAATTAACACAACTACAAATGGAATTATTACTCTTTCAGGCTTCTATGCGAAAAATTCTTTCACGCTGAGCACTCAAAACCTGGTAGTTTCCGGCACCATTGACAGGATTTACAGCTTTTCATTTTCTACCAACAGTCATTTGTCTGTAAACCAGACAAGCTTTCCTTACCCGACTTCAGGAAGTTACGAAAGTGGTTCTATTGTTTTTAACGGCAATGCTTACAATTTTCAGGCGAACTATGATGGAACAAATGTTGCAAATGTAATTCTTAGTGGGGCAGAAAACCTGATCATGAAAATTAACCTGGCAACCGGCGTTGTTACCTCGCCTCCTTCCAGTAGTAGTTCAGAAAATTTGTTTCTTAGCCAGAACATTATAGGCACCTGGCAACTAAAAAAAGAAACGGACGGTTTCGGCAACTTGTTAGACGTCAAGCCTAATTCCCAGGGAAAAAAGAATACAGTAATTTTCACAAACAGCAGCCTGACAACGGTAAGTTATGATATGTCCACTAACAGCAACATAAATTATTACCAGACCATGGATACAAATCTGGAGACTATCACAGGCTCCTGGAGTGCCAGTGGCAACCAGCTCACTGTCACCTCACAATATGGAACTTACACCTACACTGTTACGATTTCCGGAAATGAACTGACCCAGGTTTCGCCAGGCGGTGGCCTGTCGATTTATGAGCGAATATAGTTTTTAATTTCTAAATCACGGTAAAGTTCTCACAATGCTTTTGAGGAATTTCGAGCGCTGAGCTTTTTGCTGAAGTTTCTGGTCCCGATAATCTTTATTCAGGTGAATAAATCGTGAGCTTTGGATATTTCTGGGATGGATTTTGCCACTTTCTGGTTTGTGCACTCTTTGTTTTCGTATTCATTAAGGCCAGAGGCGGTCGAGAAAATCTTACCTGGGAAATGTTGGTTGGCCTAATTATTGGAAGCTCATCGTTATTCTTCCTACCCAACAAACTGCCATTTCTATCCAGATCTGAGAATTATTATTACCAGTTTTGGCACTACCCAATCTCTGATTGGGATATACTTTTGCTCGGCGGACCCTGGCATCGTTTTTTTATTACGCACTCCGCGATCATTCCAACTTTCCTGCTGTACGGGCCAGGAAATAGGCGATTCGCGCTTATTTGCCTTGGTCTGACTATTGGAATCTCTAGCCACTTAGCATGGGACGCGTATTCCAGCGCAAACCCGCTGATTGTTTTCTATCCCAAGGTTTTCTATTTTAAAGGGTTTGCTGCAGAATTGTGGCTCTACGTTAATACCGCCGCGTTATTGCTCGTAGCCGAGGTTTTTCGTAGAAGAGCGGCAACATGCCATTAACAGTGCAAATATGTTGGTCTTTGGACCTAAAGGCATATACTTGTCAATAAGTATGGACCTTTTAGACCATAAACATCGGGAAATCATTATTAACTATGCAAAATCAAGAACAAAAAATCTCCACCGAAAAAGTCTGTGGGTATATTTGTGGGGATGATTTTGGTTATTCGAAATGAAAGCTTCTTTTGAGAGGTTTTTTTTGGTGACTAAGTGAGTCCTGGTAGGGCATTTTTTTATGCCCGATTTTTGGCTGTCATGCCTGCGAATAGCATACAGGCTGCTTTGTTGGATACTGGATTCCTGATCCGGCAAAAGACCGGTCAGGAATGACGGGGAGAAGCAAGCCGTCATGCCGCACTCGATGCGGCATCCAGAACGACAAAGCTGTCAACCGGCGATGCAACCGTCATGCCTGCAGCTTTGTATTTGGTGTGATAATTCTATTTCCAAAGATAGATGTCATGAGCTACAATTTCGAAGATGTGTAATTCTTTTAAATTAAAATTCTGCATATTCAATAAGCTAAAATGACTGATAGAGATAAAGTAAAATATTTTTTCCGGGCTATATTTCTGCTTGGGTCGATACCACTTCTTTACAGCAGTGTTTGGGTGATTATTCAGACGGCCACACTTCAATATTCCGGGGCAAGAGTTGATGGAATCGTTACTAAAAAGGCCATTGTCGAGCGGCCATTGCATGACAGCTCCGGAGATACATATGATTCTTACGAGCTCGATTATACATTTAATGCAAAAGGTAGAAAAATTTCCCGAAAAGGGCGAATAATTTCCAGATCAAACTGGGAAAAACTTTCTGAAGGCGATGTTCTGAAAATCGTTTATGAGCGGAATAATCCCGATGAATCTCTGCCCGAATGTGAAGTTGGTGCCGGTCGATATTTTAAAAGTTTTTTATTGCTTTTACTGGGTCTGGTTGGGTTTTTCTATGGTTTTTATTTTGAACCCAAAAGATAACCCTTTCTGGCTTTGTCGGAATTCGCCTTCGTACATTGACGCTTTGGGGTTTCAGGAGTAAAATGAATATATTACTTTCTCCAAACCCATGGAGGTTTATAATGCGCAACAAGCTTAGAATCTTTTTACTGGCGGCTTTTACCTGTTTGATGCTCGCCGGAACTCTTTATGCCAACGAAGGTTTTGTTCCGAAATGGAATGTTGGTGATAGATGGGTTCTCGAAGCATCTTATCGTGATATGCGATCTCCGGGCGAAGTCTGGATGCCGCCACTGCAGTGGGTGTTCAAAGTCAGATCAATAAAACAGATTGCCGACCAGGATTGCTATGTTCTGCATGTTTATCCGAAAAATTCTACCCTTAAGGTTCAGGCGGTACTCTGGCTTGCAGTTGCCGATCTCAGACCTTTGCGGGTAATAGATATTTACCCGACCAATGAAGGGGTAAAAAGCTCTGAACGCGATATTGACCCAAGTGACCCTCAGCCTTTGCTTGCTGAAGATACTCTGGTTCCTTATGATCTTCCGGTTTTTCCGCTGGTCAGGGCAAGTGCTTCGGTGCAGAATGCCGATGGCTTTGCTGCCTATAGAAGTGAACCCAAAGAGAAAAAATTCGCGAAAGTTACCAAAGTTGGCGGACTTTCGTTCAAAAGAACCATCGGCCAGAAAAACAAAGCGCCTGAAAAGCAGTATGCCGACACTTTTGCAGCTTATCGCTCTGCTGGGGCAAGCTTTCAGGTCGAGCTGGCCGAGCCAAGATCCAATACCAGTCTGATACAGCTCTGGCAGGAAGGTTCTCCATGGGCGATCTCATCAGAAAGTGTGGCGAGAAAAATCAGACTTTTACCACCGACACCGCCGACTCCTCTCCCACAAACCGGCAATGGAGGCGATGAATGATGAAAAAGACATTATTGCTTATACTCGTTGTTTCACTGTTTGCTCCGTTGGCTGTTATGGCTGATTCTGCTTCAGGCGAAATCAAGCCGGCTCCATGGTCAGGTGACTGGTGGTCCAGAAAAAAAGGCTTTCTGATAAAGGGATGGCCGGGCCATAGTCCTTCTCCGTTCGAAAAATACGATGCCTACGTTCAGTCAAGAACCGGTAGAAACCCCGGTACTCACGCCTGGGAAAGCAACATCAGAAACGGTCATTACAATCCCAAAGCCGAAAACTGGGAAGGCCACTGCAACGGTTGGGCGGCAGCTGCGATTCTTACCCCTGAACCGCGAAAACGCCACATCAGAAATGGCATTGCTTTTGAAACCGCAGATCAAAAAGGCATTCTTTCAGAAATTTACATGAACACCTATTGTAAATTCTATGGTAATCGCTATTGGGGCAACGCTAACGACGATATCGACGATATTTATCCCGATGAATTTCATCGTTTGCTCAGCGAATATATCGCTTCAGGCAAAAGCGCGATTATCTGTGATACCGCCTATGACAGACAGGTCTGGAACTTTCCCGCATTCAAATTCGAATCGAGCTGGACAACCGGCTGGTTTGATTCATCGAAACTCAAGGTTAAAACAACCGTTTATTACGTTGATGACGGGGTAAAACCAGACTTTATCGGCACCAAATGGTTCAGCACCACCTATACTTACAACCTCTTTCTCGATGGCAACGGAAATATCGTCGACGGCGAATGGACCGGTGCTTCGAAGAAAAACCATCCTGACTTCGTCTGGGTTCCAACCGGTGATGCGCCTAATCCTAACGGCTCGAACCAGGAAAATCCATGTTTCGACCCCAAATTTGTTAAAGAAATTACCGATGGCCCTGAAAATCGCGACTTTCGCGGTGACGACGCCTTTCGTTCACCTGATGCCGTCATAATGGAAGCAGGGCTTGATCCACAGGATCTCTTCTAAGCTTAAACAAAAGAAGGCTGCTGTTTCATAAGCGATATTACTGATAGTTTTTGAAACCGCAGCTTGATAAAGAACAAGTTCAAAGATTGAAGTTAAGCCGGTCACTGAGCCTCCTTAAAGGGGTCGAAGTGCCGGTTTTCTCTTTGTCGTATCTGCAATCCTTAAAAAAAATCTGGATTATGTTAGAATCTTTCGTAGAATGTTAAGGCAGGAATGCGCAAATATGACATTTTCAGATAAGAACGCGACCAGAATGACCGTTAAACTACAGAAAAGGGCAATGACTTTCGTTGAAATAATCATTGCCGGCTTGCTGATGGTCGTCGTTTTTATCATTGGCTGGACCATTTCAACCAGCTTCACCGGAGTTTCAAAAGTCAGAAATTACGAAAACGCCATATTTCTGGCAAACCAGGCGATAGAAGCCGTCAGAGCTGCGCGTGGCCGCGAAATCGGTGTTGATGGCGACGGAAAAAAGAATACCCTGATTGCCGACTTTCACTCGGCAGACAATCAATTCGACGTAAAAAACGGCGATGGCTTTGTTCCCGTGGTAGAAATCGGTGGAATAGAATATCGACGAAGCATAAGTGTTGAAGAGGTTCCATCAGAAAATCGCGACGTCGAATCAGGTTTGAAGCTTATCAAGGTTAAAGTTGAATGGAAGTCGAGCATCGACGGCAACCCGGTTGTTTTCGAGACAGTTACGGCTCATTGTGATTTATGGTGAAAAATAGAATGTTTAGCCCGAATCGCCGTGCCATAACCCTTTTTGAAGTGGTTATAGCCTGCGCGCTGTTCGCTTTGCTTATGCTGGCTGCGTATAAGCTGTTCTTTGCCGAAGTTCGCTCGATAAAAGTCGCTCTCGAACATATTGGCGTGAACGAAAGCGCTCGCCGGTTTTTTGCCCACCTTGGTAACGACATCAGAAATTCTTCGTGGCTCGATTTTCCGATTCAGACCAACAGGCAGACTGTGCCTGTTCTTATGCCGGTAAATGAAGGAAAGGTCATGGTGCTGCGTCAGCAGTTTTTCGATTTTTCGCTTAAGCCACCCGACAAGAATTTTCTCGGTGAAGAGATCATCGAATATCATCTTGTAAAATGCGAAGATGAAACCAGTGATCTTTATCGCATCGTAACTTCAAATCTGCCCGGAAAGAAGGGCAAACACAAAAAGAAGGTCTGTGACGGAATCAAAGAAATGCTTGTTTACACTACCAATCGCAAACCCGTTACCCTGACCGGTTTTGCCGCCGGCATGCCGTTCAAGAACCTTCTGAACTACGAACCATACGAAATGGACGGCACGGGTCCGTATCTGGTTCATGTGCGGGCCACATTCGTTCGCAAGGGCGATAAAGACAATACACATGAAAAAGCGGCGCATTCGCTTAAAACCTGTTTCTGTATCCGCGGCAAGCTTAACGGAGTTCATCCATGAGAACAGCGAACAGAAGAAACGGTCAGGCTCTGGTGGTGATTCTGATGATCTGCCTTGTGCTTGGCATTCTCGGCGGAGCTGTGCTGACCTTTCAGCGCGGCCAGATCAATCTTTTGTCGAAGTCGGCGCGGGATTACATTGCCTTATGTGTTGCCGAGACCGGTCTTCACTGCGTTCTTGCCGAAATGAAGGCTGATTATCAGTTCGTAACCCACGGTAACCCTTACATTCCAACCGAGAACTGGGGTTCGCCTTCTTCCCATAAATACACGATGCTCAAAAGCTTTAAGCTGTTAAAGCTTGATAATAACGATCGCGGCACCTACTCGGGTAGCGTCGAGATTCCATCGATGAATCTGAAGGGTGAATTCAAGGTGCGAATGAAGCTTATCGGTGCAAAAAACAGTGTCGATACCGAGACTGTCGATGAGTCGCATCGTTATTTTCGGCTCGAGGCAATTGGTCGTGTCGAAGGCGCGTGCCGCAAAATTTCAACGGTTATCGAAAAAATCCTGCCGGGAAATTTCGTTTTCTACGACGGTCAGGTTCTTGATACAGGCGGTTACGGGCCATATCGTGTAATTTCAGGTGAAGTTCGTTCTGGTCGTCTTTATGGCCACGAACTTATTCTTTTCAGTCGTCGAGGCACATTTGATCGGGGCGCTGAATTGATCGAGACCGAGAAAATTTCGACTCCGGGGCACATAAAGGCTGAATCTCCGGTTCAGGTCGAGTTTAAAAATGGCCCACGGGGCACGATTAAGCGCGGAAACGATTCTTCTGATCCTGAGAGTTTCGCCGAGTTCGTGCGCAAATCAGGCGACACGGTGATAGATTATTATTTTCAGGATGGTTACCATGGCGCAAAGCCGCAGAAGTTGCCCCCTTTGAATCCGGATTACTGGAAGAACGCGCAACGGCCCCGCCCGGTTTTTCTCAGGCCCGGGTGCGGTTATCGTGGTTTTGCCGAGTCGAAGTGGCGCAACCCGGCTAAAGCCACAGAGGTCGTTTATGACCTGTTTTTCGGTTGGGAATACAAAAATCATGACGACAAGGTCTTATTGTATTCTGAAGTTCCCTTAAGAATCTGGGGTTGCCCGCCTTATAAGAGTCTTACAATTTTCTGTGAAAAAGATGTTTATATCGCCGGCGATTTCAACGCCAACCCTGAAAATCCGCAAAACTACACTCTGGGTTTTAAGGATTACAGTAAAGAGCCGCGCAATGGCACTGACAAAAATGGTGTTGCAGTCCTGTCGATGGGCAGAATCTGGTTTGATTATTCTAATCCGCTTAATTTTCTGCGCAATGAGTTGCGAACTCTGATCGATTACGAAATTGGCTGGGCGCTCGGTGGTGATGAGCTTAATCCACTGATACTCGGGTCTACGATTTTTCCGCCAAAGTTAAGTACCACTTCGCTTGATAAGCGTTTGCCAATGACTGCTCTGAACTTTCATGTCGTTAATGCCATGGCTTCTTTGCCCAAAACACCCCCTGAAATCATTCCCGCCACCCTGGCCGGCATTACCGCGCACCCGGCTCTAAAGAAACTGCGTGATTACCTGAATTATTCGAATAATCCCGAAGAATATAAGACAAGATTTTGCATCAAAAGCGATATGAAACGACTCGCCATAATTGAAGGCCTGGCCGGTCGAGCCTACATGACCGGGTTTATTCTTCCCGGCGCTCGCGATAAGGCCATAGATTCAATTTTCGAACAGGCACAGAAAGAAATGGATAAAGAAGAGCCCGATGCGGCTCTTGGCCCCTGGAACGCCGCCGACCGACTTTTCAAACTCGCTATGAAATACCCCAAAACCGGGTTTAAGGTGCCTGAAATGACGGTTAACGCCCTTCTCGTCGATTCCGGTGAAATGAATTCGCGTTGGAGCACCGGCAACGGCACCACCAAAGTTAACAATGAACTTGGCAACATTCAAAGCCCCGAAATGAGATCTTTCCCTTTCATCGGCAAGAACAGCCGCTTCATTATTCGCCACATGGGTTCTACCGTTCACCTGCGCACCCGCCAGGCAAAACCCTTCTTAAGCGGCAGTCTGCGCGACGACCAGTCTGTCGTAAGGCGCAACGTCTACGACAAAACCTACGTTCGCGGCGGCGG
>JASURT010000151.1 GCA_030446435.1 Candidatus Ozemibacter sp.
TGACTCTCTGAACAACCTTCCATAAAACCGCCGTCGACCGTCAGGATGACGGGAGACCTCGACGGTCTCCATGGATGGAGACTCGTCGGGGTTTCGGCGTGTTATGAGAAGGTTGAGAAGCCAGTGTCAGGAGACGCCGAAGTTGCGTAAGCGGCGCAAATACCGGCACGAAGATTTTGCCGTAAACAGCAACGCTATCTTTGGGCCGCAACCAGAATTACTATAATCAAGAAGTTCTGTTATAATGAAAAAATGAAGTGTGAGTTTTTCAAAATACTGAAAATTGTTTTTTTATCAGTCTTTTTACTTGGGCTGACAAATTCAGTTGCTGCATCAGCTCTGAATAATGAACCCCAACAGCTTTATCTGCAAAAGCAACTGAAGCTTATTACCAGTTTTTCAAACCTGCAGGAAAACGATGAAAGTCATAGTCTTGCGCCCATAATGAAATTCATCGATTTGCAGGCTTCTTTCGCGACTTCAACAGACGATAGCAACGCCGAAACCATTTCAGAATTTGTAAAATTTGCCTTTTCAGCCGAAGAAAACGAAAAATCGAACCGGGTTTTATGGGCACTGCAGGCCGCCGGACGAATTGATTTTCATGCTTCTTCTAGAAATGAAGAAACTACTGACGCAATAGAACGACCATTCACCCACCATGTAAAGGAAGCCATAAAAGTTAACAAAGACCGGGCAAAATACTATAAGCAAATTTCGAACGGTAAAACTGCAACCCTATCAAAGCTTTACACCTCTCTTGAATACGCCCTTTTACCCATTTCCCGCCTCTTTGATCTATGGGCAAAAAAATTCTGGAAAGCCGGGATTCCGGTTCTGAAAAATGATTTCGTTTCGATGGGTAATATAAAACAGGCCGGCGCAGATCTTGAAAGAACAAACACTCTTGACGCTGACGGCCAAAAATTGTTTAAGCAATTCCTTAAAAATTTTCAATTTGAAGTGTTCAAAGCCGCCGCAAAGAAAGATTTTTTACAGGTTCAGCTGGCTGCCCTGCGCGGGTTGCATTTACTGAAAGTGCTTGAAACAAAGCACAGCTGCAACCTGACTCTTTCAATTCATTTCATAGAGTCAATAGGTCTGGCCGCCAGAAATGCCGATGCATTGCGCCAGCAATTCAAAGGTGAAGCCGATAACTTTTACCGGGCATTCATTATTTCTCAGGCCGCCGGAATCAGATTCTTTTCAAAAATTGATTTAAAGGCTCAAAATTTTCATCGTCAAAGCATCGGCATAATCGCCAATGATCTGCCTGCGATACCTTTTCCTTAATTTGCAAAAAAGAGATAATCATTTATTTTGCTTGATAAGATTATCTGATAAAGAGTATAGAATTCAATCATGATTCCTTTACGACACTTTCTCGTTCTCTTTTTTGATGAAGCTTCAAAAGCTTATCTTAACAGCATCTCAAGAAAGCTTTATGCCGGTTATTGTCCCGGTCGGCCTTTTCCTGAGATAGAGCATCATCTGACCGTGCATTATTTTCAATGTGATGAACCGCATTATCCGAAAATAATCGAAGAGATAGAGCTCAAAACCCCAAGGCACCTTCCGGTTGAAGTAAACATCAAGAGTGCGTATGAATACGTTAACGAGCTTAATGACTTTTGCAGCATTTCACTGCTTGCTGAAAAAAAGGGAGAAGTTCTCAGACTGCACAAAGAATTGACCCGCCCCCTTGAAAAGTATCATCTGCACTATGAACCCTGGCAGGACTGGCCTCCTCATATTACCTGCTTTCCAGGGCTTAAGTTAAAAGACCGCCCCAAAAACTGGCACGCACCGCAGCACCTTTTTTCAGGCAGGCAACCGGTTCTTAACGGCATCGAACTCAGGCTTACCCGCTGGAGCGGCACCCACATCGAAACCATTCACAGATTCAAATGAGTTTCGATGAAAATGAAAAAGCCCGCTGTTCGGGTCTTATCTCGAACAACGGGCTTCAAAGCTATTTAAACCTATTTCTTTTTGCCTTTAGCTTTTGATTTGGAAGTGCCGGCAGTTTTAGCCTTTTTTGTCGAAGCACTTTTTGGCTTCTGAAGAGCTTTCCAGACATCTTCCTGACGAATCGGCATGTGAGTAAGGTTTGCGCCGGTGGCCTGCTCGATCGCATTGCCCAAGGCCCCACAAACTGCGATCATAGAATGTTCCCCCACCCCACGGGCGCCGAATGGGCCGTCAATCTGCGGAGTTTCAATCGCGATACAATCGATCTCTTCAGGAATATCAAGACTGGTAGGAATCTTGTTGTCAGTGAAAGACGGGTTCAGCAACTGGCCTTTGTCGTTGTAAATGTAACCTTCGCACATTGCTGTGCCAAGCCCCTGAATCATACCACCGATGGCCTGACCACGAACTGAAGCTTCGTTGATTACACAACCAACATCGTAAGCTGAAGCAACTTTGATGATGTTATAGGCACCGGTCTTCTCATCGACTTCAACAATCAGACCATGAGCACCGAATGTCCAGTCAAGTGCAGGGCTACCCTGGCCGGTCTCTTTATCGAGATTGGTCAGCCCCTGAGCAATGTATCTGCCCACACCGATAATGGGTCCACAGATCGCGTTGCCGTTCGGGTAGGCGTAGCCGACTGCCATCTGTTTGAAGGTAATGTGGCTTGCCGGGTGATGCTTGACGAAAACTTTTTCGGCATCGTGGTCAAGATCGCATTTTTGCGCCCTGAGGGCTTGAGCTGCGACATCATATGCCTTATCAAGAAGGTCTTTAGCTGCAAGAATTGCGGCGTTACCTGAAAGCAAAAGGCCTTTCGAAGCCACTGTCTGCCAGTCGTAAGGATCTCTGTCGGTATCTGTTTCGATTGGAATTCTGATACGCTCGATAGGCCAGCGAAGGACTTCGGCGATTATCTGGGCAATAGAAGTATAGGTGCCCATTCCATAATCTGTCAGCGAATGGCTTGCAGTCACGGTTGCGTCTTCGTTCAGTTTAAGAATCAGCACTGTGCCTGTAAACGGTGGCATTGCCGGAGCTTTTTGCAAAGCAACGACAGATTTGCCGATTTTCATGCCGGTTTTCTTTTCGCGTGCCTTTTCGCCGGCTGTAAGTTTTCCGTAATTAATCGACTTTGCCACTGCATTCATACAACTGGTTACATTGCCGGTATTGGCGACAATTTCTTCACCGGTCATTGTCTTTGAACCCGGCTTTAAAGCGTTAATTCGTCTGAACTCGAGCGGGTCGATCTTAAGCTGGTCTGCGACGTAATTCATGTGACGTTCCATGCCCCAGCTGAATTCAACATGGCCGAAACCACGATAAGCTGTGCCGAAAGGCTTGTTTGTATAAACGGTATAGGCGTCGACCCAGGCATTTTCGATTTCATAAGGGCCTGAAGCAGAAAAGCCTGAGGCGCGGGTAACATTTACGGCATAGTCTGCGTAAGCTCCGGCATCCCAATACATTGTCATTTTCTGGGCGACGATCTTGCCGTTTTTCTTAACCCCGGTCTTGATGTTGTAAACAAGACCTGAACGACAAGGCAACAGGCTGAATTCTTCTTCACGGCTGGCCTGAATCTTAACCGGGCGACCGCCGGCAACCTTAGACAGACAACAACACAGGGGTTCCAGATGAATTCCTGCTTTTCCGCCAAAACCGCCGCCAACGTATGGAATAACCACTCTGATATTTGAGTGTGGAATCTTGAACGCATGCGCAAAAAGGTTTCTTACCGTAAATGGTGATTGAGCTGAAGTATGAATGGTAATTTTATCGCCCATATCCCATTTACCGATGGCGATGTGCGTTTCCATGGGCACATGCTGAACATTCGGGTTGGTGTATTCTCGTTCAACAATCAGGTCAGCATCCTTAAAGCCTTTATCGATGTCGCCTTTTCTTAGTTTTGTGTGATTGGCAATGTTAGTGCCGGGAACAGGGGTAAAAACAGCTTCGACATAGTCGTAGCTACCCAGATCAGGATGAACCAGCGGCGCTTTCTTATCAAAAACCTTTTTGGGTTCAAGAAATGGGGTAAGCACTTCATACTCGATCTCGATAAGATCGATGGCTTTCTGAGCCAGAGACGGGGTTTCGGCAGCCACAGCAGCGACTGCTTCGCCAAAATGCCTGATTGTGTCTTTGGCAAGAATATATTTATCTACCAGATACAACCCAACCCGGTAGTCGAGGTCTTTGCCGGTAAGAACTGCGTGAACACCTTCAAGACGTTTGGCTTTACTGACATCGATTTTTTTGATTCGCGCGCGCGCATGAGGACTGCGAAGAACTTTTCCATGCAGCATTCCGGCAAATTCAAGATCGCCGGCATAAAGGGCCTGGCCAGTCAGTTTTTCAGTGGCATCAACGCGCTGTTGATCTTTACCGATGTATTTCAGATTTTTTTTATCCATGTTATCAAGCACGCTTCAGTTCCCCCTTTTTCTTGAGCTGACCGGAAGCATCCTGAACAGCTTCAATAATCTGCTGGTAGCCGGTGCACCGACAGAAATTTCCTTCGATCGCGGCCTTGATTTCTTCGACGCTGGGTTTGGCGTTTTTTTGCAACAAAGCTTTGGCAGACATAATCATTCCTGGGGTGCAGAAACCGCATTGAACAGCGTGATTCTTCTGAAAAGCCTGCTGCAATTTTGAAAGCTTGCCATTTTTTGCTTCGCCTTCGATTGTTTCAATTTCAGCGCCATCAGCTTCAACAGCCAAAATAAGGCATGAATTCACGGTTCGGCCGTTCATTATGATTGTGCATGCGCCACATTCACCGGCGCCACAACCTTCCTTGGTGCCGGTCAGGCCAAGGTCTTCTCGAATGAAATGAAGCAGGTTTTTTGATTCTGATGCATCTCTGGTGTATTTTCTTCCGTTAACTTTCAAGCTTATTTTCATTTCCTGCTCCTTCCTCTGGTGAGTTCAGCATAGACGCTTTCAACATATTCACCGGTCATGAAAAGGCGGTATTCTTTCGAAGCTCTAACGTCGTCTATTGGCGAAACAGCTTTAAAAGTGGCCTCTTTAACCTTGTCAAGAGAGGCAGAAGCCGGCAAATCAACTGTGACAACCGGAGTCGGCGCGCATGAACCGATACCGACACGCATTACCCCAGCGGTTCTGGCCATGGCAACACTTATCAGTGCAAGATCATGCCCTTTGATTCTTTTTAGCTTTCGCATGCCCCATTCAGCATTGGCCATATCGATTGGAACGATGATTCTTTGCAAAACTTCATGTTTTTGAATCTGTGTTTTCTTGGGACCGGTGAAATAATCTTTAAGTGCCACAATTCTGACACCATCAGCCGAGCCAAGCTCAACAGAAGCGCCAAGAGCAAGCAATGAGCAACCCATATCTGCACAGGGTGAAGCAGTGCATAGATTGCCGCCGATTGTCGCCCGGTTACGCAGCTGGTGAGAACCAATTCTATGGGCCGCGTCAGCAAGAAGCGGATAATACTTCTGAACATTTTTATCTTTGATCAGTTCAGTGCAAACAACGGTTGCACCAATTGAAAGGCCTTCTTTTCGGCTGAATTTTATTTCGCCTAATTCGCGAATCTTTTTGATATCAACCAGCATTTCCGGCGCGATCCAGTTATTGTGCATTTCTACCATCAGATCTGTTCCGCCCGCCAGAATGACGGCCTTGCCGGCACGCTTCTTAAGCAGTGAATAAAGATCTTTAAGGGTAGTTGGAGCCTGATAGGAAAATTCCTGCAGCATCCTTTCCTCCTTGGGTTAACTATTAGTGTAATTTTAGAACCAAGCAGAATAGTTTAAAATCATTTAACTTCTTCATGCAAGACAAAAGTTGATCGTCAAAAATTGATGGGATGATTATGAGTTCAGGAAATTTGTGGTCTAGTCTCTAGAAATTGCCAGAAGCATGATGTCGTCGTCTATACCTTTTTCGATCGCAGCTTTCTCGGCTCTGGCGAATATTTCTTCGGTAAGTTTTTCCGGTGTCTGGCCTGCAAGCTCTGAGAGCCAGTCACAAAGTCGGTCAAGACCGATTCTTTCTGTTTCAGAAATTTTTATGTCGGTTAAGCCATCTGTGAAGAATATAAGTGTATCACCAGAATTCATTTTCACAGTAGTTGTGGCAAAGGTCTCTTCATCAGTGAATTCGGAGGGCAACAGACCCATTGGCTGGCCGCCACGACCAATTCTTTCGATGCTGCCGTCTTTATGCAACAGAAGCGCAGGTTCAGGAGCAGCACTGGAAAAGACAATCGAATCAGATTTTTCGTCAAGAAGCGCAAAAAACGCTGCGACGAAATACCCTTCAGGAAAGTTTTCTTCAATCTGGTCATTCATTTTGCTTATAACCGCAGAAGGTTCGTTGTTTTCGTCGGTCGCCGCAAAAAGAATGACTTTCAGCATCGAAGATAAAAGAGCTCCGGCAACCCCGTGGCCGCTTATGTCGGCAAAAAGTATTCCGAGCTGATTCTTCTCATTAAAGGGTATGAATTCGAAATAATCGCCACCAACACTGAAACAAGGCCTGAAAACAAAGCCAATTTCATAAGGCGGAAATTTCGGTGCCGAATCGGGCAAAAAAGAACGATGTACGGTTCTGGCAATCTGCATTTCAAGAGACATGCGCTTATCGCGTGATGCCAGCTCTTCGATCGCATTTCGCAGCTGTTGGTCTTCTCTGAGCCGGGCTATTTCGACACCCACCGCCCTTGCAACGATGCTGATAAGATTCATGTCCTCTTCTGAAAAGCCTTCCATTTCTTTTTCAAAGCAGCAGAACATGGCGCCGACAATTTCTTTTTCGAGGTAAACGGCACAAATTACGGCTGATGCTAGCTTATCCTGGCAATCCGCGAAACCATCAGCGGTCTGCAGGTTTTTGATGAAAATAGGATCTTTGCCTAATGAAGCGATTCTATCGTTGAAAACAAGTTTGCAGGAGACCAGCTCTGCCAGTTCGTCTGAGATCGAAGAAACATTGAGGTTAACAAACTGGCCGTTCTGCAACTCTTTGATCATGACAATATCTGACCCGGTCAACATCCAGGCAATTTCCCCCAGAAGATCGATATTTTCGCGTGGTGAATTGCCGAATCGGACAAAACAGTTATTGAGCATGGCAAACTTTGATTTGCTTTCTCTAAGAGTGTTTTGTGTTACCAGATGCTGAGTTACGTCTTGTCCAACGGCGATTATGCCGATAGCCTTGCGATTTTCATCGCGCAAAGTCCGGTTTTTCCACTCAATATCCAGCGATCGACCGTCAGCGGTAACAATCTGGTTCAGCAGAGGCTGAACTCCCATATTTGGGGAGTATTTCTGAAAAAATGAAGAAACCCTAATTCGGTCCTGTTCGGCAACGAATTTTTTCAACCATTCTTCACCTATAACTTCTTCAGGGGTAAAGCCGGTCAATTCGTAAAAGTAGCGGTTAACCCGAATTACTCTCGCGCTCGTATCAAGCATGAGAATTATCGCCTGTGCTGTATTGAGCAGATTTTCGGTTAGATCTTTTTCTTTTCTTAATTCCTGGGTCGCGAGCTTCCTTTCGGTGAAATTATGGAAAATGCCTATTATTTTGCTTGGCCGGCTCTGTTCTTCGATTACCGGGTTCAGAGATAATTCCCAGTATGAAACAATGCCATCATCGTCAATTCTATAAGCTTCGCAAGAAATCTTTTGACCGCTAAGCGATTTTTGAATCGCTTCTCTAACAACCTGTGCAGATTCTTCATGCCAGAGTTCAGCAAGTCTTACTGAAGGCAAACTTTCAGGATCCGCGGCAAACTCCTTTTTGCCCGCTTCGTTCAAGGCGATAAAATTGCCATAAAGATCGATCAGGGCAACGATATCAGAAGCCCCTTCGACAAGCGTCTGATAAATTCTCGCTCCCTTTTCTGATTCAAGCGCCGTTTTCAGGGTGATTACCCAGACCACCGATATTCCAAGCGCAATTACACAGGCAAACAAGGTCATGCTTATACCAAGAATTACGGCCCAGGCAAAAGGACTCGAGCTATCAAGAACAACAAAAGACCACTTTGAAAATGACATGTCGTAGCGCCAGAGGAATGCCCGGCCCTGGAATATGTGTCTGATTTTGTCATTTTCGATAGAGCTATAACCGATTTGCATCCAGGTTGGTTCATTTTCAAAACTGTCGAATCTTTTGAATACCAAATGGTTTACCGGCAAAATAGTTTGCCAGAATCCATCAGAGCGATTGCTCGAAACAAGATCCGAGTTTTCGTCAATTAAAGCAATGGCAGGGATATTAGGGAGGTGTTCAGCTATATGATTGGTCAATTCAACCTTTATAACCGCGACTCCCATTACTTCTGAATCTGTATTGAAAACCGGCGCTGCGCTGTAATAGCCAAAGACCTTGGAAACGGAACCTTTGGCAAGATA